>CACIRJ010000004.1 GCA_902588975.1 uncultured Pelagibacteraceae bacterium | reverse complement strand
AGGAACAAGTGCAAACATTTTTTTTAAAGATAAGAATAATGAATTACATACACCAACACCAGATTCTTTTTTAAATGGTATTACAAGACAAGCCGTAATTGAATTAGCTAAATCAAAAAATATTAAAGTTCATGAAAGAAAAATTTCTCCAGATGAACTAGGTAATTTTGATGGATGTTTCTTAACTGGCACTGCAGCTGAAATAACACCTGTTGCAAGCATAGCAGATCATAAATACAAAATTTGTGATGTTATATTAGGATTATCAAAAAGTTTTGATCAGTTAGTTAGACAAAAAAAAGCTGCCTAATCCTTATTATCTTCAGATATTGCATGGTCTATTCCTTTTCTAAGATAATCATATCCAGTATAAAGTGTTAAAAACGCTGATAGCCATAAAATAATGATGCCAATTGTTTGAGCATTATAATCTTGAAAATTTATTAATTTATTTCCAGTTTCCCCGGTCAGAAGTATTGCAATTGAAAACATCTGCAAGAATGTTTTAAGTTTTGCTAAATTAGATACAGGAAGTTTTATTTTTCCCTTCGCCAGAAATTCTCTTAGTCCTGAAATTAGTATTTCCCTTGTTAGAATTATAATAGCTGCAATAACTTCGTAATTTTTTATTGTTTGGTTCATTACTAATAAAATTAACGCAGTTGCAACAATAATTTTATCTGCAATAGGATCTAAAAGTTCACCAAGTTTAGACTCTTCTTTAAACATTCTCGCTAAAAGGCCATCTAAAAAATCTGTAAATGAGGCAATTAAAAAAAGAGCAAATGGTATAACGTCTCCGTAAAATCCAGGAAGGTAGAATGTAAAAACAAATATTGGAACAATTATTATTCGTCCAATTGTTAAATAATTAGGTATTTTAAATTTCATTCGTGAAAGAAGTTATATATTTTTTTTGCAACTTTTTCCTCAACTCCATCAACTGATTTTATTTCATCTAAACTAGCTGATTCCACAGCTCTGGCTGAACCAAAATGATTTAATAATGCCCTTTTTCTGATAGATCCAATACCATCAATTTGATCTAATAATGATTTGCTTATGCCCTTTTTTCTTTTTGCTCTATGAGCACTTATAGCAAATCGATGGGATTCATCTCTTAGTCTTTGTAAAAAGAATAATGTTGGATCATTTTTCTCAAACTTGAACTCTCTTCCATTATGAAAAAATGTTTCATTTCCACTATTTCTCATTTTACCCTTTGCTATTGCAACAATAGGAATTTCATGTAGACCAAGCTCATTCATCGCTTCTCTTGCAACTGAATATTGACCTTTCCCTCCATCAATTAAAACTAAATCAGGAAAAGTTAAATAATTTTCTTTCTCTTGAACTGCTCTTTTAAATCTTCTGTTAAGAACTTCTTTCATCATTCCATAATCATCTTGAGCATTTTTTTGAATTTTTATATTGAATTTTCTATACCTTTTTTTAACAAACCCTTCATCGCCATAAGTAATTAAAGCGCCCACACTATTTGTGCCTTGAATATGGCTATTATCGTAAACCTCGACTAAATTAATATTAGTTTCAAGATTGAATTTTTTTGATACTGCATCAAAGAGATCTCTATTATTCTGACTCTCGTAAAGTTTTCTATTCAAACTATCTTTTGCATTATTTATTGCTTGATTAATAACTTTTAGTTTTGTCCCTTTTTTTGCAACAGTAATTGTGATTTGTTTACCTTCTTTTTGTGTAAGTGTTTTTTCAATTAATTCCTTTTCTTTAATTTCAATCGATAAAATTATTGAAGAAGGCACACTTTTATTTTCATAAAATTGAGAGACAAAAGAATTAATAATATCACTTAGATTTTCTTCTGGATCATGCTTTGGAAAAAAAGCTTGATTACCCCAATTTTGTTTTGACCTATAAAAAAAAACTTGAATACAAGTTTTTCCAGACTCTTTATATCCCGCGATAACATCTGCTTCGACTAAATTCGCCTCATTAATTCTTTGAGAAGATTGGATAATATTTAATGATTTAATTCGATCTCTTAATATTGCTGCTTTTTCAAAGTCTAAATCTTCACTAGCCTTTTCCATTTGATTAGATAAGCTTTTCTGAATTTTTCTTGATTTACCTGAAACAAACTCAATTGCATCATCAACAGTTTGTTTATAATCACTCTCAGTTACGTACCCAACGCAAGGTCCTGAGCACCTTTTAATTTGATAAAGAATGCAGGGTCTTTCTCTATTTTTGAAAACAGTATCATCACAAATTCTGAGATGAAATATTTTTTGAATCATTTTTATAGTCCAATTTGCAGATCCAGCTGATGCAAATGGTCCAAAATAAAATCCTTCTTTGCCTTTTTTTCCTCTGTGCCTTTTAATTTGTGGCCATTTATCTTTGTCGCCTATAAAAATAAAAGGAAAGGATTTGTCATCTCTTAGTAAAATATTAAATTTTGGTTTAAACTTTTTAATTAAATTTGCCTCTAAAAGTAAAGCCTCACTTTCATTTGAGGTAGTAGTAATTTCGAGCCTTTTTGTTTGAGAGAGCATTCTCTCAGTCCTAATGATATGATTTTTCTCTGAAACATAACTTTTAAGTCTATTTGGAAGGTTTTTTGCTTTACCCACATAAAGAATTTCTCCTTTTGAATTTAGCATCCTATAAACACCTGGCAGCTTAGGAACCAAGGGCAATTCTTTTTTAATTACTTCTTTACCTATATCAGAGCTGATCATGGCTTCTTTTTTTAGAAATTTGGATCCCAACTGAGCTACAATCCTTCATTATTTCTAATTTTTCGATTTGAAGAGTAATTTTATCTATTCTTTTATCTTTGAATAGCTCGTCAAAAACATCTTCTGCCAATGTTTCAAGAAAATTGTAATGTTTGTTTTTTACTAGTTTTTTAATTAATTTTACTATTTTAGCATAATTCACTATCGATTTAATATCTTTATCATTCGATGGCTGTTTATCTTGATAATTTACTTCTAAATTAAATTTTACTTTTTGAGGCTTTTCTTTTTCAAAATCAAAATAACCAAGTTTTAAATCTAAAACTAATTCTTTAATTAAGACTTTCTTTTCATAATTAAATAGGCTTTTATTTTTATCTATTTTTATAACTTTGAGATTATTTTTTTTCATATTTATATTCTAGACTCAATAAATTTAATAATTTCTGGATGGTAATAACTAAAACAGCTATATGTAACAAGTTGATGGCCTGCAGCACTCTTTTTCATTTCTTTCTTTAATTTTTTATCTAGAACTACAAATTTTCTTTCACTTGTAAGTTTTACTTTACCTTCTGGCCAGGCCTCTTCCCATCCACCTTTCATTTTTTCCTTAACTTTACAATCTTTCCCATTAACAAAAATTTTTCTATTTGTGTGGCCAGGTGTATCAATCCATTTTATACCCGGAATATTTCCTAAATCTTTTTTCATCCAGATACTATTACTACGCCAATCTCCCTCACCATCTACAGGGCTATGAAAAACTAGAGCATCTATTCTTTTAAAACTTTTTAGTTCATCAATTTGCATTTTTCTAATTGGTGTGTTTGGATTTCTATCCCAACAATTAGGCATGAATGAAATAGTTGAATTAAAGTCCTTTGGATAAAGACCTTTGTGTCTAAGAGTATCTATACCTCCACAAGATAATCCAGACATAAATATTTGATTTCTTGGGGTTCCTTTTGAAACCAGCTCATCAATTATTTCTTTATTTACATTAGCTCTTTTACTTATTCCCCAATTTTCTAAAATACAATCATACCAAGGTTTGTGAAATGCACCTTTTAATTTCCATCCACATCCATATCCATCATCTCCACCTGCTTTATGTAACCTTCCATTAAGCATTAGAACTAATTCTTTACCTTTAATTTTAGTTCCTGATATTTGACCTAAATATTTTGGAAGAAAATCTTTACATATTCCCCATTTCTTTTCAACTTTCCATCCTCCTGTATTATAAATCATTATGATTTTATTTTCTGGATTTGGAATATCAGTTCCTTTTATTACAGTTACCTTTTTTCCATCACTATAAATAAATGCATCTCCTTTAATATCTCCAGATATGCATTCTCTCGCTTTCGCTAAAGAAATTAATGTAAAAAATATTGAAATTGTAATTATTAATTTTTTCATTCCTTACCGCCCATTATATCTGGAGTTTGCCAGTTTAAGTTTTGGCCACTATCAATAGCTAAAACTTGACCAGTAATAGATCTATTTTTAATAAAAAAGTCAACAGCATTGCAGATTTCTTGAACATCTGTTTGTCTTTTAAGAGGTGTTGCCATGTATTGTTTTTTAAAATGTTTGTCAGATTGTCTTTTATTTTTAATAGTTGGGCCTGGAGCAATTCCATTCACTCTAATATTTGGGGCAAGACTCATAGCGCTAGTTTTGGTTAAGGTGTAAAGACCAGTTTTACTTAATGTATATGAAAAAAAATATGGTGTTAATTTAAATATTCTTTGATCAATTATATTAATAATATTATTGTTTTTACCTCTAGCATTTTTAGCAAAACCCTTTGATAATAAAGCTGGTGCTTTAAGATTTGCTTTTAAATGGCTTTCCCAACTTTTTGATGTGAAATTATTAATTTTATCGTTCTCAAATAAAGAAGCATTGTTTATTAAACAATCAAAATACCTCAATTTTGATTTTGAAAATTTAATTAATCTTTCTATTTCATTTTCTTTAGTTAAGTCTGCTTTTGCTAAATAAATTTTTGCACCACTTTTATTTAAATCTTTTTTAAGATTTTCTGCCTTTGATCTAGATTTGTTATAATGCACTACTATTTCAATATTTGGTCCAGATAATTTTTTAGCTATTGCAGCCCCCATTCGAGTTGCTGCCCCTGTTATTATTATCTTCCGTGCTTCCATTTTTTATCTCTTTTTTTTGTGACTCTTGTTCCAGGCATACCTAATGTTGATCTACCTTTAGGATAAATTTTATTTTTAACATCGTACTGTCTAATTTTAGGGTTTAAAGTGATTTCTAATTCAGTACTTTGAAGTTTTCTCATCTCATCTCTAATTTTAGCAGCTTCCTCAAATTCCAAATTAGATGCAGCCTCTTTCATCTTTTTGTCTAATCCTTTTAAATGTTTTTTAAGGTTACCGCCAATATTGGAACCTTCGCTTATTTTGACGTAATCTTTCTCGTAAACACTTTCTAAAATATCACTTATTTCTTTTTTTACAGACTTAGCGTCGATTTTATTTTTCTTATTGTACTCTAATTGAATCTTTCTTCTTCTTTCAGTTTCTTTAATTGCTTTCTTTATACTTTTTGTTTCCTTATCGGCATAAAGAATAACTTTTCCATCTACGTTTCTTGCGGCTCTTCCTATTGTTTGAATCAGTGAAGTTTCTGATCGCAAAAATCCTTCCTTATCAGCATCTAGTATTCCAACTAAAGCACATTCTGGAATATCTAAACCTTCTCTTAATAAATTTATTCCAACTAGAACATCAAATACACCCATTCTCAGATCTCTCATAATTTCTATTCTCTCAAGTGTATCTATATCAGAATGAAGGTATCTTACTTTTATGCCATTTTCATGAAGATACTCGGTTAAATCCTCTGCCATTTTTTTTGTAAGTGTTGTAACCAAAACTCTATAATTATTTTCAACTACTCTTTTACATTCATGCATAAGGTCATCTACTTGATTTTTAGCTGGTCTAATCTCAACTGGTGGATCAATTAAGCCTGTAGGTCTTATGACTTGATCAATAAACTTACCTTTAGTCTGTTCCAATTCCCACGGGCCAGGAGTTGCTGAAACAAATACAGTTTGTGTTCTCATTAAATCCCACTCTTCAAATTTTAAAGGTCTGTTATCCATGCAAGATGGTAATCTAAAACCATATTCAGCCAATGTGCTTTTTCGAGATCTATCTCCCTTAAACATCCCATTAAGTTGGGGAACTGTAACATGAGATTCATCTACAAAAACTAATGTGTTATCAGGAAAATATTCAAAAAGAGTAGGTGGTGGCTCTCCTGGTTTTCTACCAGATAAAAATCTTGAATAATTTTCAATTCCCGCACAAGATCCAGTTGCCTCAATCATTTCTAAATCAAATTTAGTTCTCTCTTCTAATCGTTGCGCCTCTAACAATTTGTTTTCTGCTTTGTGTTTTTTTAAAGTCTCCTCTAATTCTTTTCTTATTTTTATAATTGCTTGTTCTACAGTCGGTTTAGGAGTGATGTAATGAGAATTAGCATAAACTTTTACTAGACTAAGATCTCTAACCTGATCTCCTGTCAAAGGATCAAATTCTTCAATCTTCTCAAGTTTATCACCAAATAAACTTAGTCTCCATGCTCTATCCTCTAGATGAGATGGAAATATTTCTAAATATTCTCCCCTTGCCCTAAATGTTCCTCTAAAAAAATTTTGATCATTTCTCTTGTACTGAAGAGCAACAAGAGATTTTATTATTTGTTCTCTATTATATTCGTAGTTTTTCTGCAGAGTTAAAGTCATTTTGCTGTAAGCTTCAACTGATCCCAAACCATAAATACAAGAAACACTTGCAACTATTAAAACATCGTCTCTTTCAAGAAGAGATCTTGTTGCCGAGTGTCTCATTCTATCAATCTGCTCGTTTATAGAAGCTTCTTTTTCGATGTAAGTATCTGATCTTGGAACGTAAGCTTCTGGAGTGTAATAATCATAGTAAGATACAAAATACTCAACAGCGTTATCTGGAAAAAAAGTTTTCATCTCACCGTAAAGTTGAGCTGCCAAAGTTTTATTTGGTGCCAATATTAATGCTGGTCTATTTGTAGCTTCTATAACTTTTGCCATTGTAAAAGTTTTTCCAGATCCAGTTACTCCTAATAATACTTGATTAAACTCATTTTTTTTAGCTCCTTGGACAAGCTTTTTAATTGCATCTGGCTGGTCACCAGCTGGGGTAAAATCTGACTTTATTTTGAATTTTTTTCCACCTTCGAGTTTTCCACCGATTTTTGGATTTTTACTCTGAATGTCTGTAATTAAGTCTTGATATGTATTCTCCATATATTAAACAACGTAATTGAATAATTTCATAATTCAATGAGCATAATATCTAATAATTTAAAAAGAATTAAACCATCTCCAACTATTGCAGTTACTCAAAAGGCAAGAGAATTAAGAGCTGCAGGAAAAGATGTAGTTGGACTTGGGGCAGGGGAACCAGATTTTGATACTCCTATCAATGTTAAAAATGCAGCCATTAAAGCAATAAGAGACGGAGATACAAAGTATACTGCAGTTGATGGAACTCCAGCATTAAAAAAAGCAATTTTAAAAAAATTTAAAAGAGAAAACAAACTAAATTATAAACTAGACGAAATCACAGTTGGAACTGGAGGGAAGCAAGTTCTCTATAATACTTTTATGGCAACTTTAAATAAAGGGGATGAAGTTATTATTCCTGCGCCATTCTGGGTTTCATATCCAGATATGGTTCTCCTAGCAGGAGGAAAACCAAAAATAGTAAAATGTGATGAAAAAGATGGATTTAAAATTACACCTGCAAAATTAAAAGCTGCAATTACAAAAAGAACGAAATGGATAATCCTTAATTCTCCATCTAATCCAACCGGATCTGGATACAGCAAATCAGAAATTCAAAAATTAGCTAAGGTTTTAATCAAATACAAAAAAGTTCACATTTTGAGCGATGATATTTATGAGCATGTTAAATATGATAATTTTAAATTTTTTACTATTGCTCAAATTTCAAAATTAAAATCTCGAACATTAACTATGAATGGAGTGAGCAAATCTTATGCAATGACTGGTTGGAGAATTGGTTATGCGGCTGGACCAAAAGAAATAATTTCTGCAATTAGAAAAATTCAGTCTCAGTCTACTTCGAATCCATCGTCAATTAGTCAAGCAGCAGCTGTTGAAGCTTTGAATGGCAAACAAGACTTTATTAAGAATAGAGCAAAATCATTTAAAGAAAGAAGAGATTTTGTTGTAAAAAGTTTAAATAATATTAATGGTATCAGCTGCTTGAAACCTAATGGTGCATTTTACGTATTTCCGAATTGTAAAAAACTTTTAAACAAAAGAACTAAACTTAAAAAAGATACTGATTTTGTCCAAAAGCTTTTAGAAAAACAAAATGTTGCCGCTGTTCAGGGCTCAGCATTTGGTTTAGATGGATATTTTAGAATTTCATATGCCACTTCAATGGCAAAACTTAAAATAGCAATGGCTAGAATTAAAAAGTTTTGTGAAGATTTAGGATAAATTTATTTTTTTTTATTTAGTCCAATTAGAGAAGAATTTCTAAATCTTAAAATTACAATTGCTAAAGCAATTAAAACAATCGCACCAGCTTCATATAATAATATCTCTGGATTTAGAGATTTTCCTTGTAAAATAATAAATCTAGCAAGTGCAGTTATAGCAATAAATAACGGCAGTGTAATTTGAATTGATTGGCTTTCCCAAAAAACTCTAACCATTGCAAGCACTTCAAGATATAGAAAAAGTAAAAGCAGATCTGCTAAAGTTACCCTTTGCACGAGTATCATCTGATACATCTCTTGCCCAAAAGCAATCACTGTACTAACTAAAATGATAACTAAAGCGACAAGCTGGATTTGTTTTACGATATTTTCCATTTAATTAATTTATATTTTAATTCAAATATTTATTCTAGATCAATTTTATTGGAATATAATCAATCGTGGGAAAGAAACTTTTCAGCCTCTAAAGCGGCCATACATCCCATTCCAGCGGCTGTTACTGCTTGTCTAAATATTTTATCTTTTACATCTCCAGCAGCGAATACACCTGGAATATTGGTTTCTGTCGAATCATTCTTTGTAACTAAATATCCTTCTTTATCCATTTCTAGTTGGTCTTTAAATAAAGAAGTTGCTGGATCATGTCCTATAGCTATAAATAATCCATCAATTTTTATTTCATCTACTTTATTTGTTTTAACATTTTTAATTTTTAATCCAGTTACATTTTTAGGATCATTATCCCCAATAACTTCATCAACAACAGAGTCCCAAATTATTTCAATTTTTTTATTTTCCATTAATTTCTTTTGAAGTAATTTTTCTGCTCTCAAACTATCTCTTCTGTGAATAAGCTGAACTTTTGAAGCAAATTTAGTTAAAAACATAGCTTCTTCGACCGCAGCATTTCCACCCCCAACAACTGCTACAGTTTTGTCTTTAAAGAAAAATCCATCGCATGTTGCGCATGCAGATACACCAAAACCCCTAAAGCTTTGTTCTGAATCAATATTTAACCATCTTGCTTGAGCTCCTGTTGATATAATAATTGAGTCGGCCTCATAAATTTGACCACTATCTCCAACAGCTTTAAATGGCTTAGATTTCAAGTCCACTGATGCAATATGATCTTGTATCATTTCAGTTCCAACTACTTCTGCCTGACTTTTCATTTGATCCATAAGCCATGGCCCTTGTATTACATCTTTAAATCCAGGAAAATTTTCAACATCAGTTGTTGTTGTTAATTGGCCACCAGGTTCCATACCATGAACTAATATTGGTTTTAACATTGCTCTTGCAGCATAAATTGCTGCTGTATATCCAGCGGGACCTGACCCAATTATTAACACTTTTGTGTGTTTAGTTGGATTTTCACTCATATGAAAGCTATATAATGATTAATGACTAAATTGAAAGGTATATTATTAACAGAAGGTATGCATGGGATGATTAGCCAAGTAGAAGGTTTGGCTAAAGCTTTAGATATAAATTATTCTCACCACACAGTTGAAACAAAAGGTTTCTGGAAAGTTATACCGCCAAAATTCACTCCAATATCCGACTCAGTTTTTAAAAAAATTGAATACGAAGATGTTGATTTAATAATTTCATGTGGAAGAAAAAGTATTATTCCATCATTATTCTTAAAAAAAAATTCAAAGAAAAAAGTATTTAACATTCATATTCAAAACCCAAAGATAAAACTTGATAATTTTGATTTAGTTGTTGTGCCAGAGCACGATAATCTTGATGGACATAATGTATTAAAAACAAAAGGAGCTATTCATTATTTAACAAATGAAGAAATTGAAAAAGACAAAGAATATTTGTTTAGTATTTCAAGCAAATTGAGGGATAAAAATATAATTTCTTTAATAATTGGTGGTCCTACCCAGTATTATGATTATTCAGACAGAAATATCCAAGAAATTTTTTCAAAAGTAAATTATTTAGTTAAAGAAAATAATCTTAATTTAGTAGTCATTCCTTCAATGAGAACGCCAAAGGGAACTATAGAACATGCAAAAATATATTTTGGAAATGATCATTTAGTATTAGATGGTGTTGATAAAAAGGCCTATTTAAGTGCGCTTGCAATATCAAAACATATAGTTATTACGTGCGATTCAAGCTCTATGATTTCAGAGTCAGCTTTAACAGGTAAACCAATTTATATTGCCACTATTCCACCTAAAAAAAGCGATAAAAGATTTAAAAATTTTAGAAAATTATTTCAAGAAATGAAAATTGTTAGAGAATTAGGAGAAAAATTAGAAAATTGGAACTATGAAAAATTAGATGAAACGAATAGAGTAGCAAATATCATTAAAGATAAAATTCAATTATAATGGCATTTTTAAATTCAATATTAAAAAATTCGTCAAATCACAAAACTCCTTTTGAACATTGGGAATTAAATCTACCATTAACTGACGGCCAAGTTCAGGAAATTGTAAACGCTGATATAGCTAACCCTATAGAACATAATTTAAACTATGACGGTACTAGAGCAATTGATGGAGGTGAAGGTAAGTTTAGAGAGGGTATATCAGACGGAGGTAAAGCATTAAAATTTAGATGTTTTGTGACAAAAGAAAATTCAAATCAATTTCCTAATCTTGTTGAATTTATCAAAGAACTTCAAAATCCATCAACTTACAAAAAAATTTCAGAAATGATCAATAAAGATCTTTCTAATTCATATGTAAGAGTTGAAGTTATCTGTGATAGAAAAGGATTCTGGTTAAAACCACATTGCGATATTAAAGAGAAACTGATGTCATGTTTATTATTCGTAAACAAACATAATGAAAAAGAAGATTTAGGCACAGATTTTTATGATGAAAATCTAAAATTAGCAAAAACTGTTCCTTATAAGGATAATTATGGTTATTTCTTTTCAAGTGGACCTAACACTTGGCACGGTATGGAAAAAAAGGAAATAGTAAAAGAGAGAAGATGTCTTCAAGTAAATTACGTTACATTCGAGACAGATTGGAAAGTTAATTAAAATTAATCATCTTGCAAAGATTTGACTTTTAATTTTGTAGTTTTTAAAGATTTTATTGCTTCTAAGAATGAATAGGCTGTGGACATATTAGTACAATAAGGGATTTTGTTTGCAAGAGTTCCTCTTCTTAATGCTCTTGCATCACTAATTCTGTGCTCAGAGTTTCCACCTCCAGTATTTATTACCAAAGATATTTTTTTAGAATTTAAAACATCTACTATATGTGGTCTACCACTGCTCACTTTATTAATTTTTTTACATTTCATTCCATTTTGTTTTAAAATCTCTGAAGTTCCTTTGGTTGCAGAAAGTGTGAATCCAAGTTTTATCAATCTTTGTGCAACACCGATTATTTCTTGTTTATGCGAGTCTTTTACTGATAAGAATGCCATACCCTTAGTTGGCAATGAATTTGAAGCAGCAATTTGACTTTTAGCAACAGCCATTCCAAAATCATCATCAAAACCCATTACCTCACCAGTAGACTTCATCTCAGGACCAAGTAATAAATCACTATCTGGAAATTTATTGAATGGAAATACTGCTTCCTTAACAGCAAATTTTTTATTGGTTTTATATTTTAATTTATATTTACTTAACTTTTCCCCAGACATTATTCTTGATGCAATTTTTGCAAGTGGAATACCATTTGCTTTTGAAACAAAAGGAACAGTTCTGCTTGCTCTAGGATTAACTTCAATTACGAAAATTTCATCATTTTTAATTGCGAATTGAATATTTAAAAATCCTTTAACTTTTAAAGCCAAAGCTAATTTTCTTGTTTGTATTTTAAGTTCTCTTAAAAGGTTTGCTTTTATTGATACTGGCGGTAAGCAACATGCTGAGTCTCCAGAATGAATCCCAGCTTCTTCAATATGTTGCATTATTCCAGCAACATAAACATCTTTTCCGTCAGAAATTGCATCTACATCCACTTCCATTGCATTGTCGATAAATTTATCAATTAAGATTGGATTTTGTTCTGATGCTTTGAAAGCCTCATTAATAAATTGTTTCAATTGACTTTTGTCATGAACAATTTCCATAGCCCTTCCTCCCAAAACATAAGAAGGTCTCACAACTACTGGTAATCCAATTTTTTCAGCAACATTAACAGCTTGATCGAATTTGTAGGCTATTCCACTTTCGGCTTGTTTTAATTTAAGCTTTATAAGCAACTCTCTAAATCTGTCTCTATCTTCTGCAAGATCAATCGATTTATATTGTGTCCCTAAAATAGGTAATTTATTTTCATCTAAAAATTTTGCTAATTTGATAGGAGTTTGTCCTCCAAATTGTGCAATAATACCAATTAGATTTCCTTTTGATTTTTCTTTTAAAATTATATTCTCAACATACTCTTCAATTAAAGGCTCAAAGTATAATCTATCACTTGTATCATAATCTGTAGAAACAGTTTCCGGGTTACAATTTATCATTATTGTTTCAAAACCTGCTTCTTTTAAAGAAAAGCTAGCCTGACAACAGCAGTAATCAAACTCTATACCCTGACCAATTCTATTTGGTCCTCCACCTAAAATTATTATTTTCTTTTTATTACTTGGCTCAGCTTCGCATTCAGTTTTAATAGAAAAATTTCTTTGATACGTAGAATACATATAAGGTGTGAAAGATTTGAATTCAGCAGCACAAGTATCAACTTTCTTAAAGACAGGAATAACTTTTAGCCCTTTTCTTCTTGATTTGACGATTGTTTCTTTTTGACCAGTTAATTGTGAGATCTTCTTGTCAGAAAAGCCTATTGATTTTATTCTATTAAATTCCTCAAAAGTTTTGGGCAGCCCTTTTAAACTTAATATTTTTTCTTCATCAACTATTTCCTTAATTTGATTTAGAAACCAAGGATCTACCTTTGAAAATTTATATATAAGATCTAAAGAAATTTTTTTTCTAAAAGCCTCAGCAATCAGAAGTAATTTGTTTGGAATATTAATTTTTAAATTTTTTAGAATTTCTTTTTTTGAATAGTTAAAAATATTATCTAATCCTGACAAACCAGTTTCAAGTGAAACCAGAGCTTTTTGAAAAGACTCTTTGAAATTTCTTCCAATTGCCATTGCTTCGCCAACTGACCTCATGGATGTACCTAAAATTGCTTCTGTGTCAGAAAATTTTTCAAACGTGAACCTTGGGATTTTTGTAACAACATAATCAATTGTTGGCTCAAAAGAAGCTGGTGTTACTTTTGTTATCTCATTTTGTAGTTCATCTAGAGTGTAACCAACTGCTAATTTTGCGGCTACTTTTGCAATGGGAAAGCCTGTTGCTTTAGAAGCTAATGCAGATGATCTTGAAACTCTAGGATTCATTTCAATAATTACCATTCTTCCATTTTTTGGATTTATGGCGAATTGAACATTTGAACCTCCAGTTTCAACACCTATTTTTCTTAAGCAAGCAATAGATGCATTTCTCATTACTTGATACTCTTTATCTGTCAATGTTAATGCTGGAGCTATTGTAACAGAGTCACCGGTATGAGTTCCCATTGGATCAACATTTTCTATTGAGCAGATAATTATACAATTATCATTTTTATCTCTAACAACCTCCATCTCAAATTCTTTCCATCCATCCAAACATTCCTCTACCAAAACCTGATTTTGGGGAGACTCGTTCATCCCTTCTTTTACAATCTTAAAAAAATCTTTTGATGTTCTTGCAATTCCTCCACCCAATCCTCCCAAAGTAAATGAAGGTCTAATAATTGCAGGTAGTCCTATTTTGTTTAAACATTTTTTCGCATTTGAAAATTTATTCAAAACCTCTGATTTTGGTAAATCGATACCAATATCTGACATATTTTTTCTAAATTTTTTTCTATCCTCAGCGTTCGCTATTGCCCTAGAGTTAGCTCCTATAAGTTCAATTTTATACTTTTTAAGCAAACCAATTTTTTCTGCATTAATTGCAAGATTTAATGCAGTTTGACCACCCATAGTCGGTAGAATAGCATTGGGCCTTTCTTTTTTGATGACTTCTTCTAGCACTTCTAAAGATATTGGTTCTATATAGGTTTTATCAGCAACACCAGGATCAGTCATTATAGTTGCTGGGTTTGAGTTTATTAATATTACTTTATAACCTTCATCTTTCAATGCTTTGCACGCTTGTGTTCCTGAATAATCAAATTCACAAGCTTGACCAATAATAATTGGTCCAGCTCCAATCACTAAAATTTTTTTAATATCTTTTCTTTTTGGCATATTTTTTTATGTCTTTAATAAAATTACTAAATAAATATTTACTATCTTGCGGTCCAGGATTAGCTTCAGGATGATATTGGACTGAGAAAACTGGTTTATTTTTTAATCTTATTCCCTCTATAGAATTATCAAATAATGATAGGTGGGTTATTTCTGTATTTTTTTTTAAGCTTTGTTTAATAACTTCAAATCCATGATTTTGACTTGTAATTTCAACTTTCTTTGTAATTAAATTTTTTACTGGATGATTTGCACCTCTATGACCCAACTTCATTTTTTTTGTTTTTGCATCTAGTGCTAAAGCTAAAATTTGATGACCCAAACATATACCAAATAAAGGAATATTTTTTTTAATTAAATTTTTTACTATATCAATTGCATACTTTCCTGTTGCCGCGGGATCTCCAGGACCGTTTGACAAAAAAATTCCATGAGGTTTTAGATTAAGTATATTATTTGCATTTTCCTTGCAGGAAACAACTTTAACTTCGCAATCAAAATCAGAAAAATACCTAAGTATATTTTTTTTAATTCCATAATCTATTGCAACAACCCTAAATTTCTTCTTATTATTTTTTTCATAGCCCTTATTTTTTTTCCAAGTTCTATATCCTTTCCAAATATAAGTTTTATTAGTTGTGACCTCTTGAGCAAGATCCATTCCGTTTAAACCAGGCCATTTTATTGATTTATTTATTAGTTTATTAATATTAAATTTACCATTTTTATTGTTTGATATTGTTCCTTTTGGAGCTCCTTTATCTCTTATAAAATTTGTTAAACTTCTAGTATCTAGACCAGTTATGCCCACTATTTTATTTTTTTTAAGCCATTTATCTAAATTTTGCAGAGATCTATAATTAGAAGGACTTGTTATCTCTGAATTAAAAATAACTCCTCTTGTCCATATTTTATCAGACTCTATATCTTCTTTATTAGCTCCAACGTTTCCAATGTGTGGAAATGTAAAATTTATTATCTGTCCTGCATATGATGGATCAGATATGATTTCTTGATAACCAGTTAAAGAGGTATTAAAGCATACCTCTCCGGTTGCTTCTCCTATATATCCCAGTCCAATCCCTTTAAAGACTGATTTATTTTCAAGAGCTAAAATAGCTGTGTTAAAATTAGAGAGATATGAAGTTTTGTTTTTTCGTTTTAAAGTCAATTACAACTCATGAGTTAAAGGTTAATACAATAAAACGTATTTATCCGCAACAGATCTATAATAATTTTTTAATAATACAATTTTTTCTTTTGAACAATTTTGTCTATGAAGTACATTCTAATATGTCCTTAAGAGATAAAATAGATAACGATTACAAAAATGCTTTAAAATCAAAAGATAAAAATAAGATATCAACTTATAGGTTAATTTTATCTGGAGTTAAGGACTTAGATATTAACAACAGATCTGGCCCAAATAAAAAGGAGACAGACGATGAGGATATAAAAAAACTCTTAAAAAAAATGATCAAACAAAGATCCGAATCAATTGAAATATATAAAAAAAATGACAGGTCAGATTTATTAGAAATTGAACAAGGGGAGCTTGATGTTTTATCCGAATATTTGCCTAAACAATTATCTGAGGCAGATACAAAAAAGATATGTGAAGAAATTATAAAAAGTTCTGGAGCCTCTTCAATAAAGGATATGGGTAAAGTCATGGGTGAATTGAAAAAAAACCATGCTGATACAATTGATTTTTCGAAGGCAGGTCAGATTATTAAAAATTTACTTAATAGTTAATGAAATATCCAAAAGAATATTTAGACGAAATTAAAACTAGATTAAAAGTTTCAACAGTTGTTTCTAAAACAGTTAAACTCAAAAAAAGAGGTAAGGAGTTCGTTGGTTTATCACCTTTTAAAACAGAGAAAACTCCATCATTTACAGTTAATGATGAAAAAGAATTTTACCATTGTTTTAGCACAAGTGAGCATGGAAATATTTTTGATTTTGTAATGAAAACCCAAAACCTTAGATTTGGTGAGGCAGTCAAAATGCTTTCAAATCTTGCAGGAATGCAACCTTATACTTTTTCAAAACAAGATGAGGAAAGAGAGAATAAATGGAAATTATATAAATCTGTATGTAGTAATTTTTCTGAATTTTATAAAAAAGAACTATTTAAAAATGAAAATTCAATTAACGCAAAAAATTATCTTAAATCAAGAGGAATATCTGTTGTTGAGGTTAAAAATTTTAATCTTGGTTTTGTAACTGAGGATTTAGATTATTATGAAATTCTAAAAAAAGATTTTGATGAAGAAATTATTAAAGATACAGGCCTATTTTATTTTGATGAAAAGAAAAAAAAATATATTTCAAGATTTAGAAACAGAATAATTTTTCCAATAAATAATATATCAGGAAATATAATAGGTTTTGGAGGAAGAATTGTAGACGATAATAGAAATTTAGCTAAATATATTAATTCACCTGAGACACCTTTTTTCAAAAAGGGATCAAACTTATATAATCTTGATAAAGCAAGAAAATTATCAAATAAATTAGAGGATGTTTATTTGGTCGAGGGCTATATGGATGTTATTGGTTTATCAAAAAATGGTATAGAAAATACAGTCGCAAATTTAGGAACTGCTTTAACAAGTAAACAAATACAAATTTTAAATCAATTCTATAATCATATAATTATATGCTTCGATGGCGACCAAAGCGGTTATAAAGCTGCATTGAGAGCAGCAGAGAATATTATTGATGAATTAAAACCTGACAAAAAAATTTCATTCCTACTTTTAGAAGATAATTTAGATCCAGATAATTACATAAATAAATTTGGTAAAGATAAATTTTTAGAAATTTCAAATCAAAAATCTATACCTATACATAAATTTATTTTTGAACATTATATAGGTCAAACATCTGAAAGTCCTAGCTCGCGAGCAATCTTTGAAAAAAAACTAAGAGAAATTGCATCAAATATTAAAGACAGTCTTGTAAAAAAATATACACTCGAGTATTTTCTTGAAAAAGTTTCAGAGTTAACTCCAAATATTAATTCAAAATTTAATAAAAATTATAAAATATTTCCAAAATCTCTTGCTAAAACAAAAAGTTATTATAATGAGACGAAATCATTAAAATCGTTTGAAATTAAAGAATTTTCATTTTTATATATATTACTCGCTAAACCAAAATTAATTCATGAAAATATTCATATAATAGATAACGTCAAATTATATAGTGATGAAAATAAACAATTATTCGCTGAAATTTTAAACCAATCGGAAAATTTATTAAACCTCGACTTACAAAAATTAAATGTAGATAAAATTCTAGTTAACAGAGTTATGAATTATGCTTCAATTAAACATATTATTTCAAAGAACTTAAATGATGATGAAAAAATTTTAGAAATTCTGACTGAGATTATACAAGATCTTAAAAATTATGAATTAGAACAAAGAATATCTGAATTAGAATCGAAGTTTTTAAAAGATATGAGCGAAAGCACATTTAATGAGATAAAAGAGTTGAAAAAACAACAAAAAATCAACTAAATTTTAAAAAAATCACATAGATTTTTTTGTATTAGACATTATATAAGACCTTCAAACTTTTAAACTGTGGAACGAATTATTACAAAATCATTTGCAAGATTAATGGGTCGAGGAATCCACAGAGGATTTATTACTCATGAGGAATTAAATAAATCACTAGGGAAAAGAAATTTATCTAGTGATAACCTAGCACAAGCATTCATGCATATTCTTGACGAGAATATAATACTCGTTGAAAAAAAATCCGATTATAAGATATTAAGAAAAAAAGATGCTTCTTCAAAAGAGGAAGGAAAAACTTTAGAAAAAAGTGATGATCCCATAAGAATGTATCTTAGAGAGATGGGCGGAGTTGAGCTGTTATCTAGAGAAGGTGAAATAGCTATAGCAAAAAGAATAGAAGCTGGAAAAGATGTAATGCTTAATGCACTTTCCCAAAGTCCTATAACTGCGCAACAATTTTTTGAATGGGATACTAAACTTCAAAATGATGAAATACTAGTTAGAGAAATAATTGATATTGATACTAATTACATGGATGATGAAGAGAATAATAATGGTTCGAAACAAAAAAAAACTGATGATGAACAATCTTCTGAAGAAACTAACAGTTCTGATGATGAGTTTAATCCAACTTTGGCTGCAATGGAGACAGAAATTAAACCAAAAGTTCTTGAAACCGTGCACACATTAACAAAAGAATATAATAAACTTATCAAATATCAAAAAGAGAAACTTGAGTGTGTATTAAATTCGAAAAAATTTTCATCTTCAAAAGAAAAGAACTATAAAAAAATTGTAGACGACATACTTGAGAATATTAAATCTCTACAATTATCTCCATCGGTATTAGAGGAATTAGTTCAGAAACATTATTCTGAAAATAAAAAAATTATTTCGCTTGAAGGTAATCTTCTTAGACTTGCTATCGAGTCAAAAATATCTAGAGATGAATTTATAAAATTTTATATTGGTAATGAGATTAACCCAAATTTAAAAGAATTTTTAGATACAAACGATGTTTGGAAAAAATTTTTTCAAAAAAATAAAAATGAATTTAAAAATATCAGAGACAGATTAGTAGAAATAAGTAATAAACTTGGAATTTCGGTCACAGAATACAAGAAGCTTGTAAGTCGCGTGCAAAAAGGCGAAAAAGAGTCTAGGATTGCAAAAAAAGAGATGGTTGAAGCTAATCTAAGATTAGTAATTTCAATAGCAAAAAAATATACTAATAGAGGTCTTCAGTTTTTAGATTTAATACAAGAAGGAAATATCGGATTGATGAAAGCTGTCGATAAATTTGAGTACAGAAGAGGTTACAAGTTTTCAACTTATGCTACTTGGTGGATAAGGCAAGCAATAACTAGATCTATAGCAGATCAAGCAAGAACAATTAGAATTCCAGTTCATATGATTGAAACTATAAACAAAATTGTTAGAACTCAAAGATTAATACTCAGTGAATTTGGCAGAGAAGCAACACCAGAAGAGTTAGCTAATAAATTACGTATGCCTTTAGAAAAGGTTAGAAAAGTTCTAAAAATTTCAAAAGAGCCAGTGTCTCTAGAGAAGCCAGTTGGGGATGAGGAAGATAGTAGTTTAGGTGATTTTATTGAAGATACAAAAGCATTGGCTCCACTTGAACAAGCAATTAAATCTAATTTAAGTGAGGCAACTACTAAAATATTATCTACTCTAACTCCAAGAGAAGAAAGAGTTCTAAGAATGAGGTTTGGAGTTGGTATGAATACCGATCATACATTAGAGGAAGTTGGGCTGCAGTTTTCAGTAACAAGAGAAAGAATTAGACAAATAGAGGCAAAAGCTCTTAGAAAACTAAAACATCCAAGTAGATCCAAACAATTAAAAAGTTTTCTAGAAAGTTAGGGCCGTTAGCTCAATAGTAGAGTACTGCATTGACATTGCAGGGGTAGTTGGAGCGTAACCAACACGGCCCACCATTACAAAATTATCTTTAATTGATAACATAAAAAAAATGGTATAATTAAGTATTCAATTTTGGGCCTGTAGCTCAGTTGGTTAGAGCAGTACACTCATAATGTATTGGTCCCAGGTTCGAGTCCTGGCGGGCCCACCAAATCAAGTAAAATCAATGTTTATAAATTATAGTTTTTTAACATTTAATTAAAAACTGTATTATCATTGTAAATAAAATGAAGTTTAAAATAAAAATTAAACCTAAAATATCATACTTTGTATCAATATTTGTCTCTTTTACTATCCTTCTTTACTTTGCTTATAAAGGTGTTGTTGCATATCTAATTCATCGAGAGTTATATGGAGGTGGATTAGATACATTGGTATTGTTGCGTGTATCTATCTCAGGAATAATGCTTCTTTTAATACTTTTATTTATACAGTTTATAAAAATACCTGATCTAAAAAGTCATCGTACAATTTTAAGAGGAATATTTATTGGATGGACAAGTGTTTTTATAATACTTGTAATTGTTAATTTGAGCTCAATTTATTTTATTTTATTAACTGGTTTAGTGTCTTTTTTTTCGTTAATTACTTTGTTTAGTTTAGAGGACCAAATTAAAGAGGAAAAAAATAATCTTACAGAAAAAGAAATTTATCTTCTTCAACAACTTGCAAAAAAAAAGTAGCTCTGTTTTGAAAAAAATAATATTTTTAATTTTATTATTAATATGTCAAAACAAGACTTTTTCTGATGATATGATTTTAGATAAATTAAAAAACCCCAAAATAACAAATCAATCCCAAAAGTGGAATTTTATTACAGATCAAGTTATGGGAGGTGTATCAACAGGAAAATTTATAGTTGAGAAAGTTGATGGAGTATCGTGCTATAGAATGACAGGAGATGTATCCACCAAAAATAATGGTGGATTTATACAAATGAGGACAAAATTAAGTCCTGAAATTAATAGTAAAGACTATGATGGAGTATATGTAAAAGTTTATGGCAATGAAAAAAAATATAACCTTCATTTAAGAACTGGTTTAACATTAGCTCCATGGCAATATTATAGCTATACTTTTACCACTACAAAAAATTGGATTGAAATTCGTGCTCCATTTGAACAATTTAAAAAATCTAATTTCTATCAACCAAAAAGTATATTGGGACAGAATATAAAATCAGTTGGGTTAGTTGCGGGTTTTGATGATTTTAAATCAGATATTTGCTTAAGTGAAATTGGATTTTACTAATTATTTAATTAAAAATTCCTCAAGCGTTTTGAACAATGCATTTATATCGCCATCATTATTTTGGATTATAGAATTAAATTCTTCTTTTTGTGTTCTTGCTAAACTTAATCCCTCTACAATTAGATCCCTTATTAAAGGTCTATCAGGATTTTTTGTATAAATTCTCCAATCTATTTTTACCTGAGGTCTCTTTGACGTTGCCTCTAATACACTATTAACAATTGTATATTTATCATTAATTATTTTCTGCGACACTACATTAATTCTTGGATTTGTATAATCAACCAATCTGCTTGAAAAACTTTTTAAAAAATAACTTCTAAATAATTTTTGATATTTAGCTTTTTGCTCTTCATTAATAGATTTTCTATATTTTCCTAAAGTGTACATACCTATTCCATTTATATCTACACTTCTTTCTGCAATAGCATTTAATTTAATTATTTTTGACTCGACAGGATCTTCACTAGATAATACAGATGCTGCTTCATCAACTATTTCGTTGATTAAAGTGCTTGGATCTTTTGAAAAAGACACATTAGAGAAATTCGTAAAAAATAAAAAAATAATTAAATATTTAAGGATTTTCATCTGATGAAAATTATTGAGTATCTAGTTCTTCCCAGTCGTCGTCGCTTAGTGTATCGGTAGTTTTATCTATATTTCTAACTTTTCTATATCTGTCTTGTAAATAAAGACTTCTTACTGATGCATACAGATCAACGGAACTATTTTCAAGACTTTCAAATGACTCTAAATTTTTTGCTCTAAAATCAACTCCACTTAATAATCTTGATGCATAATAATCTGCTTCAGAAAAATATTGAGTGTCATTAGCTACAGTAACATTATACCATGCATCTCCACCAATAATATTAACAACTGATCCGATTGAGTCTCTTACAGTAGTTGGGCCCAAAACTGGCAAAACAAAATAACAACCAGGTCCCGCACCCCAAACACCCAATGTTTGTCCATAGTCTTCTTTATCGCGTTTTTTTATACCGTAATATGAAGCAACATCAAATATTCCTGCAATTCCAAGAGTTGAGTTTATAACAAATCTGGCAGAATTTAATCCCGCATCTTTAAATTGTCCTTGAAGTACATTGTTAGGTATAGTTACAACATTACCAAGATTGCTTAATGCATTGCTTGTTCCTGATCTAATAGGTTGAGGAAACACTCTGTACCCTTTTGCTAGTGGTTTAAAAATCACTTTGTCTAATATTTGGTTGAATGCAAAAATTCCTCTATTAGCTTTTTCAAAACAATCTTTAACTTCTACATACCCATTATCTTTTTTTCCATTTAACTTGATTTTTCCATCATCCCCGGAGTATGCTGGATTACTTATAGATGAAATTACCAGAATTAAGAAAACTGAAAGGAATTTGTTCATAAAACATTTATAGTATAATTGATATTAATATAAAGATAAATTGTTTTAATTTATGCAGAAAAATGTTGAAAAAATGTCGATAAATTACTCCCCAAATTTTAATTTAAAAAAAAGAAGTTTTTCAAAATTAAAGTACCTAATTTTTCATTATACAGGAATGAAATCTGAGAAAGGAGCTATAAAAAGGCTTACAAATAATAATACTGAAGTAAGCTGTCATTATTTTATCAAGAGAAATGGCAAAATAATTAAAATTGTTCCTGATTTATACATTGCTTGGCATGCTGGAATTTCGTCATGGAAAAAAGATAAGTTCCTAAATTCAAATTCAATAGGTATAGAGATATCTAATCCGGGACATGAATATGGATATAAAGATTTTAGTCCAAGTCAAATTAAATCAATTATCAGTTTATCAAAAAAATTAAAAAAAAAATATAAAATAAAAAAGGAAAATATTTTAGGGCATTCAGATATCGCTCCTTTAAGAAAAAAAGATCCTGGAGAAAAATTCCCTTGGAAAATACTTTATAAAAATAAAATATGCTTGTGGCATAATTTAAGTGAGCAACATTGCAAAAAATTAAGGAAGATTAAATTAAATGACAGCAAAAAATTTTATAAATTACTGTTTAAGTTTGGTTATAAATCAACAAATAAATCATACGAGAAGATTAAGATATATAAAAATTTTCAAAGAAGATTTAGACCACAAATTATTAGTAGTACAGTCGATCAAGAATCATACGCGATTCTAAAATCCTTGATTTAATTGAATTAAAAATAGTTGAATTTTAAGGAAAAAAGAATATTTCTTACCTGCCAGATAAATGACTTATCGCTTTAATTTTTTAAAGAGGAAAGTCCGGGCTCTACAAAGACACAGTGCCAGTTAATGGCTGGCAGGGGAAACCCTAGGGATAGTGCCACAGAAAATAAACCGCCTTATCAAGGCAAGGGTGAAAAGGTGTGGTAAGAGCACACCGGCTAAGTTGGTAACAACTAGCGCATGGAAAACCCCACTGGGAGCAAGACTGAGTAGAGATGACATTGTTAGAAATAACTAAAAGCAGTCTTTGGCTAGTCATCTGGGTTAGTTGCTTGAGCTTTAAAGTGATTTAAAGCCTAGATAAATGATAAGTTTAAATGACAGAACCCGGCTTATAGTTTATCTGGCAATTCAATTAATAATTCCCAAAAATTACAAAATCTTAAGTAAAGATTACTATAATATTAACTATTGACGCTAGACAATAAAACCCATAATATCCCATAAAAACCCAAATTTAGGATAATATGGTTTATGTTTTTATCAACTTACGAAAACAAATTGGACAAAAAGGGAAGGGTTTCAGTGCCTTCATCCTATAGATCATATTTATCAAACATAGGTTATAATGGAATAATTTGTTACCCATCATTTAATAATCTATGTATTGAGGCATGGCCACAAGACCGAATTGAAAAATTATCTAATGCAATAGACACATTAAATCCATTTGAAGAAAAGAAAGATTATTTTGCAACATCTATATTATCAGAGAGTATAAATTTACAATTTGATAGCGAGGGTAGAGTTCAAATAAATCCAAAATTATTAAAACATGCAAGAATTAAAAATAGCATGTTATTTGTTGGTCAAGGCAAAACATTTCAAATTTGGGAACCAACATATTTTGAAAAATTTAGGGCAAACGCTAGAAAAAAATCTAATATTAATCGAGCAAGTCTTAAATGGGAAAAGCAATTTAATAACTAAAAGGGGAGAAATATGACAATAAACTTTAAAACACCAGACATAAAAGAGCTGAAACCTAGAATTCTAGTATTAGGAGTTGGAGGAGCTGGAGGAAATGCGATTAATGGTATGATTGATGCTGGCTTACAAGGTGTAGAGTTTATTGCAGTAAATACAGATGCACAAGATTTAAGGTTAAGCAAAGCTCAAACTAAAATACAGATGGGATTAAATTTAACTAAAGGATTAGGTGCAGGTGCGAAACTAGATATCGGGCAAGCTGCTGCGGATGAGTCTTTGAATGAAATCGTTAATATTTTGCAAGGTTCAAATATGGTTTTCATTACAGCCGGAATGGGTGGTGGGACTGGAACTGGATCTGCTCATGTAATTGCTAGAGCTGCAAAAGAACTTAATATCTTAACAGTCGGGGTTATAACCCTTCCTTTCTTATATGAGGGCCCCTCAAGAATGAGAAAAGCTCAACAAGGCTTAGAAGAACTTCGAAAACATGTTGATACTATTATAGTTGTTCCAAATCAAAATTTATTCAAGATTGCAAGTGAACAAACAACTTTTGAAGAATCTTTTGCTTTATCAAATGATGTTTTGCTTCATGGTGTTCAAAGTATAACTGATTTAATGGTTAGACCAGGGCTTATAAATCTTGATTTTGCTGATGTTGAAACTGTTATGAGTTCGATGGGCAAAGCTATGATGGGCACAGGTCAAGCTGAAGGAGAAGGAAGAGCTGTCAAAGCTGCTGAGTCAGCAATTAATAATCCATTGATTGACGATTATTCTCTAAAAGGGGCAAAAGGACTTTTAGTTAATATAACTGGAGGTAAAGATTTAAAATTATTTGAAGTAGATGAAGCTGTGAATAAAGTAAGAGCCGAAGTCGATCCAGAGGCAGAATTAATTATAGGAGCTATAACAGATGATAGTTTAGATGGATTAATGAGAGTTTCAATCGTTGCTACTGCATTAGATGGACAACAACCTGAGCCTAAGTCAGTAATTAACATGGTACATAGAATTCAAAATAGAAATCCAGGTTATTCTGAGTTTTCAAATTCTGCATCAACTCAATCTTTCCAATTTACAAATAATAATTCAATTATTACTAATGGAGCTAATGCTCTTAAGATAGAGGAAGAAGAGAAAAATGAAGAATTTAGTTCTACAAGTATAGATACTAATTATGCAAATGAGTCATCAAGCAATATTAATGGTGAAGATTTAGAGCAAAATGAAGCACCTGTAGCTAGCTCAATAAACTCTGAATTTGAAAACAATATAGATGAGCAAGTATCTGAAAATAACGGTTTGGAGAATTTTGAGTTGAGTGATGATGATACTCCAGAGCTATTTAATTCAGATGCTAACGAGGAGTTATCAACTTCACCACAAGAGATAAACTCTGACGAAGAAGAAGATTTAGAAATTCCAGCATTTTTGAGAAGACAAAAGAATTAATGGTCTTCAAAAAAATAAATGAATGCCACCATAAATCTGGAAAAACATTTTCCAGTATTACTAAACGAATTAGTTAGTATTATTTCCCCTCTTTATGGTGGCACATTTATCGATTGCACATTTGGTGCAGGTGGTTATTCAAAAAAAATATTAGAGAATAACTTAAATAAAATAGTAGCACTAGATAGAGATAATTCTGTCAATAGTATAGCTAATCAATTCCTCACAAAGTATAAAAAAAGATTTAAATTTTATAACAAAAAATTTTCAGATATTGACCAAATAAAGGAAGATAATATTAAAGCAATTATTTTTGATCTTGGATATTCATTAAATCAGATTTCTGACCTAAATAGAGGCATATCTTTTAATAGTAAAGGCAAACTAGACATGAGAATGGGATTAAATGATTTTTCTTGTGATGATGTAATTTCACAAATGAGCCAACAAAGTCTCTATAAAATTTTTAAGTATTTTGGTGATGAAAAATATGCAAAACCAATTTCAAAAAAAATAACGCAATTAAGAGAAAATAAAAAAATTAAAACTGAAAATTTAGTAGAAATAATTGAAGGAGTAAAAAAAAAGAAAAGTGGAAAAAATAAATCCACTAAAGTTTTTCAAGCACTTAGAATTTTTGTTAATAAAGAGATAACAGAGCTGATATATGGTTTAATAAAAGCCTATAATATTTTGCCAATTGGTGGAGTAATAGCAGTTGTTACTTTTCATTCTATCGAGGATAAAATAGTAAAGTTTTTTTTTAAAGAATACTCAGAAGTAAAAAATTCTTCTAGATATTTACCAAAAAGTATTTCAACTAAAAAATATTTTAATTTAACCCAAAAAAAACCAATAGTTCCATCATCCGGTGAGATTAATATTAATCCTCCCTCAAGATCCGCAAAACTTAGATTTGCATACAAATTAGAGAATGGATGTAACTTTAAAAAATTTGTTAGTAATTTTAAATACTTAAAAGATATAGAAAATTTGAACTTTGATGCATAAAAAAATTTTTTTATTTATCCCAATTATTATTCTCATAATTTCAACTGCTTTTACAAAAAATTCGACAAAAAAACTTGATAAACAAATTTTTGAAACTCAAGAAGATATCAGAGCTCTCAATGATATTTATGAGTTAGTTTTATTTGATTACAACTATCTTACATCACCAAATAAATTGATGGAATATTCCAAAATATATTTTGATAAAGAATTAAAAAAAAAAAAAATTACAGATTTAAAAATTTTTAAATTTAATAATGAATAATATTATTGACGAAAATTTCAAATTTGAAGCAAATAGATCAAATTTAAAAATATCTTTTGAACGTATATCATTTATTTTCTTCATCTTTTTTATAATTACAATAATTTTTACGTCTAAAACTATCTATCTAGGATTTAAAAAAACAAACCAAACTCAAACTTTAAAAGAAAAAGAAAAATATAGAGCGTCTATCATGGATAGAAATGGAAATATTATTGCTAAAACAGTGCGTGTGACTAATTTGGGCATAAATCCAAATCAACTAATTAACAAAGAAAAATTATTAATTTCTTTAAAATTAATATTTCCTGACAAGAATTTTGAAAAGGAAATCAACGGAAAAAAGTTTTTTTATGTCAAAAAGAAAATATCTCCAGCAAAACTAGAAAAAATAAAATTACTGGGAGAAAAATCGTTTAAAGAGGAAGAAAACATTGCTCGTGTTTATCCAAACGGTAATCTTTTCAGTCATATATTGGGACAGATTGATACAGATAATAATGGTGTGTCTGGTATAGAAAAATCTTTTGACTATGAATTAACAACTTCAAACAAGCCATTAAAACTTTCTTTAGATACTGAAATACAATATTTGATAAGAGAGGAATTGTTAAAATTTCAAGAAATTTTTAATAGTTATGGAAGTACAGCTATTTTAATGAACGTTAACAGCGGTGAGATTATATCGATGGTTTCTATACCAGATTTTGATTTAAATAAAAGACAAGATATTTCCGATAAAAAATTTATAAACAGATCCACAAAAGGTGTTTATGAACTTGGATCAGTTTTTAAAACATTTACACTGGCTGCTGGACTTCAACAAAATGTTATCCAAGAAGATACCCTTTTTAAAAATCTACCAAAAAAAATAAAATGTGCGGGAAGGACAATCTCTGAATATGATATGGATATTCCATCTAGTCTTACTGCAGAAGAAATATTGATTAGATCTGGAAATATTGGTTCAATCAAAATTGCTCAGAAAGTCGGTTTAGAAAATTTTAAAGATTTTCTAGAAAATTTAGATTTATTAAATAAAATACAATTTGATATTGATGAAGTTGGAAATCCAATTCCGTTTAAATGGGGAAAATGTAAATTAGCTACATCAGCATATGGTCATGGTATAACAACCACACCACTTCAACTTGCAAAAGCCTATGCAATAATTGCAAATGGTGGATATAAAATAAAACCAACTTTAATTAAAAAAGAGAAAAATTTAAAAAGAGGTGAGCAAATAATTACACAAGAAAATTCGAATAAAATTAATGAAATATTGAGAAAAATTGTAACATCTGAACAGGGCACAGCTAATTTAGCAAATATTGCTGGTTATGAAATTGCTGGAAAAACAGGAACAGCTCAAAAATCTATAAAGGGTAAATATTCTAAAAAAAAAATAAATACTTTTGCTTCAATTTTTCCAATATCTTCTCCAAAATATGTTTTAATTGTTTTGTTAGATGAACCAAAATTGAGTGAAACTTATATTTATGAATATAATGATGGTAAAAAAAGGAAGATAATAGGTACACCTTTTAATACTGCTGGCTGGACTTCTGTTGAGGTTGCCAAAAATATAATTGAAAAAATCGGGCCTATTTTAGCCATAAAATATTAGGAAATATCACAATGATATTAAAAAGTTTTTTTAAAAATCTTAAAAAAGATTTTAATAATAAAAGTTTTAATGGATTTGAATTTAATTCAAAAAAAATAAAAAAAAATTATATATTTTTTGCAATACAGGGTAGTAAATTTAATGGAAATAATTTTATAAATGATGCAATTAAAAGAGGTGCTCGAATAATTGTATCAAATAAATTTAAAACTGGGATCAATAAGGGCGTATTATATTTAAAAGTAAGCGATCCTAGATTAGCTCTATCAAGTTTTGCAAATAAATATTATAATAAAAAACCAAATAATATAATTGCTGTAACTGGTACAAACGGAAAATCATCTATAGTCAATTTTTATTACCAGATATTAAAACTTAATAAAAAAAGAGTGGCCTCAATTGGAACTTTAGGCGTCAAATCGAATGGTGTTAACTTAAAACTTAATAATACAACTGTTGATGCTATTACAATTAATAAAATACTTGCAAATTTAAGGAAAAAAAAAATTGAAAATGTAATTTTAGAAGCATCAAGTCATGGTCTTCATCAAAAAAGATTACATGGTATTAAATTTAGCACATCTATATTCACTAATTTAAGCAGAGATCATTTAGATTATCACAAAAATTATAAAAATTATTTTAATTCAAAATTAATTTTATTTAATGAGTTGACAAATAAAAATGGAAATTTGATATTTGATAATGATTTAAAATATTCACAAATCTTTAAAAAAATAGCCAAAAGAAAAAAATTAAATTTATTAAACATTGGTACATTAGATAGTCATTTAAAAATTAATTCAATTAAAATTTTAAATAACTACCAACATATAAAGTTTACTTTTCAAAATAAGGAATACCAATTTAAAACAAGCCTAATTGGAAAAATACAAATTAAGAATTTGATGATGGCTATTGCAGCAGCAATTAAAAGTAATCTAAAAATTGATGATATTGTTAAAAAACTTAAGTATATTAAACCCGCAAAAGGAAGGCTCGAGATAATCGGAACAACCAAAGATAATTCAATTTTTATTTTAGATTATGCTCATACTCCAGAGGCTCTTAAAACAAGTATAGAAAATATTAAAGAACAATTTGGTTTAAGAAAAATTAATATTGTATTTGGATGTGGCGGTGAAAGAGATAAAGAAAAAAGACCAATAATGGGCAAAATTGCTAACAAACTATGTAATTATATTTATCTTACAGACGATAATCCTAGAAGTGAAAATCCAGAAAATATCAGAGCAAGTATTAAGAAGTCAATTTTACCATCTAAAATGATTGAAATACCATCAAGAAAATTAGCTATAAAAAAAGCAATTTTAAATAGTAAGTCTGATGAGGTTTTAATTATTGCAGGAAAGGGACATGAAAACACTCAAGAATATATTAAGAAAAATAAATTTTCTGACAAAGATAATATAAAAAAATCAATAATTTTAAAAAATAAAATTTTATCAAATGATTGGAAATTAAATATACTTAAAGAAATTATAAATAACAAAAAATTAGATAGAATAAAAAAATTAAAAATTAGCATTAATTCGAAAGAACAAAATAAAGATAAAATTTTCCTTGGAATTAAGGGGAAATCTTTTAATGGAAATGATTTTGCAGATGAAGCTCTAAAAAATGGAGCAAAATTAGCAATACTTCAAAATAACAAAAATGATAGTAAAAAAAAGATTAATATTAAAAGTACTCTAGAATTATTAATTAAATTTTCACAAAAGATAAGAATTTCATCTAATGCATCTCAAGTTGCAATTACAGGATCTTCAGGCAAAACTTCGCTGAAAGAATTGTTAGGACAATGTCTTCAAAAAAATTATTCCACAACATTTTCAAAAAATTCATTCAATAATAAATTCGGTTTACCAATTTCATTAATAAATTTAAAGAAGGATACAACTTACGGAATATTTGAAATTGGAATGGATAAAAAGGGAGAAATAGACTATTTATCAAAAATAATTAAACCAGACGTTGGAGTTATTACAAATATTAGTTATGCGCACGCCAAAAATTTTAAATCTTTAGTGGATATAGCTAAAGCCAAATCAGAGATTATTTTTAACATAAGAAAAAATGGTACAATTATATTAAATAAAGATGATAAATTTTTTGATTTTTTTTCAAATTTAGCAAACAAAAATAATTTAAATATCATTTCTTTTGGTAAACACAAAAATTCTAATGTTAGATTATCTAAAATAAAAAAATCTACGAAATCTCATATCGTTTATATTGATGTAGCTTCTAAAACTTTTAATTTTAAAATTAATAATAACTTATTACCTTATTTGGATAACATATTGGCTTCCATAGCAGTTTGTAAAAGTTTAAATATCATTGATAAAATAAAAAGTAACTTTTTTTCTAATTATAAAATACCAAGTGGTAGAGGAAATATAAAAAAATTCACTGTCGGCTCTAAAAAAGTTAATATAATAGATGAAAGTTATAACTCAAATCCATTATCTCTGAATTTTTCAATTAAGAAATTTGATAATTTAAAAGTAAATCCAAATAAAAAATTTATGCTACTAGGTGACATGTTAGAATTAGGAAAATTTTCAAAAAAACTTCATATTGAAGCTGCTAAAGATATCAATAAGGCAAAGTTCAAAAAGTTGTTTGTTTATGGGAATTATATCACAGAAACATTTAACAAAATTAGAACACAAAAAAGAGGAAAAATACTTAAATCAACTAGTGAAATTCTTAATATAATAAAAAATGATTTAAATAATGGTGATTTTTTAATGATAAAAGGCTCAAATTCAACAGGACTAAATAAAATAACCAAACAAATTGGATCAAAATCTTAATGTTGTTTGAACTTTTTTCAATTCTAGTAGATCAATTTAGTTTTTTGAATGTTTTTAAATATTTAACAGTAAGAACTGGTCTTTCTATGTTTACAGCTATGGTTGTTGTTTTTTTAGTTGGAAACCCATTAATTAATTTTTTTTCTTCAAAACAGATTCATAATCCAATCAGAGAAGATGGACCTAGCGATCATATAATTAGAAAAATTGGAACACCTACAATGGGAGGACTAATAATATTACTAGGTGTTTTTTCAGGAGTATTGCTATGGGGTGATTTATCAAATCCTTACAATTGGTTTCTAATATTTATTGCAGCTTCTTTTGGATTATTGGGAGCTTATGACGATTATAAAAAAATAAAGTTAAAAAGTTCGAATGGAATTTCTTCTAAACTAAAGTTCTCTCTACAAATTATTTTAGCTTTGATTGGTATATTTATACTTTATATCACAAGTAATTCTGATCAAATAAACAATCTATATTTTCCTTTTTTCAAAAACTTAGTAATCAATCTTGGCTGGTTTTTTATACCTTTTTATATGTTCGTATTAGTTGGAGCTTCAAATGCAGTAAATTTAACAGATGGTTTAGACGGATTAGCAACAGTTCCTGTTATGCTAGTTGCTGCTTGTTTTGCATTTATTAGTTATGTCTCTGGTAACATAATTTTTTCTGATTATCTTCAGATCACGTATATAGAGGGTGTAGGAGAAGCTTCAATTTTTTGTGGATCAATAATTGGGGCTTGTTTAGGTTTTTTATGGTTTAATGCACCTCCGGCAAAAATTTTTATGGGAGACACTGGATCTTTATCATTAGGTGGTTCACTGGGAGCGGTTGGTATAATAACTAAGCATGAAATTGTGTTAGCAATAACAGGCGGATTGTTTGTTTTAGAAGCTGTTTCTGTAATAGTTCAAGTCATTTCCTATAAATTAACAGGTAAAAGAATATTTAAAATGGCTCCAATACACCATCATTTTGAAAAAAAAGGATGGCCAGAGTCAACGGTTGTAATTAGATTTTGGATAATTTCTATTATTCTAGCGATGATTGGATTAGCAACTCTGAAACTTAGATAATGAGATTAAAAAATGAAACTTTAAGTAAAAATTTTTTAATTTATGGTTTTGGAAAATCTGGAATTTCATCATTAAAATATTTAAAAAAGAAAAATAGGTGTTTTATTTTCGATGATGATAAAAAAAAAATAAAAAATAAATATAAAAAATTTTTTATTTCTAAATCAAAATTATTAAATAATAATTTTGATTATATAGTTATAAGTCCCGGTATTAATATAAATAGATGCCAGTTATCAAATTTTCTAAAAAAGAACCAAAAAAAAGTTATTACTGATTTTGATATTTTTTATAAATTTAACCCTGAAGTTTTAACAATTACGATTACTGGCACGAACGGAAAGTCAACTACAAGTAAGTTGCTTTATGATATTTTAAAGAAACACCATTATGATACTAGGCTAACTGGAAATATTGGAAATCCTATTTTAGAGGAAAAAAGAGTTACCAAAAATACTATCTTTGTTATTGAGGCTTCTTCTTATCAGCTGGCTTATAGTAAATATTTCAAATCAAAATTTTCTATAATTATTAATATTTCCCCAGATCATTTAGAAAGGCATAATACAATGAAAAATTATGTATTATCAAAATTAAAATGTGTAATAAGACAAAACGAAAATGATGTAGCAATAATAACAAACACTAATTTATTGAAAGACTTATTAAGAACTAAAAATATAAAATCCAAAATAATATATTTAAGTAAAAATAAGTATGCATATTTAAAAAATAAATTAAGTAATGATAATTTCAAAAATTCAACAAATTTTCAAAATTTAAATTTTTTATTTGAGCTATCAAAACATATGAAACTTAATTTAAAAACTGTAATAAAAACTATTAATAAATTTAAACCTTTGAAATTTAGACAGGAAGTGATCCATCAATCAAAATATTTAAAAATAATAAACGACTCTAAGTCAACAACATTATCTTCTAGTGTTCCATTTTTAGAATCTAATGAAAAAATTATATGGATCTTGGGAGGATTATTTAAAAAGGGGGACAAATTTAATTTAAATAAAAAGTATTTTAAAAATTTAGAAGCATATATTTATGGTAAAGATAGACAAGTTTTCCTAAAACTATTTAAAAATAAAATTAAAGTGAATCTATCAAAAGATCTGAGAAATACTCTTAAATTAATTCCAAACCTTAAGGATATAAAAACAAAAGTTACAGTTTTATTTAGCCCATCGGCTGCATCATTTGATCAATACAAAAATTTTGAAGAAAGAGGTAGACAATTCAATATGTTAATTAAAAGATATTTACCAATTGAATGAATAAATATTTTGATACATTTTATGATTGGTGGAAAAACATCGATAAAACAATTTTTTTGATAATAAGTCTATTATTTTCACTAGGATTGTTCTTTTCTTTAGTTTCAACTTCAATAATCGCATCAGATAAATTAAATACAAATTCTTACTATTTTTTTTTAAAACATTTAATTTTTGTTTTAATAGGAATATTTTTAATTTTATTTTTATCTCTACTAGATCAAAAAATTTTAATTAGGTTGTCAGTCGTATTATTTGTTATCACATTTATAAGTTTATTCTTAGTACCCTTAATAGGAGTGGAGGTCAAAGGGTCAAAGAGATGGTTAGATATTGGCTCATTACCTAGGTTTCAACCTATTGAAACTTTAAAACCTTTTTTTGTTATTGTTATTTCACTAATAATTTCATTAGAAAAAAAAAACCTTTATATAAAATATCTCTTGAGTTCAGTCATTTTAGTGCCAATTATAATTTTACTCTTATCTCAACCAGACTTAGGACAAACATTATTAATAATATCTGTTTGGCTTGCTATTATTTTTGTTTCAGGAATAAATTTATTACTTTTTGCAATCTCATTATTAGCTGTGAGTTCATTTACTCTATTTTTAGTCTTTTTGGTGCCAAAGTTTGAATACATAAAAATAAGATTAATGTCATTTTTAGATAATTCTAGTGGTAATAATTACCAGGCCGATAAAGCAAGCGATGCAATATCAAGCGGAAGTTTTTTTGGAAAAGGAATAGGTGAAGGAACTTTAAATTCAAGAATACCAGAAGCACATACAGATTATATAATTTCTGTAATTGCAGAAGAATTTGGAGTAATTATCTTAATAGGTATAATATTACTTTATTTAGTCTTATCTTATAGAGTTTTAAAAAAAATAAATTTTACAAAAAATAATAATTTTAAACTTATATTAGTTGGAAGTATTTCAATAATACTATTACAAACTTTTATTCATATTGGTGTAAATATAAGAATGCTTCCTACCACAGGCATGACTATGCCGTTTATTAGTTATGGTGGTTCTTCAATAGTTGGAACATCAATTTTAACTGGAATAATATTAAATTTGACGAAGAGAAAATTAAATTAGCATGAAAAATATACTTATAGTAACAGGTGGTTCTGGTGGCCACGTTGTGCCATCCACCTCTTTTTTTGAACATTTGAAAAATAAATTTTATGTAAAAATGGTATCTGATTTGAGAGGAAGCAAATATATAAATACCAAAAAATTTAAATATGAATTAATAGATGTACCAAATTTATTTTTAAAACCTTATTTACTCCCAATAAATATTTTTAAATATTTTCTAAACATTTTTCAATCTATTAGTTTTTTAAAAAATAATAATATAAATATTGTAATCAGCACTGGTGGGTACATGACATTTCCATTTTGCGTAGCTGCATTTTTATTAAAAAAAAAAGTTTTCTTATTTGAACCCAATAGTGTTTTAGGTAGATCTAACCGTTTTGCTTTGAAATTTTCAACAAAAATATTTTGCTACGATAAAAATTTAAGAAACTTCCCAATTAAATATAATTCTAAAAAAGTTATGGTCAAACCTATTTTAAAAAAAGAGATATACAATTTAGAAAAAAATATGGTTAATTTAAAAAAAGAAATTAAAAAAATTCTTATCATCGGAGGTAGTCAAGGTTCATCGTTTTTTGACGAAAATATTACTGAATTAATTATTGAAATTTCAAAAAAAAAAAATTTCGAAGTTATACAGCAAATATCAAATAAGAGTAATTTATCTTCAATAAAAAATAAATATGACAAATCAAATGTAAAGTATAAATTCATTGAATTTACCAATGACAGTCATGAACTCTACAATGGCATTGATCTAGCAATTACTAGAGGAGGTGCTAGCACATTAAGTGAACTTTCATTCTTAAATATACCGTTTATTTCAATACCTCTCCCGTCTGCAAGAGATAATCACCAATTCTATAATTCAGAATTTTACTATAAAAAAAATTGTTGCTGGTTAATAAATCAAAAGGAATTTGAATTTAAAAAATCTTCGAAAATGATATTTGAAATATTTAACGATTATCAAAATTACAACGATAAATTTAAAATTCTTGAGGAAATTACTAAAAAAAATACTTGGAATAATATAAATAATAAGATTATAGAAATTATAGATGAAAATTAATATCGGAAAAACTGAACTAATTCATTTTGTTGGGATTGGTGGAATTGGTATGAGTGGCTTAGCATTAATAATGGATAGTTTAGGCTTTAAAATACAAGGAAGTGACAAATCAGATAATAAAAATCTTAATTTACTTAGAAAAAGAAAAATTCCGATTTATTTAAATCATAATAAGCAAAACATAAAAAATTGTACTGTATTAGTAGTTTCATCAGCTATAAAAAAATCAAATCCAGAATATAGGCATGCTAAAAAATTAAACTTGCCAATTTATAAAAGAGGAGAATTATTAGGTCATATAGTTTCTTTAATGAAAAATATTGTTGTGACAGGATCACACGGCAAAACAACAACAACATCAATTTTGTCAAATATTTTGAATTATGCAAAATTAGATCCTACAATAATAAATGGAGGAGTTTTAAATTCAATAGGAAGTTCGGCAAAATTAGGAAAAAGCGACTGGAGTTTAGTTGAGTCAGATGAGTCGGATGGAAGTTTTCTTCAAATACCTTTTAATTATTCAATAATAACCAACATTGATAATGAACATTTGGATTATTACAGAACTATGAAAAATTTAAAAAATAAATTCATAGAATTTATTGATAAAACTCCTTCTTTTGGAAAGGCATTTTTGTCTTTAGACGACAAAAATGTAAAAAATATTTTACCAAAAATTAAAAATAACAATTACTATACATTTGGTTTAAATAAGAAATCAAATTTTCATATTTTCAATATAATTCAGAATAAAAATTTTTCAAAATTTAATATTAAAATAAAAATACCGGGCAAAACAAAAATTATAAAAAATATTACAATACCTTTATTAGGTTTACATAATATAAAAAATGCAACATCTGCATTGGCGGTAGCCTTTTCGATTGGTGTATCAGATAAAATAATTAAATTAGGCCTTAAAAACTTTAATGGAGTCCAGAGAAGATTTAATTTCTTGTTTGAAATTAATAAAGTGCCGTTTTTTGACGACTACGCCCATCATCCAACTGAAATTTCATCGGTATTAGATGGTGTCAGTAAAGTATATGATAAAGAAGAAATAGTTTGTATTTTTCAACCACACAGAATTTCAAGAGTAAAAAATTTAAAAATTGAATTTTCTAAATGTTTTAAAAATGCAAACACAGTTCTACTTTGTCCAATTTATAAAGCTAGCGAAACTATAAAATTAGGATTTTCATATACTTCATTTGCAAAATTAATTGCAAAAAACTCTAAGGTTAATTTGATAATGCTTAAAAATGAAATAGATTTAAAAAAAATTACTAAAAATATTGCCTTTGGAAATAAAATTTTTATTGCAATGGGTGCGGGGTCTATAACAAATTGGATAAGAAATCTTAATTGATATGGAATTAAAAGATATTCAAGATTTTAAAAATAAATTTAATGCAGATTTATTTTTTAATATCGATATTAAAAAATTTAATTGGTTTAATATAGGCGGAAAATCAAAAATTTTTTTTAAACCAAAAAATCTTTTAGAACTAAAGGAATTCCTAAGATTGTATAATAATAGAGGAAAAATATTTATATTAGGAATGGGTTCAAATGTATTATTTAAAGATGATATTTATGAAGGTGTAATTATTAAACTTAGTAATAATTTTAGTACATTATCAAAATTAAATTCGGATACAATAATTGCAGGATCGGCATGTTCACAAAAAAAACTTTCAGAATATGCTCAAGAGAATGGAATAAGCGGTTTTGAATTTATGTACTGCATCCCTGGCTCAGTTGGAGGCGGTCTTCAAATGAATTCAGGTTGTTTTGGAACAGAATTTAAAGACAAATTAATCTCGTTACAATGCATTGATTTAAATGGAAATATTAAAGTTATACCATCCAACAAAATTATATTTAAATACAGAAATATTGAATTAAATGAAAATCTAATTTTTTTAAGTGCTACTTTTAAAGGTAATCTATCAAACAAAAATAAAATAAAAAATTTGATGCAAGAATTAGCTATAAAAAAAAATAATTCTCAACCTTCAAAAATTAAGACTGGAGGAAGTACTTTTAAAAATCCAATTGAGCAAACAACAAAAAAAGCTTGGGAACTTATAAAAGAGTCAGTTCCTGAAAACATTAATTTTGGAGATGCTTGTATTTCAAAAAAACATTCAAATTTTTTTGTTAATAAAAATAATGCATCCTTTGATGAAATGAATTCTCTAATTAATTTTGTAAAAAAAAATGTTAAAGACAAAACTGGTATTAATATTAATTTGGAAATTAAAATTATAGAATAGTGAAAAAAATTCTAATTTTAGCGGGTGGTTATTCAAAAGAAAAAGAAATTAGTATACAAACTGCAAAAAGTGTTTTCTGCGAGTTAAATAAATAAAAAAAATATATACTTAAAGTTGTAAATCCTGATGGGCAATTTATTAATATATTAAGAAAGTTTAAACCAAATGTAGTATTAAATTTGTTGCATGGAAGATATGGAGAAGATGGTTACATTCAAGCAATTTTAGAATCAGAGAAAGTTAAATATACCCACTCAGGAGTATTATCCTCATCTTTAGCAATCGACAAAGAGTTATCAAAAAAAATATTTATAAAAAATAAAATTCTTACGCCAAAATTTTTAAAATATTCTTTTAAAAACTCACATAAAAAAAAAAAAATTATTGAAATTTTAAAAAGAAAGCTCGGATTCCCTCTTGTCATCAAACCATTAAATGAAGGCTCAAGTGTAAATGTGTTCATCTGTAACAAAAAAAATGTTTATAAAAATATAAAGAGACTCCAAGAGTATGGAGAAATTCTTTTTGAGAAATATATACCTGGACGAGAAATACAAGTTGCGATTTTATCTGGAAAAATATTAGGAGCAATTGAATTAAAACCAAAAAGAAAATTCTATGATTATCAGGCTAAATATAATCCTGGAGCCAAAACAGAGCATTTAATTCCGATCAATATTTCCAAAAGGCAATATAATGAAGTGACAAAAATAGCTCAAAAAGCCCATCGATTATTGAAATGTAGAGGAGTAACACGATCAGACTTTAGATTTTTTGAAGATAAGTTTTATTTACTAGAGACAAATACACAACCTGGAATGACTTCGTTATCTTTGGTACCAGAAATAGCAAAATTTAATAACATTACTTTCAAAAATTTGATAAAAAAAATTTTGAAAGATGCATCAATTAATAAATAAAAAAAAAATATATTTTTATATATTTACTCTATTATTTATATCTACTATTACAAATAATAACATAGCAAATAATATTAGGGAATATTTCGAAATAAATAAATTAGAAATTAATGTTGATATCCCATTAATTGAAAAAAAAATATATCATAAAGTAAATTATTTAATTGATAAAAATGTTTTCTTAATAAAAAAAAATGTAATTTTAAATAATTTAAGTGAATTAAACTTTCTACAAAACATTAGTGTAAAAAAAAATTATCCATCAACAATTTTAATTGAGGCAAATAAAACTGATTTTATTGGTATAGCTTTTATTGATCAAAAAAAATATTACATTGGAAAGAATGGTCAATTTATTTTAACAAAAGAGATTGAAATTGATAATTCTCTTCCACTTATTTTTGGAAATTTCAAAATTACCGATTATTTAGATTTGATATCAATTCTAAATAAATATAATATTAACTATATTCAAATACCTAAATATTATTATCATAAGAATAAAAGATGGGATCTATATTTTAACAATAATATTTTATTAAAATTACCAAATAAAAATATAGAGAAAGCTATAAAATTATTTATAGAATTTAAAAATAAAAACAATATCAAGACAGGCACAGTATTAGATTTTAGAATCGAAAATAGAATAGTAACAATAAATGAGTAAATTAAATTTTTATAATGTTATAGATCTCGGATCATCAAAAAATAGAATAGTTATATTTAATTCAGATTTAAGTATTGTATATTCTGAAACTGCAATTTTCAAATATATTGAAGATGTAAAATTGGATACTCCAGATTTAAAAAAAGTTATTAAAAATGCAGAAAAAAAAATCTCTAGTCATATTGATGATGTGATTTTGCTTTTAGATACCAATAAAATATTCACTATTGATATCTGTTTAAATAAAAATATAGAAGAAAAAATTATAGCAAGAGAAATTTATAATATTTTAAATTTAGAATTAAGCCAATTAATTAATAATTTTTACTTTAATTATGAAATTATACATACCATATTGAATGGATGTACAATTGATGGGAAGTTCTTTGAAACTTTAGATAATGAAAAGAAAGTTTCAAAAAATATTAAAATCGAATTTAAGTTAATTTGCTATCCAAAAGAAATATTGAATGCTGTTAAAAATAAATTTTATACTTACAATTTAAACATCTCAAAAATATATTGTACCAGTTATACGAAATCTCTATTTTATTTAAAAAAACTTAATACTAGAAAAATTTTATTTTTAGAAATTGGATTAAAAAGATCCTCACTTATTTATTTTGAAAATAACTTATTGAAATTTATTCAATCAATTTCAATTGGTGGATTTCATATTACAAAAGATATTTCAAATATTTTTAAAATAAGTTTAGAAGATGCAGAAAAAGTAAAAAAATCTTTCAATAAATCTAATACAGAATTTTCTTACAGCAGCAATAAAAATAAAAATGTAATAATTAAAGAGATATTAAAAAAAGATATATCAATTGATTTATTAAAAAAAGTTATTTTATACAGGGTACAAGAGATTATAGATTTATCACTAACTAAACCTGAATTTAAAAATTTCTCTACTGAAGAATTGGATCTTTTTCTTATAGGCGATGGATCTATATTATTTGATAACAATTCATTTTATCTCAAAGATAAATATAAATTAAAGTCTATAAATTTTTTTGCTGAAAAGGACACAGAGATTTGCAATACAGGCTTAAATTATTATTTACAGGATTATCAAAATCAAAAAAAAATCGTTAAAAGACAAGGTTTATTTGAAAAGTTCTTTAATTTTTTTGATAAATAAGTGTATTTTCTTGAAATATTTGTTGAGTACTTAACGAAGTCAAAATTTATTATAGTTGAATTATGTCCATACTTACTCAAAAAACAATTTCTAAAAAGGTATCTTTCTCGGGAAAAGGAATACACACTGGTCAAAAAGTAAACATGAGCGTGTTACCAGCTTCCCCAAATACTGGAATAGTTTTTAAAAGATTGGACGTATTAGAAAATAATACAATTTACCCGTTATATAATAATGTAGTTGATACAACCTTGTGTACAACTGTTTCAAATAATTATGGGGTCAAAGTCTCTACTATCGAACATCTCATGGGAGCTTTTTATGGTATAGGTATTGATAATGCAATTGTTGAATTAGATTCTCAAGAAGTGCCAATTATGGATGGTTCAGCAAAAATATTTTATGAGAGTTTCATCAAAGTAGGAGTAAAATTAAGTGATCAGCCAATAAAAATAATTAAAATAAACAAAGAGATAAAATTAAACTATAATAATAAATTTATATCTCTCAATAAATCAAACATTACTAGTGATATCGAATTTGAAATTAAATATGAAAATAAGGTAATTAAAAATCAAAAAAATAAAATAAATATTTTTGAAGATGATTTAAAAGTTGTATTTAATTCTAGAACTTTTTGTTTGTACGAAGATATTGAAAAACTTAAAAAATTAAATTTAGGAAAAGGTGGAAGTTTAGATAATGCAATTGTAGTTAAAGATAATGAGATATTAAACAAAGGTGGACTTAGAAATAAATTAGAATTTGTTAACCATAAGATACTAGATTGTATGGGAGATTTATTTCTATCTGGTTATAAGATAATTGGTTCATTAAAATGTTCACAAGGTGGTCATCACCTAACAAATGAATTATTAAAAGAAGTATTTAAAGATCAAAGTAATTATTCTTTGATTGAGATCAAAGGAAAACAATTACCACAGGTATTTGCTAATTACCAAAACCTTAAATCAATAGCTTAAAAGTTAGAGTTTTTAAATTTATCTGATAAAAGTATTAGATGAAATTTTATATAGGTATTCTTTTTTTATTATTTTTAGTTTTTCTCTCTGGATGTTCTAATAATAAGGAAAATATAACTATTCTGGAAAAAAAGAGCCTGGATGAACAGATGATAGAGGTTTACAACGAGGCCATGACTGAATTTGAGAGAGGGGATGTCATTTATGCTGGAAAGAAATTTAGCGAGGCTGAATTACTTTACCCACAATCAGTCTGGGCTCCTAGAGCTGTATTAATGTCTGCATATGGATATTTTTCTCAGGGGTATTACAAAGATGCAATTAGTAATCTAGAAAGATTTTTAGTTAAATATAATTATCATCCACAAATAGATTATGCATATTATTTATTAGCATTATGTCATTATGATCAAATAGTTGATGAAAAGAAAGATGTAAATCAAATTTTGTTAGCAAAAAAATATTTCGAATTAATAATTGAGGAATATCCAAATACAGACTATGCCTTGGACTCCAAATTCAAATTAGAATTAATAATAGAAATTATGGCTTCAAAAGAAATGTATTTGGCTGGATACTATGTAGAAAGAGAAAAATGGATTCCCGCAATCAATAGATATAAAAAAGTTGTAAATGAATTCGAGACCACAATCTATATCGAGGAGGCCTTGCATAGACTAGTTGAATTGCATTATAAAATTGGATTGGTTAATGAAGCTGAAAAATACGCATCTTTACTCGGCTATAATTATCAATCGAGTAAATGGTACACTGCAAGCTATAAAATACTCAACAAAAATTATGACAAAAGAAATACAATAATAAAAACAAAAGATGAAAGTAAAACTATTTTAAAAAAATTCAGAGATTTATTTAAATAATCATTTTATTAATGATCAAAAACGAAATAAAAAAAATTTATAATTTAAAAATAAAAGAGTACATAAAGCATAACAAGCATTATTACGAAAAAAGTACTCCAATTATAACAGACGCTCAGTTTGATAAACTTAAAAAAGAGATAGTGAGTCTTGAAAAAAAATATTATTTTTTAAAAAGTAAAAACTCCCCAAATCTTAATGTAGGATATAAACCCACAAAATCATTTGAAAAGTATGAACACAAAGTACCCATGTTATCATTAGCTAATGCATTTAATAAAGACGATTTAATAAATTTTGAAAAAAAAATTTTTAATTACTTAAACAAAAATTTTAAAATTAATTATAGTGTTGAACCAAAAATTGATGGGATATCAGCATCTCTTACATATATAAATAAAAAATTAGTTTATGGTGTTTCTAGAGGTGATGGCAAAACTGGAGAAATAATAACCGAAAACCTAAAAACTATAAAAGATATACCTTTAGAAATTAACAATAAAGATTTTCCAAATAATATTGAAATAAGAGGGGAGGTTTTCATAAAAAAAAAAGACTTTCTTAAAATCAAAGATAAGTTTGCCAACCCAAGAAATGCAGCATCAGGTTCATTAAGGCAAAAAGATTTTAGAGAGACAAAAAAAATTCCACTTAATTTTATAGCTTATACTTTCGGTTATATAGATAAAAATAATCATCGATACCAATCAGATTTTTTGAATGATTTGGCTAAATGGGGTTTTAAAATTAATAGAGATAATAAAATTCTACCAAACATTGACGAATTAATAAAATTTCATAAAAATTTTGAAAATAAAAGATTTGACTTAGATTATGATTTAGATGGTCTAGTTTATAAAATAAATGATTTAAACTTACAAAACAGACTAGGATTTACTTCTAATGCACCTCGATGGGCAATTGCTCACAAATTTTCTGCAGATAGCGCATACACTAAAGTTCTAAATATAGAAATTCAAGTAGGGAGAACAGGAGCATTAACTCCTGTTGCTAAAGTCGAGCCAGTAAATATTGGTGGAGTTGTTGTTTCTAATGCAACACTTCATAACGAAGATGAAATTAAAAGAAAAGATATTAGAATTGGTGATACTGTAACAATAGAAAGAGCAGGTGATGTTATTCCACACGTTATTTCGGTTGATTTTTCGAAAAGAAGAATTGATTCAAAAAAATTTATTTTCCCTAAAAAATGTCCTTGTGGTTACGATACAATCAAAGAATTCAATAAAGTAACCAAAAAATTTGACTCTGTAAGAAGATGCCCAGATCGTGGCTTCCAATGTGAAAAAATTGCTATTGAAAAACTTAAACATTTTATCTCAAAAGAGGCATTAAACATTGATGGACTAGGTAAAAAGGTTGTAGAGAAATTTTGGGATTTAAATCTCCTTAAAAAACCTCAAGATATATTCTTTTTAAATTATGATAAAATTATTGAATTAGAAGGATGGGGCGAACAATCAGTAAAAAATTTAAAAAATTCAATTGAAAATTCTAAAAAAGTTTCATTACAAAGATTTATTTATTCTTTAGGCATAAGACATATAGGAATAGAAAATGCAAAATTAATAAGTGACAATATGAAAAATATAACAAGCTTTATAGATTTAATTAAATCAAAACAATTTGATACTTTTTTAAATATTGATGGAATAGGAGAAACTCAAATTAAATCACTAAAAAATTTTTTCTCTAATAAATCAAATACTAATATTGTAATTGAATTAAGCTCATTATTAAAAATTGAAAGTCAAATACTAAATGGAAACGGGATACTGAAAGGTAAAAGTTTTATGTTTACCGGTAAACTTAATGGTATTAGTAGAGCTGAGGCAAAATCTTTAGTTGAAAAAAATTCTGGTTCTACTTTAAGCAATGTTAGCAAAAATCTTGATTATTTAGTTGTTGGTGAAAAAGCAACAAAGAAAAAAGTTGAGCAGGCCAAAAGTCTTGGAATTGAAATTATATCGCAAGAGGAATTAAAAAAACTACTTAATTAAATTAATCAACCATTTTTTCTCGTTTTTATTTAGAAATTTTGAAAGCTTAGTATAAACATTTAAATGATAGTCGAATAAATATTTTTTCTCTTTAATATTCAGCATTTTAAAATTAATCATATCTATATCAATTGGTGCGTATGTTAAGTTTTTGAATTCAATTTTTTCTTTATTTTTTTTGACATAAATAAGATTTTCAATTCTTATTCCATATTTATTTTTTAGATAGTATCCTGGTTCATTACTCAATATCATACCATTTTTTAGTTCAACTTTATTATATTTTGTAATTCCTTGTGGACCTTCATGAACATTTAAAAAAAAACCCACACCGTGACCGGTTCCATGAGAATAATCTAAACCTATACTTTTCAGTGGTTTTCTAGCTAGTTTGTCAATTAAATAGCCATTAATATTTTTTTTTAAATCACATGTTACAACAGCTATATGCCCTTTCAAAACCCTCGTGAAATTATTTTTTATTTCTTTAGATATTTTTCCAGAGGATATTGTTCTTGTCACATCTGTTGTACCCCATTTGTATTGTCCGCCTGAATCGATTAATAAAATATCATTTTTATTCAATTTTCTGTTAGTTTGATCATTTGATTTGTAATGAATAATAGCTCCGTTAGGACCTGATCCAGCAATTGTATCAAAGCTTGGATAAAGGTAATTTTTCGATTTTCTCCTAAATCTTTCCAATTTATCCTCAATTTTTTTTTCGGTAGTTTCTTTTTTTTTATTTTTAAACCAATATAAAAATTTAGTTAGTGCAACTCCATCTTCTATATGTGCATTTTGTGTATTTTTAATTTCTATTCTGTTTTTAATCGATTTTAACTCATATATTGGATCATGTTTGTAAATTATTTTAAATTTACTATCTATTAAACCTTGCTCAAATATTGAACAGGTATTTTCATCAATACAAAATGTACCACTTTTAAACTTATTTATAGTTTTAAAAAAATTATTCTCATCATAAATACTTGCATTCTTAAATTTTTTTTTAATTAAATTTGGAATTTTACGTAAATTAATAAAAAGATTTAATTTTCCATCGTTTGAAATAATCAATTTACAGTTGACTAATGGACTATTTGGTAAATCTTTACCTCTAATATTTAAAACCCAATTAACATTTTCACTAGCACTTACATATAAATAATTAATTTTTTTTTTATACATATATTGTTTAATTTTATTTATTTTTGTAATTGAGCTCTCACCAACAGTAGCTTTGTTTAAAAGAAAAATTTTATTTGAATTTTTGTCGGTTTTGTTTTTAAAATTAAACTCAACTGGAATTAAATTATTTTTGTTTTCAAAATATCTTTCAAGAATGGTTTTTGTAAATAAATTTGGATTAAAACCAATTTTGTTATTATGCATATTTGATAAATCTTTTGGATAAATGTGTGGAATTTCCAAAATTTTAAAATTTTTACCTGATTGTTTTTTTGCTTGAAGTGTATATCTTCCATCAACAAATAAATAATTTGTATTTTTTAAAATAATAGCAAATCCGGCTGAGCCTGTAAAATTAGTTACTCTAGCTAAATTATTTATTTTAGAATATTCAGTAAAATAATTATCATTTTTTGGAATTATATATCCATCTAAGTTATTTATTTTAAGAAATCTTTTTATGTTTTCTATCACTTTAATTTTTTTTGATATCTTAGCCAACCAGGACTTCTGATCTCAGTGTCAAAATCTATATCTTGATTGAATTCAAAATCACTTTCCTCTTCTTCAATAAAACTATTATTTTTTTTAATAAACTCATCTGGAAGCTCATCAACAAATCTTGATGCTATACTATCCATCCAGTCTCCTTGATAAAATCTATTCATAGAGAAGGATATTTTTGCAATCTTTTTGGCTCTAGTTATACCAACGTATGCCAGTCTTCTTTCTTCTTCTAGACCACTTTCTCCCTTTTCCTCTATGCTTTTTTGATGAGGAAACAAACCCTCTTCCCAACCTGGTAGGTAAACAATATTAAATTCCAAACCTTTAGAAGCATGTAAAGTCATTAAATTAACCTTTTCACTTTCCCAATCTTGATCTAGAGAAGTCGCTAGAGCTACATGCTCTAAAAAAGACTCCAAATTATCAAATTCTTTCATAGCGCTTAACAATTCTTTAATATTCTCTAGTCTATTTTCATTTTCTAAATCTTTTTTATTTTTTAACATTTCACTATATCCTGACTCATCTAAAACTATCTGCAAAAGCTTATTGTGATTAATTTTTTTCTTTAATTCATGTCTCCATCTTTCCAATAAGTTTAAAAGTGAGCTCAAACCGACCTTAGTTTTTGGTTTGATTTCATTAAGCTCGATTAATTTTTTTGATGCTATTTCTAGTGAACAAGAATTTTTTTTTGCAAAATCTGTTATGTTCTTCATAGTCGTATCTCCGACAGATCTTTTTGGAACATTAATTATCCTTTCAAAAGATAAATCGTCCATTGGCTGATGTATGCATCTCAAATAAGCTACACAATCTTTTATTTCTGCCCTCTCATAGAATTTGATACCACCAATTATCCTGTAAGGAATTCCAACTTTTAAAAATCTCTCCTCGAATTCTCTTGTTTGAAATATGGCTCTTACTAGAATAGCCATTTCATTTAATGAATTTTTTTTTTTATAATTTTCTATCGTAGAGCTTATTTCAATAGCTTCATCTTTAACATTCCTAAAACAGTCTAAAGTAATGAGCTCTCCATCTTCTTGATTTGTATATAAAGTCTTTCCAACTCTATTTTGATTATTTTCTATTAATTTTGATGCTACGTTTAAAATATTCTGAGTTGATCTATAATTTTTTTCTAATCTAATTATTTTTGTATTTTTGTATGTTTTATCGAACTCCAAAAAATTTTTAATTTCAGCACCTCTCCAACTGTAAATTGATTGATCATCATCTCCAACACAACATAAATTTTTGTTTGTTGAAGACAAATATTTAAGCCATTCACTTTGTATAAAATTGGTATCTTGATATTCATCAACTAAAATATATTTAAATTTTCTAGAATAAATCGAAAGTATATCTTGATAATTTATAAAAATTTTTAGTGTGTGTAAAATTAAATCACTGAAATCAGCAGAATTTAAATCAATGAGTTTCTGTTGGTAAATTTTATAAATATTTAAAAAGTTTTTTTCTAAAGTTTCCCTTTTTTTTAAAATTACCTCATCAGGGTAAAAACCTTTATTTTTCCATTTATCAATGATTGCTAATATATATTTAGGTGATATTTTTTTTACATCTATATTTTCAGCTTTACAAATATTCTTTATCAACCTTACTTGGTCATCTTGATCTATGATGGTAAAATTAGATTTTAAACCAACCGCATCAGCGTGTTTTCTTAAAATTTTTGCGCTTACAGAGTGAAATGTTCCAAGCCATGGTAATCCTGTTGCTTCTTTTCTTAAAAGCTTTGATACTCTAATCTGCATTTCTTTTGCAGCCTTATTAGTAAAAGTTACTGCGAGTATTTGATTTGAAAATGCCTTATGACTTCTAATTATATGGGCAATTCTAGAAGTAAGAACCTTTGTTTTACCTGATCCAGCCCCCGCAACGATAAGCAGTGGACCTTTCAAATGCAGCACTGCTTCTTGTTGCTTTTCGTTTAAATTTAACAAATAATCATTATTTAACATTGTTTTTTATTGTATAAAACTTTTTATTTTAATGAATAAAATAAAGCAAAATAAAATAACTTTCTCTTTAATCTTAATAGCTATTTTTATAATTTTTTCCTCATTAACAATTTTATCTTTACCAGTTTTATTTAATTATAAAAGTAAAGTTGCAATAATAGAAAAAAATTTTTACAAAAATTTTAAATTATATTTAAATTCTTCAGGAAATGTTTCATATAAGCCATTTCCAAAGCCTCACTTATTGATAGAAAATGCCTCACTTAATTTGTTAAATCCGAAAGAAAAAGAGAGCAAAATTTTAATAAACGTACCTAATTTGAAGATATTCATTTCCCTCAGAGATATATTTTTGAGATCATTTAATAATTTTATCTCTATCGAAATCTCAAATTCAAATTTAGAATTTCAATTATCTGACTTAATAGAAATAAGGAAACATTTATACGAAAGTATTAATAACCCAATTATATTTAATAATTGTAAAATATTCATTAAAAATAAAAATGAAGATGTAATTATAATTTCCCCAATTAAAAAAATTAATTATAAAATAAATAATAAAGCTAAAATTAAAAACTTTATCATAGATGGAGAGATTTTTGGATTAAAATTTAAATCTGATTGGAAAAGAAGTTACAACACCCCAAATGTTAGTACTCACAACATAGATATATCTAATCCAAATATATTAATTAAAAACACATTTAAATATAGAAATTCAAAACAATTTATTAATCAAACAGAAATAGAATATATTCAAGACAAATTAAAATATGATATAATTTTTGATAATAATACAATTAATATTAAATCTCCAACATTAGATAAAACTAATTTTAATATATATAGTGATATTAATCTTAATCCATTTTATTTAAATGGTGAACTTACTGTTAAAAATAAAAAAGTAGAAAAAATAATTGATAATATTTTATTAAATTTATTCTTATATGATGAAAAATACATAGGTAATTTAAATGGTATTTTTAAAATAAAATTTAAAGATCTAAATAACAAGTTAATAAAAAGTGGTGAGATAGATTTTGTAATTAACGAAAAAAAAATAAAATCTCAAAAAGCATATTTTAATTTAGATAAAATTGGTAAAATGAACACAGAAATTAAATACATAAGTGATCAAGGAGATATTAAATTTTTTTCAAAAAATCATCTGTATATTGAAAATCATATTGAATTTGCTAAAGTTTTTCAAGTAAGTTCAAAAGTAGTAAAAAAAATTAAAAATTTATACTTTGATGCAGAAAAAAATATAGGCGATACCAATTTTTCAATTTCTAATATTAGAGTAAATAATCTTGAAAAAAAAGAATTACAAGATCAATTTTTTGAAGTTAAAAATATTCAAAACTTGAGATCACATATAAGAAAAATTATTAATTAGCTTGGGCTGATCATTTTTAATGGATTAACTAGTAAATCATAATCCTTCTCTTTAATTAAACCTGATTTAATAGCTTCATCTTTAAGTTTTGTATTATTTTTCAGTGCACTTTTTGCAATTTTTGCTGCGTTATCGTAACCAATTTTGGGAGCTAAGGCTGTTACAAGCATCAATGAGTTATCCAAGTGTTCTTTAATTTTTTTTTTATTGGCTTTTATTCCTTTAACACAGTAGAGACTAAAGTTTTTTACGCTATCTCCTAAAATGTCAATAGATTGTAAGATGTTATAAGATATTAAAGGTTTGAAGACATTTAATTCAAAATGTCCATGACTACCTGCAACAGTAATACCAGTATGGTTTCCAATAACTTTGGCGCAAACCATTGTGACCGCCTCACATTGCGTTGGATTAACCTTTCCAGGCATAATAGAAGACCCAGGTTCATTTTCTGGAAGCAAAAGTTCTCCATAGCCCGCTCTAGGTCCCGATCCTAAAAATCTTATATCATTTGAAATCTTCATTAAAGCAACTGCACATGAATTCAAGGATCCAGAAAAATTTACTATTGCGTCATGAGCCGCTAATTCAGAAAATTTATTTGGAGCAGGTTTAAAATTTACTCTACAAAATTTTTTTATTTCTTTGATTATCTTTTTATCAAAATTTCTACTAGAATTTATTCCTGTTCCAACAGCGGTCCCACCCTGAGCCAAAAAATAAATATCATTCAGACAATACTTTATTCTTTGTATACTTTTTTTTACTTGTTCGCGATATCCAGAAAATTCTTGACCTAGTGAAAGTGGAGTAGCATCTTGCAAGTGTGTTCTACCAATTTTTACTATCTTTTTAAATTCTTTGCTCTTTTTTGCCAATGAATACTCTAATAATTTTAAACTTGGTAATAGTTTATTAATCGTTTCAGTTGCAATTGAAATATGCATTGCAGTTGGAAAAACATCATTAGTTGATTGTGATTTATTAACATGATCATTTGGGTGAACGGGTTTCTTTGATCCCTTTTTACCCTTCATGATTTCTATGGCTCGATTTGCAATTACTTCATTAACATTCATATTTGTTTGTGTACCAGAGCCTGTTTGCCAAACCTTAAGAGGAAAATTTTGGTTCATTTTACCACCTATAACTTCATTTGAAGCTTTAATTATTGCTCTTGAAATTTTGGATGAAATTAATCCATCTTTTTGATGAACTATAGCAGCACTTCGCTTAATAATTGCAATAGATTTTATAATTGATTCTGGAACAAATATTTTACCGATATTAAAAAATTTTTTTGATCTTTCAGTTGATGCACCCCAATATTTATCATTTGGTACTTTTATACCACCTATGCTGTCAAATTCTTTTCTTGTTTTCATTTGTTTGAAAAATTAACCGAATAATTTATATACTAGTTTTTATTAATCTTACAGGAGTAAAATGACAAATTTTCAAAAAGTAAAAAATTTTATGAAGACTTTTGGGCAAGAAGTTAAATCAAAGCCATCTTTCAGTTCTGAAAAAATTAATATACTCAGGTACAATTTGATTAAAGAAGAATTGGATGAATTTAAAAAGGCTTTAGACAATAATGATCTTTTGGAGGTTGCAGATGCTTTGACTGATATATTATATGTTACGTATGGTGCTGGGCATGCTTTTGGTATTAATTTAGATGCTTGTTTTGAAGAGGTTCAAAATTCAAATATGAGCAAGCTAGGAAATGATGGCAAACCTATTTATAATGATCAGGGTAAAGTTATGAAAGGTCCAAACTATTTTAAACCTGATTTGTCTAAATTTATCGAGTAATTTGTAGCCAGTCAGGTTTCTTAATTTTAACTTTAGCAGAACCACAATTAAAAATTTTGCCAAAATCAAATTTTTCGTTCTTAACTTTGATAATAGCAAAAGGATAATTATCATTTATTAATACTTTTCCTATTTCATCTTTATCATCTGATATAATTTCATTTTCTAAATTGCCTTCTATTACCTCAATTGGAAGAAGACGTTTACTCAATTTATCTTTTAACTTAATTCTTGCAGTGTTTTCTTGGCCTACGTAACAACCTTTTTTAAAATCTATCGCATTTAATTCATCAAAGTTACACTCGATACCAAAAAGTTTATTTTGAAGTCTTTCTGTATTATTTTGTGGAATACCAATTTCATGACTTAATTTGTAATATTCATTTTTATCCGCACTTTGGAGCCCAAGTTTTTTTAATGATAAATATAATTTTTCTAAATTGGTTACTATTCTTGCTCCAAGTTTTATGTCTCTAGGATCTAAAAAAATACTATCCTCTCTAAATTTAATTGTACATCCAGCAATAGAACTTGAATTTTCCATATCTAAAAATTTTTCTTTACTAATAACTGCAATTACAAATTCATTACTTAGATTTAAAATTTCTACCTTTGATCTAAGTTTATATAAATTTAATTGTTTAAATAAATTATCTATATTTTTTTTCTCACAATCTAAAAAATATCCAGACTTATGTTTTAATATATTGAAGTCATACAAATATTTTCCCTGTGGAGTAAGTAAAGCTGAATAACATGAATTTTTTTCATCTACATTGTTGATATTATTTGTAACTATATTTTGAAGGAACTCTTTACAGTCTTCACCTGAGACATATAAAAGTCCTCTGTCCTCTAAGATATAAACATTATTTTTTTTCATTATTGATAGATACTTAAGAATAATATAGTAACGATTTCATAAAATGTTAGATCTTATAATAAAGAATGGTGAGTGTTATATTGATGGAAAACTCAATAAAACTAACATTGGTATTCAAAATGGAAAAATCACAAATATTGGTGATTTAAGTGACGAACAAAGCAAAGAAACTATTGATTCAAGCAATTTACTAGTTCTACCCGGTTGCATGGATACTCAAGTTCATTTCCGTGAGCCTGGATCAACTAATGCAGAGGACTTACATACTGGTAGTAAAGCAGCTATTGCTGGAGGTATTACAAGTGTTTTTGAGATGCCAAATACAAACCCACCCACAGCAAATATGCAAGAATTCAATAACAAGTTAAGTCTTGCTAAAAATAGGATGTATTCAAATTATGCTTTTTATTTTGGAGCTACTCCAGATAATTCGTCTGATTTAGCTAAACTTAAAGGTTTAGATGGTTGTTGTGGAGTAAAACTTTTTGCAGGATCGTCAACTGGAAACCTTTTAGTTGATAAAGAAGAAGATATTGAAAAAGTCTTTCAAAATACTTCAAAAATAGTTGCGGTTCATTCTGAAGATGAAGAAATAATTAATTTAAGAAAAAAATTAATCGAAAAAGGTAATGTTCATACTCATCCCGTATGGAGAAATGAAGAATGTGCAATGTCATCTACGAGACGGATTGTTAGGATTGCAAAAAGACTTAATAAAAAAGCACATATATTGCATGTTACAACAAAACAAGAGGTAGATTTTTTATCACAAAATAAAGGCAATATAACTTTTGAAATTACTCCACAACATTTAACAATATATGCACCAGATTGTTACGACAAACTTGGGACATTTGCACAGATGAACCCTCCTTTGAGAGACAAGTCTCATTATGATAGATTGTGGTACGCTATTCGAAATAACTATAATGATACAATTGGTTCAGATCATGCACCGCATTTAAAAGAAAATAAATTAAAAGAATATCCACAGTCACCATCTGGTATGCCTGGCGTCCAAACATTATTACCCGTTATGCTAAATCATGTGAATGACAAAAAACTTACATTAGATCAGCTAATTAAACTTCTTTGTGAAAATCCAGTTTCTGTATTTGGTATTAAAAATAAGGGATTTATCAAAAAAGATTATGATGCTGACTTTACAATAATAAATATGAATCGAACAATTGAAATCAAAAACGAAAATATTCATAGCAAATGTGGATGGAGTCCATTTGATGGTTACAAATTTAAAGGATCACCAGTTTATACAATTATTAATGGTGATATTAAAATGAAAGAAGATAAAATTTTAGGAGATCCTTCTGGTAAACCAATATTATTTGATTAAGTTATATAGTTTTACTTGAATACATATTTACAAGTGTCACTCCAACTACAATAAGAAACATCCCCAATATAGCTTGCCAACTTAAAGATTGTTTAAAAAATATATAGCCCAATATTGCTATAGTAAAAATACCAAGTCCACTCCATGTTCCATAAACAATTGCAATTGGTAATTTATCAACAACAAACGTAAGTAAATAAAAAGCAGATAAATAAAATACTGCTAAAAACACGGTTGGTGTTACTTTTGTAAAGTTTTGAGTAACAGGAAGAAGCATTGTTCCACATACTTCACAAATAATTGCCCCTACTAAAAAAAGATATGTCTTAAGCATTATTTTAAAATATTACTATTTATTAAGTCTTCTTTTATCTCATCAAGGATAGCAGGATCATCAATTGTTGCAGGCATTTTATATTCTTCTTTATCAGCAATCTTTCTAATTGTTCCTCTTAGAACTTTTCCAGATCTAGTTTTTGGTAATCTTTTAACAACAATTGCTATTTTAAAAGCTGCAACAGGTCCAACTTTATCTCTAACCATTTGCACACACTCTTTTGAAATAGTCTCATTATCCTTAGTAACTCCTGCTTTTAGAGCAATTAAACCAATTGGTAATTGTCCTTTCAGCTGATCTTTTATTCCAATCACTGCACATTCAGCAACAGATTGATGTTCTGATAAAACCTCTTCTATTGCACCAGTTGAAAGTCTATGACCTGCAACATTTATTATGTCATCTGTTCTAGACATAATCCAAATATATCCATCATCATCAATATGACCTGCATCATAAGTTTGATAATATCCATTATAATTTGACATATAATTTTCTTTATATCTTTCGTCTGCATTCCACAAAGTTGGGAACGTACCTGGCGGCAATGGAAGTTTAACAACAATATCTCCCATCTCATTTGGTTTTGCTATTGTTTGATCTGGTTTAATTATTTTTACATCATAACCTGGAACTGCTTTGCATGCGGATCCATATTTTGTTTCTTGCATTTCAATTCCAGTACAGTTTGAACTTATCGCCCAACTAGTTTCAGTTTGCCACCAATGGTCAATTACAGGAACTTTAAGTAAATTCTCAGCCCATTTAATCGTATCGGGGTCTGCTCTTTCACCCGCTAAAAATAATGACTCAAATGAACTTAAATCATATTTAGAAAAAAACTTACCATCCGGATCTTCTTTTTTTATTGCTCTAAATGCTGTTGGGGCTGTAAATAAAGATTTAATTTTATATTCTGATATTATTCTCCAAAATACTCCAGCATCAGGAGTACCCACAGGTTTGCCCTCAAATAAGAGAGTTGCACAACCTTTGAATAATGGAGCGTAGACAATATAGGAATGTCCAACTATCCAACCAATATCACTTGCTGACCACCATACATCGTCTTGATCAATGTTATAAATATTTTTCATTGTCCATTTAAGAGCAACAATGTGACCACCAATATCTCTAACAATTCCTTTAGGAATACCTGTGGTCCCTGAAGTATAAAGGATATAAGCATAATCATTAGCACCCATCTCAACACAATCTTTATCTTTAGCTCCAGATAGTGCTTCATCCCAGCTTATTTCTAATGGTTTATTTAATTTTACCTCGTGATCTTTTCTCTGAAATAGTATTACCTTTTCAACTTGGTGTTTTGCTAATTTTAAAGCTCCGTCTACAAGTGGTCTATACTCAACTGTTCTTCCAGGCTCAAATCCACATGATGCTGTGATTAAAATTTTAGCTTTGCTATCATCAATCCTACTAGCTAATTCATTTGAAGCAAAACCGCCGAATACAACAGAGTGAATTGCTCCAATTCTCCCGCATGCAAGCATCGCAACTACTGCTTCTGGTATCATTGGCATATAAATTATTACACGATCTCCTTTTTTAACTCCTTGCTTATCTAAAGCGCCTGCAAATTTTGAAACTTTTTCCTTTAATTCTTTGAAAGTGAACTTTGCTTTACTTTTTGTTATAGGACTGTCATAGATTAAAGCTGTTTTTTCACCCCTTCCTTGATCAATGTGAAGGTCTAAGGCGTTGTAGCATGTATTTGTTACACCATCTTCAAACCATTTATAGAAAGGAGGGTTATCTTTTTTTAAAATCTTAGTTGGTTTTTTAAACCAAAACACATCTTCAGAAACTTTCTGCCAAAATTCCTCAGGATTTTTTAGAGATTCGTCGTAAATTTCTTTGTAATTTCTAATCATTCTGATTTGCTATTTGGTGTCATTTTTCTACTGAATTTATGCAACAGGTTGTATTTAATTTTAAAAAGTCAATAAAATCAACACTTATAACGCGGCAAAAAGTCTTCAACAAACTAATTTAATTTGATATTAAGCCCCTAACTTTGGAGAAACCTTTGTGGTTTGTCCGTAGTTTAAATTTAAACTAAAAAAAACTAACGAGAGGGAGTTTTTTATGAAAAAACTTAAAATGTTTGCATTAGCAGCAGTGGCTTTATTTGGTCTTACTGGTGCAGCAAACGCAGCAACTGCTATGTTAGCTTCTGACGATTTTGTTGGGATTTCCTTTTGGGTAATCGCAATGGGTATGGCAGCAGCTACAGTATTCTTCTTCATGGAAAGAAATACTGTTGCAGCAGGCTGGAAAACTTCAGTAACAGTAGCTGGTCTTGTAACTGGTGTTGCATTCATTCACTACATGTACATGAGAGATGTATGGGTAATGACTGGAGATTCTCCAACAGTATATAGATATATTGATTGGTTAATCACTGTACCATTACAGATGATCGAGTTTTACTTAATTCTAGCAGCAGTTAAGAAAATCCCAGGAGCAATCTTCTGGAGATTATTAATTGGTTCGCTTGTGATGTTAATTGGTGGATACTTAGGAGAAGCAGGTTACATCAATGCTATGCTTGGTTTCATAGTCGGTATGGCTGGATGGATCTACATCTTATATGAAGTATTCTCTGGTGAAGCTGGAAAAATTGCAGCAAAAACTGGAAACAAGCCATTAGCAACTGCATGGGGTGCTATGAGAATGATCGTAACAATTGGTTGGGCTATTTACCCATTAGGTTACATTTTTGGTTACCTAGTAGGTGGAGTAGACGCTAACTCATTGAACGTGATTTACAACTTAGCAGACTTCATCAACAAAATTGCTTTTGGTCTAGTAATCTGGTCAGCAGCAGTTTCACAAGGTGGAGCACGAGCTAGATAATTAGCTTTTAATATTAAAAAGAGGCGGGTATGCTAAAACATACCTGCCTTTTTTTTTGGTCTAAAAAAAGAAAATGCTAAACTTCAAAAATTTGCCGCAGTCGCAAATTAGTTTATAAGAATTATTTATTAAATATGGCAAAAATTAAATATATAGAATTTAATGGAAATGCACATGAAGTAGAAGTACCTAATGGAATGACTGTTATGGAAGGAGCTGTTAGAAGCAACATACCTGGTATAGATGCTGATTGCGGTGGTGGAATGTCATGTGCAACCTGTCATGTTTATATTAATGATGATGAATGGTTAAAAAAACTGCCTGAAAAAGAAATGGGAGAAGATGATATGCTAGACCAGGCCTTTGAACCAAAATCTAATAGCAGATTAAGTTGTCAGTTAATTGTCACAGATGACCTAGATGGTTTAATTGTTCATATGCCGGAGAAACAAGTTTAATGATAAAAACAGACGTAGTCATCATTGGCGCAGGACCAACAGGTTTATTTTGTGCTCATCAATTAGGTATCATTGGATTGAAATGTGAGATAGTTGACAACTTAGATAAAATTGGTGGACAGTGTATCGAGCTTTATCCTGATAAACCAATTTATGATATTCCCGCAGTCCCAGAGTGTACTGGAGAAGAACTCACAAATAATTTAATTGAACAAATTAAACCTTTTAATTTTAATTTTCATTTAAGTGATAGAGTTCAAGAATTAAAGAGTGAAAACGATAAATGGATCGTTAAAACATTAAATGGTAAGGAATTTGAAACACCAAACGTTGTTATTGCAGGAGGCGTAGGATCTTTTGAACCTAGAAAATTTCCAACCAAAAGTACTGAAAAGTATCACGGAAAATCAGTTTTATATTCAATAAAAGATAAAACTATCTTTAAAGATAAATCAGTAGTTATTTTTGGAGGTGGAGATAGTGCACTTGATTGGGCTATAGAATTATCTAATTTATCCAAAGTAACTCTTGTTCATAGAAGAGATGAGTTTAGAGGGCTGCCAGCCAGTGTTAAAAAAATAAAAGAATTAAGTGATAATAAAACTATCAATCTAATTACCAAATATTCAATTAAAGATGTCCATGGAAATGGTTCATTAGAAAGCGTAGAAATAAAAAGTGAGTCAGGCGAAAACAAAGTTATTAAAGCTGATTATGTTTTAGGTTTTTTTGGATTAATAATGCAATTAGGACCAATTGCAGAATGGGGATTAAATTTAGATAAAAAAACAATTCCAGTAAATACAGAAAATTTCGAGACAAATAAAAAGGGAATATTTGCAATTGGGGATATCTGTACTTATCCAGGCAAATTAAAGTTAATACTTTCAGGTTTTCATGAGGGAGCTTTAGCTGCAAGAGGCTGCTTTAAACATGCAAGACCTGATGAAAAATATAGATTTGAATTTACAACTGCATCCAGCACTATCAAAGATAGATTGGGTGTAAAAGAATGATAGAACTCTTTACTGCCGATACTCCTAATGGTTGGAAAATAAGTATAATGCTCGAGGAAATTGATTTTAAATACAAACTTACAAAAGTTAATTTGAGTGGAGATCAATTTAAACCAGAATTTAAAAAAATAAGTCCCTTTAATAAAATTCCTGTAATTATAGATCATGAGAATGATAAGACTGTATTCGAGTCTGGAGTTATACTTATGTACTTGGGCGAGAAAAGTAAAAAACTCTATCCGGAAGCAGATAGGTTAGAGATAAATCAGTGGTTGATGGCTCAAATGGCTATTGTTGGCCCAATGATAGGACAACATCATCAGTTTCATTATTATCATCAAGGAAAAAGTGAGTGGGGTGAGGAAAGATACTTTAAAATCACCAGAAAAATTTACGAAGATCTTGAAGCTAGATTGGCTCAAAGTAAGTTTTTAGCAAATGATAAGTACTCTATTGCTGATATTGCTACATGGTCTTGGATTGCAAGACATAAAAGACACGATATTGGGTTAAATAATTTTGAAAATCTATCTAGGTGGTTTATTGAAATTGCCGAACGTCCAGCTGTAGTAAAAGGGTTTAAAGCTTTAAATAAAGGTGCAGAGATAGATCTGCCGTATTAATTACTGAAATTAAAGGATTTTTTTTTAAAAAAAAAGTTTTTAATCTCTAAATAGATTGTTATTATCAATATAATTTAAACAGGAGTATTTATGAAAAAAATTAAACTTATCTTATTGGTTTTAGTTATTTCAATCACTGGAATCAAGAATTCAATATCAGAAGAGCTTCGAATGGGAATTGAAGGTGGACTTGTCTATGCAGATATGAGAGCCGAGGATACTGCTCAAGCATTAGCAAATGCTTCTGGGTCAACTGTAACATATTCATATGATGAAGCTACGTGGGTCGGTAGATTATTTGCAGACATGCCGCTTTCTTCAGAAATGAGTGTAGAATTTGGTTTTTTTTTAACAGGCAGTCTTGACGCAACTTATACTATTTCTGGAGCCTCAGCTACAGAGGGATATGATGCTAGAGGTGTTGATGCTGCAGCAGTATTTAAATCAGACGATATTTTTTTTAAAGTAGGAATGCATAGATCTGAATTAAATGGTGTTGGATCTATAACAATTGGTGGAACAAAGTATACAGTATCTGAAACAATCTCTGGAACTGGTTATTTAGTTGGTGGGGGATTTGAATTAGATGGAAGCAGAGTAGGCTTGACTTATTATTCCGATGTAGGTGGTGATGGAGACTCTGATATGACCATGTTATATTATGGTGTAATGTTCTAATTTTTTAAATATTTTGAAAAATAAATTTAAATTATTTTTTATTATAACACTTATTTTAGGTCTGTACCAATGTTCTGGTACTGGATCTAAAATGAAACCAGCCATATCATCAAGTAGTTCAGGAGAAACAAATTTGTATTTTCTTAGAGAAAGTGGATTTGTGGCAAGCGCCGTGTTAGCTAAAGTCAATGTGAATGGAGTAGAAATTGCTAAACTCGGAGTAAAAGAAAATGTTGTTCATACAGTTAGTGGAAAATATAAAATTAAAGTAACTGGTGCTGGCATAGGTGGGATTGGCATGGGTAGCGACTCAATTTCAGGAATTGGAGATGGAAAAAATTACTTTTATCTAATTAGTGTAAAGCAGGGCCTGTTTTCTACTGAATGGGTAATAAATGAAACAACAGAAAGTGGTTTTAAATCTCATTAAAAATTTTCTAATCGTCTGCGTAAACCTTTTCGTCTTTTTCGTGCTTCTCTTGAGCTGCTATACAGAGGGTTGCAACTGGTCTTGCCATTAATCTTTTTAAACCAATGGGCTCACCAGTTTCCTCACAAAAACCGTATGTTCCATCTTGAATTTTTTTCAATGCACCGTCAATTTTTGAAATTAATTTGATTTGTCTATTAATTGCTCTCATTTCAACATTTTTTTCTGTATATGAACTTGCTTGATCAACTATATCTGCAGATGCACTATTATCATCCATAGACGCTTGAAAAATTGCTTCGTTGTTAGATCTCTTTAAATCTTTTTTCCATTCCATTAATTTCATCTTAAAATACGCTAAATGCTTAGCACACATGTATTTTTCTTTTTCTTTTGGAGTATAAGTTTTTGAAATTCTTACCATAGCTAGCTATTTTGAGTTGGAGAATATATTCATGAATAAATGAGTGTCAAGAACGGTTTATTCATATAGATTGATAAAAATGGCTTTAAATAAAAGAAATATAAATAATATTTTTTATATTTTTGTAACGACTCACTTAATTCTATGGACAGTTGTTCCAACTATTACAAACTCAAATTTACCTTTAGATACAATTGAAGCTTTGGCTTGGGGTAGTAATTTAGATTGGGGATTTACTAAACATCCACCGCTAAGTGCATTTTTTCCAGAAGTTTTTTTTCAAATATTTGGACCACAAGATTGGGTTTATTATTTTTTAAGTCAAATTTTTGTAGTTGTGTCTTTTTTCATTATTTTTAAATTATCACAGGAAATTCTTAATGATGGCACTTTGAGTTTGTTATCAGTTTTTCTTATTGAAGGGATATACTTCTATAATTTCACAACTCCAGAATTTAATGTAAATGTTTGTCAATTACCTTTTTGGTGTTTGACGGTTTATTATACTTGGAAAATATATATTAGTAAAAAAATTGAGCTTTATGATTGTATCTTGTTAGGAGCTGTAGCAGCATTTGGTATTTTATCAAAATATCTTTTTATATATTTATTAGTCTCAATAGATTTATTGTTTGCATATTTAATATTTTTTAAAAAATCAAAAAAATTTGATTTTAAATATTTAGTTTCTTTAGAAGTATTTTTTGTAATTTTAATTCCACATATAATTTGGTTATTCAACAACGATTTTATTACTATCAAGTATGGTTTTGCTCGTGCAGGTTTGGATGAAGGACAAATAATAAATCATCTTAAATATCCATTGATATTCACATTGAAACAAATTGGTATTTTAATACCATTTTTAATTTTAGTTTGGTTACTAGTGAAAAAAATACCCAAAAAAATAAATTTAAAAGATGAGAAACTTTTATTTTTAATATTTATTAATTTAGTCCCTATAATATTAGTATTTATGACTGCGTTAATAACTGGATCAAAGATTAGAACCATGTGGATGACACCTTTTTACTTATTCTTTGGAACTTTATTTATTTACCTTTTAAAAACTCAAATGAACATTAAGAAACTAAATTCTTTTTTAATAGGATTTATATTTTTATTTTTATTATCTCCAATTTTGTACGGTTATGTCTCAATATCTCAGACTGATAAGAGGACTGATTATCCTGGAAGAGATATAGCTATTAAAGTTCAAATGGCATGGCATGAACAACATGATGAACCTATTAAATATGTCCTTGGTGATGAATGGACAGCTGGAAATTTATCATATCACATTAATTCAAGGCCTATTTGGAAAGGATTTGTTACTAAGCAAAAATTGAATTCATTTGATAAATATATGTGTATTGATAAGATTTGCGTTGGATCGTAGATATGAAATTCAATAAAAACATACTTTTCATCGTCTTTATTGTTGTAATAATAGAGTTGTCTGGACATGGAATTGTAGCCTCTTTGCTGAGGTTGCTTGCAAGTTAAATAAATGAAAATTACTATTTTAACACCAGTTTATAATGACTGGAAATCAGCTTCAAAATTAATTGAAGAAATAAATACAATTGTAAAAGACTTAGATGCTGAATTTTCTCTTCTTATAGTTAATGATGCATCAACTGAGGAAAAACCAGCTTCTATCTCCAATACAGAAAATTTATTATCGATTGAAATTTTAAATATTAAAAACAATCAAGGACATGGAAGATGTATTGCAACAGGACTTAAACATATATTTCAAAATAAAGAATTTGATTATGTAATTCCAATGGATTCTGATGGTGAAGATAGGCCAGAAGAAATCAAAAGTTTTCTAGAATACATAAAATATGACGAAGGAAAGCCAATTGTAGGAGAAAGAGTAAAAAGATCTGAAAATATTATTTTTAAAACTTGTTATCATTTCCATAAAATAATAACTTATGTATTTACTGGTCATTCGATAAAATTTGGAAATTATACATGTCTTCCAAAGTCAACTGTTGAGAAATTAATAAACGATAAATCTACTTGGTGCAGCTTTTCTGGAGCATTGGCAAAATTAGAAAAAGACAGATCTTCCTCTCCATCTATAAGAGGAACAAGATATTTTGGCCCTTCTAAAATGAGTTTTAAAAATTTAATTAAGCATTCTTTAGCAATCATAGCTGTTTTTAAATCTACAGTTATTATTCGATCAATTTTATTTTATGCTATTTATTTAATTTTAATGGCTGATTACATAAGTGTTGTTACAGCTATTCCATTAGGTCTAATTATAGCTTTTGGATTATCAGTTGTAATGATTGGAAGAAGAGAAAATTTAGAAGAGTTAAATAATGCATTAACAAATATTCAAAATATTGATAAAATTAAATAGTGAAAAAAATTTTAGCATACATATTTGTACTATTGTTTGCATTCCCTTCAATTTTATATGCAGAAAAATGGCATATAAATATGAAAAAAAAAGAAAAGAAAGATTTTGCTTATTACGTTCTTAAAGCACAATCAGATAATAAAATGGTATTCAATACAAGAAATATTGAAAATCCAAATATTTATAAATTTTTTGAAAAGTTTGAAGATCGTTTAGGTGTTACTGAAAAAGGAATAGAATTTGATTTAAAATATTCTTATGAAGGACATGAAAAAGATTGGAAAAGATTTGATATTCTTGGTCATGCTCAAAGATTTCAAATAATGGAACCATATAAAGAAACTACTAAAAAAAATAAAACTAAATGGTATAGAGTAGCTTATTTTATACCGGGTGATATTAGAACTGATAAACACACTATATCTTTATTTGATTTTAAAAAACTTTATGGAAAAGGTGAGAAGTCTCATGATGGATCTTTTGCTATTGTAAATAATAGATTTACTTGGAACTTTAACTCACCAAATTATGCTTCCCATACAAATGAGACTGGATCTGAATATTTATATCCTGAACACTATGTTGTGAATTTAGATCCCAACTTTTCTCCTTTAAAAGGAAAATGGGTTAACGTTTTACTAAATATTAAGTGGGCTGAAAAAGGCTTCATGCACTTATGGATAGATGGCAAATTAAGATCTAGTTATTTTGGAGATACGCTAGCTGGAGCTTCAAGTGTAAGATTTAAATTTGGACCATACAGGCATCATATGCATCAGGCAACTAATGAAGGTTTGCAGATACCAGACTTAAAAATTAAATACTCTAATGTTGGAAAAGCTGATAAATGTGATGACTTATGGAGTGGTTGTTCTGAAATTTTAAGTCAATTAAATGATAAATCCCAAGTTATAGGTGCCAGAGCTGTTGTTTTATGCTCAACATCTCCACAATCATCTTCTTGTAGAAACTTAGGTTATCCTAAAAATCCTAGACCTTTTTAGTTAAGCTCTAATCGTTGGTAAACAATAAAAGTCAGCTGTATCTATCTTTGAGTTGTAATCCCTTTTCATGCTCCATGATTTTCTAACACCAGCACTTGCAAGACTTAATGTCGATCTTCCATATCTATAGTTTGTATTATCAATTGATCTCATCAATCTATTAATTCTCTCGTCTTTTGCTGATGAGAATAAGTTTTCATTATTTTCAGCATCTGTTAATCCAGTTAGCATCACTCCTGCTTTTTGATAACGATGTCCCTTCCTAAAGATTACTTTTAATACAGATAAGGCATTTTTTACGATCTCTATACTATTGTTAGTTGCTATAGGAAAATCAACAGTTCTGGAGTTTGAATAAAAGCCAAATTGTTTTTGAAAAGGACTGGTTCTAACAAATACCATAACAGCTTTTGCAACAAGGTTTTCAGATCTTATCTTTTCTGATGCATTTAAACAATAACTAGCAACAGCTTCTTCAAGTTCTTGAAATTTTTCTATTCTTTTTCCAAATGACCTTGATACTACACAGCTTTTTCTTTTTGATGCTGTTTTTTCTAAATCAATACAAGGTACACCTCTAAGTTCCATTGCTGTTCTTGAGCTTAGAACATTTGAGGATTTTTTAATCCAGGTGTTTGATTTATTTTTTAATTGTTTAGCATTATAAATTCCATTTTTTTGATAAAACTTTGTCATCTGTCTTCCAACACCCCAAACATCGTTAATATCAATTTTTTCAAGAATAGGATCGAGATTTTCTATTCCAATTAAACTTGTAACACCTGATTGTTTTTTCTTAGCTATATGATTTGCAACTTTGCTTAAAGTTTTAGTTTTAGCTATTCCTATACTTGTTGGAATACCAGTCCATTTTAAAACTGTTTCTCTAATTTCTCTTCCAACTTGCTCTACTTCATTGTCAGAAAAATTTGATAAATCCATAAATGCTTCATCAATTGAATAAACCTCGATATCGGAATTAAATCTTTTTAAAGTTCTCATTACTCTTCTAGATAAATCTCCATACAAAGAATAATTTGATGAGAATACTTGTACATCATTTTTGATAATAATATCCTTTGCTTTAAAGTAAGGTTCACCCATTTTAATTCCTAAGGCTTTTGCTTCAGTGGATCTTGAAACTATACAGCCATCATTATTAGATAAAACTACAACAGGTTTTTTCCTTATTTTTGGATTAAATAGTCTTTCACAAGAAACATAGAAAGAATTACAGTCAACCAGTGCTAATTTTTTAGTGTACTGAATGTATGACATAGGTGACTACTCCCCAAATAAAAATATCTTGTTCTTCATTTATTAAAATTCGATCAGAAAATTCTTTAGAACCTGATGTTAAAAATTGTTTATCTTTTTCTTTAACTAAAGTTTTAACAACGAGCTCATCATGAACATTTGCTATGACAGTTGAAAAATTTTTTGGAGTTAAGCTTTTGTCTACAACTAATAAATCACCATCATTTATTCCAACATCCACCATTGATTTTCCTTGAACTCTTATGATGAAAGTTGCTGGAACATTTTTGATTAGATGTACGTTTAAATCTATATCTTCTTCTATGTAGTCAGTTGCAGGGGAAGGAAAACCAGCTCCTGCTTTATGTAAATAATAAGGTATTGTTAGCTTCATAAGTGTTCTTGTTTTGTTCTTATTAGTACATGAGTTATACAATAGTGTCAATTAGGTTGTATTTTGAGTCTGTAAGTGAATCAAAAGTGAATCAAAACGTGAACATCCAAAACCATATTTTGTGCTATTGTGGATAACTTAAACCATTAGTAGTCTATGATCTAAATTTAATTATAAAAGGAGAAGAGTATGAGTTCAATTGAAGTTAAAAGTTTTGATAATCCAGATGAAAGCAATACCAGTTTCAACAATGCTAAAATGGATATCGTAAAAGTGGGAGATCAAAGAGTAATGAGATTAGTTTTGCAGCCAGGATGGAAATGGTCACAAGATATTAAACCAACTGTAGGCACTGATAGCTGTAAAGCAAAACATCTTGGAGTAATAGTTTCAGGAGCAGTTTGCGCCAAACATGATGATGGAACAGAATTAACATATAAAGCAGGCGATGCATATTCAATTGACCCAGGTCATGACGGCTGGGTAGTTGGTGATAAGCCAGCAGTTGTTTATGAGTTTCATGGAAAATGGGGAGAATAATTAATGCCAAAACTAACATGTCATTGTGGATGTGTAGAAGCAGAAATTAATGTTCCAATTAATGAATTACCAAAAATTGTGAGATGTAACTGTTCTATATGTAAAAGAAAAAATGCAACAATGGGAATGGTAAAAAATGAAGATTTTAAAGTCACTAAGGGAGAAGATAAATTAAAGCTTTATCAGTACCATACAAAAGTTGCTAATCATTACTTTTGTATTGAATGTGGAATTTACACACATCATAACCCAAGAAGTGCACCTGCCATGACTGGATTTAATTTAGGTTGTGTAGATGAAGTTAAAGTCGACGATTTAAAAGATGTTGTTTTCTTTGATGGTTTAAACCATCCACTTGACCAAAAATAAAATTAAATGAATCTAGTTGAGGATTGTTTAAATAAAGTAAAAAAAGATTACTACAAGTTTATAAAAACACAAGAAACATATTCAGATAAATTTAAAAACAAAGACAAGATGTTAAAAGATTATCTTGTTCCAATGAGTTTTTGGATTGCAAAAAAAACAAATATAAAGAAACCTTATATAGTTGGTTTAACAGGAGGACAAGGAACTGGAAAAACTACTATAAGCTCTATCTTAATGATAATTTTAAAAAAATATTTTAAGTTAAAAGTTTTCAAAATATCAATTGACGATATTTATAAAACAAAGAACGATAGAATAAAGTTATCAAAGAAAGTTCATCCATTATTATTAACAAGAGGTGTGCCAGGAACCCATGATATAAATTATATGTCTAGCTTTATTAAAAAAGCAAACTCTAGAAAATTTAGATCAATTATGTTACCCAAGTTCGATAAGGCAATTGATGACAGATTTACAAAAAAAAATTGGTACAAAGTAAATAGCAGACCAGATGTAATCATTTTTGAAGGTTGGTGTGTTGGAGCAAGACCTGAAAGATTAAAAACATTAAAAAAAAGTGTTAATACGATGGAAAAAAATGATGATAATAAATTAATCTGGAGAAAACACGTTAATGACCAGTTAAAAAAAGGATATAAAAAACTTTATAGTAAGCTCGATTGTTTATTATTTTTAAGGGCAGAAAATTTTAGTTTATTACAAAAGTGGAGAGTTATTCAGGAAAAAAAACTTAAATTAAAAAATAAGAATAAAAAAACAAAACAAAAAATTATGACAAAAAAGGAAGTTTTAAACTTTATGCAAACTTACCAGAGAATTACACAGAATATGTTTAAATATGCGCCAAAATACGCATCTATAGTCATTAAATTAAATTCTAATCATCAAATTAATTCTGTAAAGTACAACTAATGAAAAAAATAATAATAATAATTTTTAGTTTTTTTTGGTTAACAGCTCAATCGCTTGCTGTCACATTATATGAAGCATTAAATGAAACTTACAATAACAATAAACAGTTAAATGCTGAGAGAGAAAATATAAAAGCATCAGAAGAAGATCTAAATATATCTAAAGCCGATTATATGCCTTCCTTGAGTTTAAGTGGGTCCAAGAGCCTTGAGGAAACAAATAAACTAACAAATCAAAGCGGAGGTGATGCAACTATTAGTGATTCTGATCCATTCACCACATCCATAAAATTAGAGCAAACCTTATTGGATTTTGGAAGAGACCTTAACTATGAAAAGAATTTAATAGGTTTAGAACTTTCAAAAGCAAAATTATTTAAAAAAGAACAGGATGTTCTTTACAGTGCTATAGAAGCTTTTACATCTGTAATTTTATCAAGAGAAAAAGTTGCGATTAATAGACAAAATTTAAACTTACTTATTAAACAACTTGAAAATGATAAAGTTAGATTAGATAGAGGACAAATAAAAACTGCGGATTTATCACAAACTGAATCTTCTCTTGCAGGAGCAAGCGCTCAACTAACTCAAGCAAGAAGCGAATTAATGATTAATAAATTAAATTACGAAAATATTATTGGAAAACTTTTAAATACAAATGAATTAAAAAAGACAAACAGAGCAATTGTAAGTATTCCAAGTGAACTTAGTTCAGCAATTAATTTAGCAAGAGAAAATAATCCAGATATAATGATCGCTAAAATAGAATTAAATCAGTCCGAAATGGATATTGCTATCGCCGAGAGTGATTTAAAACCAACCGCATCTCTATCTTTAGAAAGATCATATGCTGAGGATTTTAGTTCAACTTATGATCAAAGAGAAAAGGATACACTTAAAGCGACAATTAGCTGGCCATTTTATTCAGGTGGGAGTAAACGTGCAAAAATAAACAAGAATACAAATCTAAAAACTAGAAAAATTTTATTATTTGAGGATGCAGTAAAAACAACTGAAAAAAATGTTGGAAGTGCATGGTCAAATCTTGAAGCGTCTAAAAGTTTTTTAAATTCTGTAAGATCTCAAGTTAGAGCAGCAAAAATTGCCAACGAAGGAATAGCTGCAGAGTATGAGAGAGGTTCAAGAACAACGCTAGATGTTATTCAATCAAACTCTTTGTTATTGGCTGCAAAAATTTCTCTAGCAGAATCTGAGAGAAATAATCTTATCGCCCAATATAATGTTCTAAAAGCCATTGGCTTATTGAATAGCGAATACCTAAAACTTAAGTAATTTAACGATTTTAACCTATTTTGAGAAATATATTGCCAATGAGAACAAAATGTGTACATTTAAATTCATGATTCGAGTGTTAAAAAAAGCAAAAAAAGAGGCAAAAAATGACTAAAAATAACCTAAAAGTGGTGAAAACCGCAAAAGATAAAGAATTGGAAAACAAAGAGAAAAATAAAGCATTGGACGCAGCAATCAGCCAAATTACAGATAGCTTTGGAAAAGGCTCAGTAATGAAGCTTGGTGAGCAAAAAGCTATGGATGTTGAGTCTATCTCAACTGGATCTTTAAGCTTAGATCTTGCTTTGGGGATTGGTGGATTACCAAAAGGAAGAATTATTGAAATTTATGGACCAGAGTCTTCAGGAAAAACTACTTTAGCATTACAAGTGGTTGCAGAAGCTCAAAAGGCAGGCGGAATTTGTGGTTTCGTTGATGCAGAACACGCTTTAGATCCAGTGTATGCAAAGAAATTAGGTGTAAATACTGAAGAGTTGCTAATTTCTCAACCAGACACAGGTGAACAAGCTTTAGAAATTACTGATACATTAATTAAATCTGGCTCAATGTCAGTTCTTGTTGTGGACTCTGTAGCTGCATTAACGCCAAGAGCTGAAATTGAAGGCGATATGGGGGATACTCATGTTGGTTTGCAAGCTAGATTGATGTCTCAAGCATTGAGAAAATTAACAGGCTCAATTTCACGAACTAATACAATGGTTATTTTCATTAACCAAATTAGAATGAAAATTGGTGTTATGTTTGGAAGCCCAGAAACAACATCAGGTGGAAATTCTTTAAAATTCTACTCATCAGTTAGAATGGATATTAGAAGAATTGGAGCAATCAAAGATAAAGATAATATCGTTGGTAATACAACAAGAGTTAAAGTTGTGAAAAATAAAGTTGCTCCACCATTTAAAGTTGTTGAGTTTGACTTAATGTATGGAAAAGGAATTAGTAAAGTAGGGGAACTAATAGACCTAGGTGCCAAAGCAGATATCGTTGAGAAATCTGGAGCGTGGTACGCTTATAAAGGTGAAAAAATTGGTCAAGGTAGAGAAAATGCGAAACTTTACCTTGAACAAAATCCTAAAGCCGCTGCTGAAATTGAAATGGCAATCAGAGAAAAGGCTGGTGTGATCTCAAAGAAAATTGAGGGAAATCCACTAAGCGAGGAAAAAGTAGAGGCTCAAAAAAAAGAAGAAGAAATTCCTACTAAAAAAAATTAGCAGATAACTTTTAGTTATTAAAAAGGCGCTCGAAAGGGCGCCTTTTTTCCCTACTTTTAAATAGGCTTTAAATCTCCTTTATAAAATTTAAGCTTAATTAATTTGTCTTCACAAAATATTGCTTCATCAACATTTATATCCTTTAATTTAAAGTCAAAAAATTGTATTTCTTTACAGTTTTCATTTGCTTTATTTGTAAATTCTCTCTTAGTTTTATATTTTATATTTAACTGATTAATATTAGCGGTTAGAGTGGATATATTTTCTTCTCCAATGATATTATTCAATTCAGTAAGAATAGATGTTTTACTTTGAGCATTTAGATTTTTTAAATTTTGATTATTGAAATTAAAGTTTGAAACTGCAAAAACAATTAACACTGCACAAGCTGTTGCCAGAGCATATACTAATTTAATTTCATAATTAAAAAATTTTTGAAAAATAGATTTTTTTTCTTTGATCAAAAGGTCTATAGTTCTTTGAGGAATATTTTCCTGCTCTATAGATTTGTATTTTTCAAATAATAAATTATTAATCTGTCTATATTCATCAACTTTTTTTTTTGCAGAAGGATTATCTTGTATAAATTTTTCAACCTCAATATTATCTTTAGTGTCTAATTCTCCATCGACATATAATTGTAATTTAATATCGTCAATATTCATAATTTTTTCTTTTTGATGGATTCGTTATTTACTTCATTTAAAATTCTTCTTGCCTCATGTATTCTGCTCATGATTGTTCCGATAGGAACCTGTAAAATTTCTGATGCTTCTTTGTAACTTTTTTTTTGCACAGTTACTAGCATTAAGGTTTCTTTTAATTTTTCAGATAAATTTATAACTTTTTCAAAAACATCATCTTTTGCAGATATATAATCAAGGTTATCATTTTCATTGATAGTTAATGCAGGATTCTTTTCAATACCTTCAGTTGAAATTGATATTTCATTTCTTGTATACTTTTTTCTAAGATTATCTTTCCAAGTATTAGATATCAGCCTGTATATATAAGCGTTAAAATTTTCAATTTTTAATAAATGGAATTTTGACAGAATTTTTACAATTGCATCATGTAATAAATCATCCCCTAAATCCTTATTATTTGTAAGGGAATAGCAATATCTTCTTAATTTAGGCATTAATATCATTAATTCTTTCCTATTTTTTTCATTCATTCGACTAACATATTACATCAGACTTCATATAATATAAGACGAATAAAAAAGTGATTTATTCGATCGAATAAATGTTAATTTGATACGTCTAGTTAACCAAAAGGAGAAAAAACATGAAAAATAAACAATACAAAAGACTATTAAATAAGTCTTTAAAATTAGTGATTGCTACAGTTTTTTCATTTTCATTGGTTAACAGTACATTGGTTGCAAAGTTTACAAATATTACTGAATTTGATTCTGTAGCTTACGCTAAAAAGGATAAAGATAAAGGCAAAGATAAGGGAAACAGTAAAGAATCTAAAGAATCCAAGAAAGCATCTAAAGAAGCTGAGAAAGCAGCAGAGAAAGCATCTAAAGAAGCTGAGAAAGCAGCAGAGAAAGCATCTAAAGAAGCTGAAAAAGCAGCAGAGAAAGCATCTAAAAAAGCTGAGAAAGATGCAAAAAAGGCTGAAAATGAAATAGAGAAAGCTGAAAAGAAATCAACTAAGTTTACAAAAAAAATTGATAAGAAGCTTGATAAAGCCTTTATAAAATATGCAAAATCAATTGCAAAAGCTCAAAACAAATATCAAAAAGCAGCTAAGAAAATAATCAAGAAAAAATATCCAGATAAAGAAATAAAAAAAGCAGAGGATAAACTAGCTTATAGAATTTCAAAAGCTGATGATAAATTTTTTGAGGGAATCAATAAAGTTTCTAAACAATTAATTAAAAAAGAGAGTTTATCATTAGTTAAAAGTGGCTGGGTAAGTGATAGTGTTTATTCTAAAGACTTTGTAAATCATGGCCAAAGAGTAAAAACATATGTAGCTATTGCCAAGGCACAAGACCTTCCAGCATATGTTGGAGCTTTACAAGCTAATTTTGGTAATCCGTATGAAACTGGTATTTTTGATTTACAAAATCAAATAATTAATTTGAGCAATCAAATAATTGCAAAAAACCAGTTAATTGAAACTTTGAACAATCAAATTACAGATGATACTCAAGCTATTGAAGCTAAGTTAACTACAATTTCTACTCTTGAAACAAAAGTAAGAACTTTGACTAATCAGCTAAATGATTTAAATAATCAAGTTAATGATTTAAATAATCAATTAGATAATACAGATTTAACTGAGGAAGAAGTTGCAACCATTCAAATTCAAATTGATACTATTAATGCTAGTGTTGCTGAAACTGAAGCTCAAATTACAATAACCCAGGGTGAGCAAAATATATTTCAAACCGAAGTGGAAACTTTAGAGAGTGAGATATTAAATTCTACGAAAGATATTGCTAACTTGGAGACAGATATCAATAATGCTAATACTGATATAGCTAATACAGAAACAGAATTAGCAAGAACTATTGAAAACGTTAAACCAGGCGTTGGTGTTGATAGTGGCTGGGAAACAGTAAATCTTGATATAAATAATGATGGTGTTGTTAATGAAGCAGATATTGATGCTTAAAAAACACATAAACAAATTTGAAAAGCCCCAATTTAAATTGGGGCTTTTTGTATTAATTTTATTTATAATTTTCAATGGACAGTCTTTAGCCAAACATGAAGGTTTGGAAGAGAGATTATATAGTGGAATGACAAATTCTAAAATTAAGATAGCAACAGAGAATTTGATGCTTGCACTAGAAACCAATCCAGATGGAAAGAAACATTTGTGGAAAAGCGGATCTTACAAAGGATACATAATTCCAAAAACTACTTTTATTAATTTAGAAGGATATTTTTGTAGAACCTATCTTGAGGTTTTAATTAGAAGAGCTGAATATAATATGTATGACAATACAGCCTGTAGAGATCATGATGGTGAATGGGTGTGGATTGAAACAACGAGTGCGAATGAAACTCAAAGCAACATAAAAATTAATCACTAATTTACTTAAAATAAAAAAGCTATATAAATAAAATATGGCTGAAAAAACACTTAATGAGATAAGAAATACTTTTTTAAAGTATTTTGAAAAGAATAATCATAAGATTGTAGAATCTAGTAATTTAGTTCCTAATAATGATCCTACACTAATGTTTGCCAACTCCGGAATGGTCCAGTTTAAGAATGTTTTCACAGGACTAGAAAAAAGAGATTATGTAAGAGCGACAACTTCACAAAAATGTGTAAGAGCAGGTGGAAAGCATAATGATTTAGAGAATGTTGGTTACACACCAAGACACCATACATTTTTTGAGATGTTAGGTAACTTTTCCTTTGGTGATTATTTTAAAGAACTAGCAATTCATTATGCTTGGAACTTAATAACAAAAGATTTTGGAATAGATAAAAAAAGACTTTATGTGACAGTATATCATGAAGATGATGAAGCCTTTAATTTTTGGAAAAAAATAGCGGGTTTTAGCGACGATAGAATTATTAGAATAGCAACTGCTGATAATTTTTGGTCAATGGGCGAAACGGGCCCTTGCGGACCTTGTTCAGAGATATTTTATGATCATGGAGATCATTTAAAAGGTGGTTTACCCGGAACCAAAGATGAGGATGGTGATAGATATATTGAGATATGGAATTTAGTCTTCATGCAATTTGAGCAAGTTTCAAAAGATAAAAGAATTAATCTTCCAAAACCTTCTGTAGATACTGGAATGGGTTTAGAGAGAATTGCAGCATTACTTCAGGACACACATGATAATTACGAAACAGATCATTTTAAAAAATTAATTAATTCGATTTCTGAATTTACAAAAGTAAAACAAGATGAAAATAATTTATCAAGCTTTAGAGTAATTGCAGATCATCTAAGAGCTAGCTCATTTCTTCTTGCAGAAGGAGTATTACCTTCAAATGAAGGAAGAGGATATGTTCTTAGAAGAATAATGAGAAGAGGAATGAGACACTCTCATTTACTAGGTTCTAAAGAACCAGTCTTCAATAAAATTTTTGATACATTGAAAGATGAAATGAAAGGAAATTATCCTGAATTAGAAAGATCAGAGACTTTGATTAAAGAAACATTAAAAATGGAAGAAGAAAAATTTTTAGTATTACTTGATAGAGGAATTAAAATTTTGAATGATGAAATTTCAAAAATAAAAAAAGTTTTACCAGGTGAAGTAGCGTTTAAATTATATGATACTTATGGTTTCCCGTTAGACTTAACAGAAGATATTTTAAAAAATAAATCTTTGACCGTTGATCAAAATAAATTTGATGAATTAATGAAAAAGAGTAAAGAACTTGCAAAACAAAATTGGAAAGGTTCTGGAGATGCCTCTGAAGAAGAAATCTGGTTTGGTATAAAAGATAAAATAGGACCTACAGAGTTTCTTGGTTACGAGTTTAACCAATCAGAAGGAGTTGTGTTATCTATAATTAAAAATAATATAGAAGCACAAAATATTTCAAATGGTGAGGAAGGGATAATTATTACTAATCAAACCCCTTTTTATGGAGAGTCTGGTGGACAAGTTGGAGATCAAGGAACAATAGTATCTGGTAATTCAGTATTTGAGGTTACAGATACTCAAAAAAAACTTGGAGATTTGTTTATACACCACGGAACTCTAAAATCTGGTGAGATTAAGATCAAAGACGTTGTAGAAATGAAAATAGATATTGAAAGACGTAACAATCTTAAGGCATATCATTCTGCAACTCATTTATTACATGAGTCTTTGAGAAGAACATTGGGAAAACACGTTATGCAAAAAGGATCTTTAGTTGCGCCTGATAGACTGAGATTTGATTTTAGTCATATGAAACCAATTACAGAGGATGAATTAACAATTATCGATAAATTAGTTAATGAATACGTACAAAACAAAACTGATGTAACTACAAGAATTATGACACCAAAAGCTGCAATTGAAAAAGGTGCTTTAGCTTTTTTTGGTGAAAAATATGGAGAAGAGGTAAGAGTAGTTTCTATGGGAGCAGAAAATAACTCTTATTTTTCAACAGAATTATGTGGTGGAACACATGTAAAAAATACAGGAGATATTGGAAAATTTAAAACTGTTAGCCAATCCGCAATAGCTGCTGGAGTGAGAAGGGTCGAAGCTTTAAGGGATAAACAACTTGAAATATTCTTAAAAAATAAGGAAAAAATGTCAAACCTTTCTGCTCAAAAAGATGAAGACAGTATTAAAGAGGTGTCTGCTCAAATTATTAAATTAGGTGGAAAACCAAATCTAGAAAATAAAGATACCAAAGGATTAATTAAAGACCTTAATAAACAACTAGAACAATTAAATGTTCAATCAGTTTTAGCTGATAAAACAAAAAACATAATTAAAGATGAAAATATAAATGGTACTCAAGTTAGATTACAAAAAGTTCAAGATTTATCTCCAAAAGACCTAAGAAAACTCGTTGATGCAGGTAAAAAAGAGTTGGGTGAAGGAATAGTAGTAGTATTTGCAAATAAGGATGAGAAAGTTGGTCTTGCTGTAGGTGTAACAGAAAATTTAACAAATAAATACGATGCAGTTAAATTTGCAAAACTAGGATCTGAAATTATAGGTGGAAAAGGCGGTGGAGGTCGTAAAGACTTTGCACAAGCTGGAGGTCAAGATTCAAATAAAATCGATGAAGCTTTAGAAAAATTAAAAACCTTAATTTAATTTTTGTTTTAAACTTCCATCAATTACATCTAAAAACTGGTTAGTTGTTAAATATTTTGTTGAAGGACCAATTAGTATAGCCAAATCTTTAGTCATTGAACCTGATTCAACTGAATCAACACATACTTCTTCAAGAGTTTTGGCAAATTTAATTAATTCATCATTGCTATCTAACTTTCCTCTGTGTGCCAAACCCCTTGTCCAAGCAAATATAGATGCAATTGGATTAGTTGATGTTTCTTTACCTTGCTGATGCATTCTAAAATGTCGAGTTACAGTTCCATGAGCCGCTTCTGCTTCCATTGTTCTGCCATCAGGTGCCAATAAAACACTAGTCATTAAACCTAATGAACCATAACCTTGAGCAACAGTATCTGATTGAACATCGCCATCGTAGTTTTTACAAGCCCATATATATTTACCGTGCCACTTCATAGCACAAGCAACCATATCATCGATTAACCTATGTTCATAAGTTATGTTATTTTTTTCAAATTCTGATTTAAAATCTTTTTCAAAGACATTTTGAAATATATCTTTAAATCTACCGTCATATTTTTTTAGTATGGTATTCTTAGTTGATAAATATACAGGCCATTTTTTAATTAGACCGTAATTGAAACATGATCTTGCAAAGTCCTCAATTGATTTATCTAAATTATACATTGAAAGAGCAATACCAGGTCCTGGAAAGTCAAATACTTCATACTTTTTTTCATCACTTCCATCTTCCGATGTCCACTTAACTTCTAATTTACCTTTTCCTGGAACTAAAAAATCTGTAGCTCTATATTGATCACCGAAAGCATGCCTTCCAATAATTAATGGATCAGTCCAAGATGGGACAAGTTTAGGAATATTTTTACAAATTATTGGTTCTCTAAATACTGTTCCTCCAATAATATTTCTTATTGTTCCATTCGGAGATCTCCACATTTTCTTTAATTTAAATTCTTCAACTCTCGCTTCGTCAGGAGTAATAGTTGCGCATTTGATACCTACTCCATTCTTTTTAATTGCATTAGCACAGTCGATTGTAATTTTGTCATCCGTATCATCCCTGCTTTTCATTCCTAGATCGTAATACTCAATGCCTAAATCCAAATAAGGTAGAATTAATTTGTTTTTGATGAATTCCCAAATTACTCTTGTCATTTCATCGCCGTCTAGCTCGACAATGGGATTTTTTACCTTAATTTTGCTCATTTTTTGATGTATCTTAATAATTGAATTTATACTTTTTATATACATATTAATCCAGAATTATCAATTGAACGATTATGATAGACAAAATTTTTCCAAAGATTCATAACGAAGGCTATAAATTTATAGTAATTTTCGTAGTAGTAACGATCATTCTATATTTCATTCATGGTTTTTTAGGTTTCATAGGTTTGGTCTTGAGTATTTGGTGTTATTATTTTTTTAGAGATCCAGAGAGAATTCCAATAAATGACGAGAACTATTTAACAAGTCCTGCTGACGGATTGGTTTTACAAGTTTTAGATACAAACGGACCAAAAGAATTGGGACTTGAAAATAAAAAATTTAAGAAAGTAAGTATATTTATGAATGTATTTGACTGTCATGTGAATAGATCTCCATGTTCAGGAAAAATTGAAGAAATTTTATACAAACCTGGAAAATTTATTAATGCATCTCTTGATAAAGCAAGCGAGGATAACGAAAGAAATTATTATAAAATTAAAAATTCTCACGGAGAAGATATAATTGTAGTTCAAATAGCAGGACTGGTTGCACGGAGAATAGTAACAGATACCTCAGTTGAAGAAAATGTTGATCAAGGATCTAGAATAGGAATGATTAGATTTGGAAGTAGAGCAGATTTATATTTTGAAAACTATGAACCACTCGTAAAAGTTAATCAAAGAGCAGTTGCTGGAGAAACATTGATAGCCAAAAGATAAATGGAAAATCCAAAAAAGAATATAAGATTAGTATCAAATAAAAATTCAAGAGTTATTTTGCCAAATATTATGACTTTGGTTGGAGTGTGTATTGGTTTGACTTCAATTAAGTTTGCATTTGATGGAAGATTTGAATTATCAGTTATTGCAGTTTTAATTGCTGCAATTATAGATGGTTTAGATGGAAGAATTGCCAGATTAATTAAAGCCACATCAAAAGTTGGAAAAGAATTAGACTCATTAACGGATGTAATTAGTTTTGGAGTTGCGCCAGCATTCATAATGTATTTCTGGGCGCTAGATAATATCGGCAGATTTGGTTGGTTAATATCTTTAATATATGTGGTTTGTGTTGCTTTGAGACTTGCAAGATTTAATGTTTCAACAGGCGGGGAACCTTCATGGAGGGATAATTTTTTTGAGGGTATTCCATCACCAGCAGGTGGAGTATTGGTATTAATGCCATTAATTTATAGTTTTAGCGAAGTTCAGTTTATAACTATTAATAAAAATATTATTGTTCCATCTTTATTCATTGTTATTTCTGTGCTTTTGATAAGTAAAATTCCTACATATTCTTTTAAAAGAATTGTTGTCCCAAGAAGTACTTCAATATTTCTTTTATTTGGAATAATTTTATATTTTGGTTTGTTGCTAATATATACCTTTAATACAATTATAATTTCAGGAATTATTTATTTATTAATGATTCCAGCAAGTTCAATTCATTACTTATTTTTAAAAAAACAAAATAAAGAAAAAGATGATGGCGTTGATCATCACGAAGATATTTTGTAATGAAAGAGAATGTAATTATTTCTCTAGCAGATTCTAATTACTTTGAATTGCTAAATGAATTAATAGACTCTATTAAACAATTCAATTACAGTGAAAAGGTTGCTATTTGTATACTTGATGCGGGTTTAACAGAGGAGCAAACCGCTCTTCTAAAAGATAAAGTAGACGAGATCAAAAAAGCTGAATGGGATATTGAGGTTCCACAATCTAAAGTTAAAGGTAAAGAATGGCTAAAAAGTCAGGTATCAAGAGCGTTTCTTCCAAAATATTTTCCAAACTATAAAAAATACCTGTGGATTGATTGTGATGCTTGGGTTCAAGATTGGAGCTCAATAGACTTATATTTTAAGGCTTGTGATAATGGTAAACTAGGCATTACCCAGACAATGACACCTGGATATAGAATATTAAGTAACGTTAATTGGTTGTTTGGAAAATTAGCCATTATAAAATCTCAAAATTTTAAACATGCTATTAAATCTAAAATTGATATTAATAAAGCAAGAAAGTTAGCATTTGCTCCGCATATCAACATTGGTGTTTTCTCATTAGAAAAAGACTCTAGCTGCTGGAATGTTTGGCAAAAAAATTTAAAAACTACTCTTAGTCATGGACAAATATTTGGTTCAGAGCAACTAGCAATAAATATATGCGTATATATCGATAATGTAGATGTTGAATTTCTTCCTCATAATTGCAACTGGTTAGCTAGCAACTTACTTCCAAAGTTTGATGAAAAGAATAAAATTTTCGTGGAACCTTTTTTACCAAATCATAAAATTGGAATTATACATTTAGCTAGTGGTATTAAAGTAAATGATAAAGATATGAGAAACGAGAAAAATCTAGAGATAGAATTAAATACTTTGGATAATAATAAAATCTCAAAATCTTTAAGGTTCAAAACTAATTGAAAAAAAATAAAATCTCAAAAAATTGGATTAATAAGCAGAGAAGAGATATTTATGTTAGACAATCAAAAGTTGAAGGATATAGATCAAGAGCCGTTTATAAATTAAAGGAAATTAACGAAAAATTTAAATTTTTAAAAAATAATATATCAGTAATAGATCTTGGAGCTGCTCCTGGAAGTTGGTCTCAATATATAGCAAGTAATTTAAAATGTAATAAACATTTAGCAATAGATTTAAAAGAAATAGAAGAAATAAAGAATGTAAAAATTTTAAAAGGAGATTTTACGGATACTGAGCAACAAAATAAAATTAATAATTATTTTGATGGAAAAATTGACCTAATTATTTCAGATATGGCAGTCAATACTACGGGAAACAAAAACCTAGACTCTATGGTAACTGGAGAATTAGTTTTAGAAGCTTTGGATTTCGCTACAAAAATGATGAAGCCAAATGGCTATTTTGTCTCAAAATTATTTATGGGAACTTCATTTAATGAGATAATTGCATTTTCAAAAAAAAATTTTGTAAAATTTAATGTTTATAAGCCCCCAGCAAGTAGAAAAGACTCTAAAGAAAGTTTCTTAATCTGCAAAAATTTAAGATAGATACTTTCATTTTTTTAAGAATCGTTTATATAAGGACATGGATCCTATCAAAGAAGCGCTCACTTTCGATGATGTAACCTTAGCACCAAATTATTCTGAAATTTTACCTTCAGAAGTAAAGACAGAAGTTAAATTATCAAAATACTTAAATATTTCTATACCCCTTCTAACTTCAGCAATGGATACTGTAACAGAGTCTAACATGGCTATTTCAATCGGTAAAAAGGGTGGAATAGGTGTTATACATAGAAATTTATCAATAAATGATCAGATAAAAGAAATAAGAAAAGTAAAAGCAAAAAAAATGTTAGTTGGTGCAGCTGTTGGTGCAAGTTTAAACGAACACATAAGAGCTCAAAAGATTTTAAAAGAAAATATCGATTTAATTGTTGTTGATACAGCTCATGGCCACACAAAAAAAGTAGCTGAAATAATAAAAAAAATTAAAAAAATTAAACCAACCAAAACAGCTTTATGTGCAGGTAATATTGCTACAGCAGAAGCAGCTAAATTTCTGATTAAGCAAGGAGTAGATATTATAAAAGTTGGAATTGGACCAGGATCTATATGCACTACAAGATTAGTTGCGGGGATAGGAGTTCCACAGTTAAGTGCAATTTTAGATGTAAAAAAAGGTATGGGCAAAAGTAAAACAACATTAATAGCTGATGGAGGTATCAAATTTTCTGGGGATATTGCAAAAGCACTTGCAGCAGGAGCAGATGCGGTAATGATTGGATCATTATTTGCAGGAACAGATCAGGCTCCAGGAAGAATTATTAAAAGAGGTGGTAAATTATTTAAAAGTTTTAGAGGCATGGGATCTATTGGAGCAATGAATAAAGGATCAGCAGATAGATATTTTCAATCAAAACAAAAAGATACTTCAAAATATGTAGCAGAAGGTGTTGAAGGTTTTGTTAAATACAAAGGCACAGTTGAAAAAATAATCTACCAACTAGTAGGGGGTTTAAAATCATCAATGGGATACTTAGGTGCAAAAAGAATTAAAGATCTCAGAAAAAAACCAAAATTTGTCAAAATTACTAAAGCAGGTTTTTATGAAAGTATGGTACATAACATAGACGAAATAAAAAGATGATAAAAAAAATTACCTTAGCAATAATTTTACTTTTTACTTTAGTTTTTAATGTTAACGCGGAAAAAGTTAATTTTTTTGATGA
>CACIRJ010000003.1 GCA_902588975.1 uncultured Pelagibacteraceae bacterium | reverse complement strand
AATAACAAAGGTATAATTGCTGCTACATTTCTAAATAAAGTTAATTGAATTATTGAGTATTCATCACCTAAAAATTTAATAATAACCATGTAAAGATCTATACATAAAATTGCTAAGAGCATTGTAGCAATTGCTAAATATGTTTTTTTTAGATCTGTTTTTTCAGATGAAATTTTCATTTAATAATATTGAAATTAGTATAAGTTTTTAAAATATTATGCAAAATTTTAAGCTTAATGAAGAATTTTTATTAAATAATCAGGATTGGACATTCCCAACTTTTACAGCTTATGGACCTGGAAGATTTAAAGAAATTGGAAAGTTTTGTAAAAATTTTAAAATAAATAATGCATTAATCGTTACTGATAGTGGTAGTGTAAATTTACCATTTATAAGTGATTTACAAAATTTACTTAATGATTCAAAAATCAAATCAGATATTTATTCAAATATATCGCCAAATCCTAGAGATGATGAAATAGATTCTGGATGTAAAAAATTTCGTGAAGGCAACCATGATGCAATAATTGCAATAGGCGGTGGAAGTGCAATGGATGGAGGAAAAGCAATTTCTCTTACAGTTGATAGCGGTGTGCCTTTATGGGATTTTGAATTTGAAAAAGAGCCACCAAAACTAACTATGGAAAATCCTTTTCCAAAAATAATTACTATTCCAACTACAGCAGGAACAGGTGCTGAAACAGAAGTTACTGCCATGGTCACTCATCTCGAAAAAGGAATGAAATTTTGTTTATGGCATCCAGATGCCCGACCATGTTTAGCTTTAGTAGATCCAGAGCTAACTTTAAAATTACCAGCAAATCTTACTGCTTGGACCGGTATAGATGCAATGATACATGCAATTGAAGGTTATAGTGTTCCTATATTTCATCCACTTTGTGATGGTTCTGCATTAGAAAGTTTAAATTTAATTTCAAAATCACTTTATGCAGCTGTCGAAGAACCTGATAATCTTTTAGCGAGAGGAGGAATGATTATTGGATCTTATTTGGGTGGAATAGCTTTCTTAAAAGGCCTAGGTTTAGTTCATGCAATTTCGCACATGGTTGGTGCTGAATATAATACTCATCATGGATTGACTAATGCAATTATACTTCCTGCAGTCATGAAATATAATTTACCTGGATTAGAAGAAAAAGTAAAAAGAATGTCAGAGGCTATGCAATTTGAAAACCATTCAATTGAAAGTTTTCAAGACAACTTAAATATAATTCTAGATAGATTAAAAATCCCTAAAGGATTAAATGAATTAGGAGTGCCAGAAGATTGCCAAGAGAGAATAGCAAAGAAATCAATGTTAGACCAAGCTTACGGACAAAATCCTAAAAAGGCATCATTAGATGAGGTCAAGACTTTAGTTTTAGAGAGTATTAGACAAGCAAGATAGGTTTAATTAAGTGCTTGAGAATTTTTCTGTCCATCAAATAATTTCAAAAATAAAAAAAAGAGAAATTAAAATAGTAGAGGTACTAAATTTTTATTTAGATAGAATAAAAAAATTCAATCCAAAATTAAATGCTATTATTTCACATATAGATGAAACAAAAATTACTGAAGAAGCAAAATTAAAAGATGAAAATTTTAATAGTGATAATGAAAAAGATGATATTTATGGACTTCCAATTGCTGTTAAAGAATTATTTGATATTAAAAATGAGGTAACATGCTATGGATATAAAGAGTTATTAAAAAATATACCAAAACAGGACTCTTTATTAGTAGATAATTATAGAAAAAACACAATTTTAATTGGTAAAACAAATCTCTCTGAATTTGCTGTTGGTTGTCATACTACTAACAGAGTTTATGGAGCAACTTCAAATGTTTATGATCATAGTAAGTCAGCGGGAGGGTCTTCTGGTGGTGCAGCAGCAGCTGTTGCAGCAAATTTAATTCCTTTTGCAGATGGCACAGATATGATGGGATCTTGTAGAAACCCAGCAGCATTTGCAAATATTTATGGATTAAGACCAACACCTGGTGCGATTGCAGAAGATAGATTTGAAATTAAAAATTTAAAAGATTTTCCTTTAATATCTACAACTGGATGTTTTGCTAGGACTCCCAATGACATGGAATTTTTATTTAACTATATAAAAGGGAAGAATGTAAAGGATAAATTATCTTTCGATCTTGAAGTTATAAATATTAAAAAACTTCCAGATTTAAAAATTGGATGGTGCATTGATCTAAACGAACAATATAAGTATGAAGATGGAATCATCGACTTATGTGAAAATATTTTAAAAAAATTACAATCAAATAATTTAAATATTGAAGATTTAAAAACTGAAATTAATTCAGAAGAATTGTGGTATTCTTGGACAATATTAAGAGCCAAATTTTTGTATGAAAACTTTTTGTTATATAATTTAAAAAATTTAAATGAATTACCTTCTCAAGCATATTGGGAATATGAAAAAGGGAAAAGCATCAAAACAAACGATGTTTTAAAAGCAATAGAAATAAGAAATAAATATATGGATAAAATACAAAACCTATTTAAACATTATGATTTTTTAGCATTACCTTCGGCTCAACTATTTCCTTTTGAAAAGAACCTAAGCAATCCAGAATTTATCAATGATAATAAAATTGACACTTATCATAGATATATGGAAGTCTATACATTATCAAGTTTGCTTGGTTTGCCAACTATATCTATTCCAGTTGGTTTTAATAATAAAGGGCTACCAATGGGAATGCAGATTATAGCAAATGTTAAAGAAGATAATAAACTAATTAACTTTGCCAAATTTTATGAAGAAATTTTTAACTTTTCAAAATTTAAACCAGAATTAACGGAATAATAATGACCAGACACCCTCATCATTTTAAAATTTCATTTGCATTAGCTATTGCTGCTGGTTCATGGGGAATTTATTGGTTACCTCAAAGAATACTAGAAGATGGAGGTTTGACTGGTGGCTGGGGAACAATATCCCAAATGGCGGTTGGAATATTAATATTATCACCAGTCGCAATTTGGAGAGTTATAAAAGGAAAGTCTATTGGATTGGAATTTCCTCTGACTGGTTTTTTTGTTGGAAGTGGATTTGTTTGTTATGCTCTTAGCTTTCTTCTTACTGATGTAGTTAAAGCATTAATCATGTTTTACATGATACCTGTTTGGACAACAATATTTGAAATTATATTTTTAAAAAAGAAATTTGGTTGGAAGAGGGTAATCACATTAGGTTTGGCACTAGGAGGTTTATGGATTGTATTCAGTCAAGAAAATATAATCCCATTACCTCAAAATGCAGGGGATTGGTTGGCTCTTGCTGGAGGTGCACTATTTGGTGCTGGTTTAATTAGAATGGAAATAATTAAAACAGATGGAGTCTTTCCAATTATATTCACATTCTTTTTTTATGGAGGTTTAGCCAGTATACCTATTGGGTTATTCTTAGTAGATTATTTAGGACCAGTTCCATCAGTGGAGGTTATCATGTCAATGTCCACTTTTTTATTACTTATCTCGATATTTTATTTTATTCCTACAGGAGTAATAATCTTTTGGGCTCCAAGCAAACTAGGAGCCGGCTTATCATCTATTTTATTTTTAGCTGAAATAATTATTGGTGTTGTTAGTGCTAGTATTTTAACAAATGAACCTTTTGGTTGGAGAGAAACAATAGGTAGTATTCTAATAATTCTTGGTGGTGTAATTGAAGTTGTATATGTTCCAAAGTCAGAGAAGAAATTAGCATAATGGATATTAATGAATTATTGAAATCAAAAAAAAAAGTCTTCTTAGATGGTGGAACAGGCTCAGAAATTCAGAGACTTGGTGGAACTATGGGACCAGCTTTTTCTGGTTTAGCAAATGTTTTCTCACCAGAAATAGTAATCAAAGTACACGAAAGTCATATAAACGCCGGATGTGATATGATAACAACCAATACTTTTGGAACTGCAAGGCATTGTCTTGAGCCTTCAAATTTAGGAGATCAGACTATAAAAATTAACATTGATACAGTTAAGTTAGCAAGACAAGCAGTCAAAAATTCTGGAAAAAAAATTAAAATTGCTGGAAGCATGTCAACATATTTAGCTTTGGCTGAAAATGAATTTAGACCTGACACAAAATTTGTACCATCATTTGCAAAAGAAGAAAAAAATTATAAAGAACAAGCGAAGGTATTAAAAGAAGAGGGAGTCGAAGTGCTTATTCTTGAAATGCTTTTAGATATTGACCATGCTAAAATTTTGCTTAATGCAGCTTTGGAAACAGGTTTACCTGTCTGGGTTGGATTAAGTTGCTGCATAAGTAAGTTTGATGAAACCGTAGTAGGTAGAAATTTTAGAGCTGAAAAAGAGAGATCTATTATATATGATCCTTTAAAATATCCTGATGAGCCAAAATTCCTTCCTGAAGATAAAATTATAAATTTCGCTGAAATAATTAATTCACTCAAATCTATCGGTGGAGATGTTTATGGCATTATGCATAGTTGGTTTATTGATACAAAAGAGGGAATGAAAGTTTTAAAATCAAATTGGAATGGGCCAATTATGTTCTATCCAGAAATTCATAAATTTGACACGAGTACTATGCAAGCATTAATAACTGAAAATGAAATTGAATTTGTTGATAAGTGTTCTGAGTTAATAGACGATCAGGTAAAAATTATTGGGGGTTGTTGTGGCGTCACAGATAAACATTTAAAATCCTTGATAACAAAATTTTCTTAAATTAGTAATCTTTACTAATTATTTGGTCTATCATATTTACCATATCTTTTTTATATTTTTCATTTGTTGCAGATTTAGTCTCTAAGACAGAAAAAAACGCAGCAACAACTTTTGTTTTCAAATTTATTCCTAAAAATTGGCCCCCATACCCAGAGTGACCAATCCAGTTACCGCATTTCATTAATGAATTAACATAACAGACAAATTTATCTTTAGATAATTGAATGTATTTGGGTCCCTTACTATTAATAGTTTTACTCAAAAAAGTTTTAGAACCAATATTTTTTCCATTTATACCTTTTCCAAACCTAGAAAAAAGTAAACCCATTCTTAAAAAATCTCTTGTAATTAAACTTCCGCCTCCAGACATCCACGGTGTTCCAAATCTATCTGTTCCTATATACAATCCTTCTTCAAATCCTGTTGCTTCAACTGTTTCCAACAGCCATTGTCTTAAACTTTTTTTACTTACTCTTTCTACAATTAGTCCAATAACATCAGTATTAGCTGATTTATAATGCGCCAGATCGGTATAATTTTTTAAATCTCTGTTTTTTAAAGATTTAATTGAATTTAAATATTGTTCCTGGCTTTGAATGTTTTTGCCTTTAATCGGCAGTCTCCACCCTCCCACAGGCTCATGTAAAAATGAAGACGAATAAGCTTTTGTATAATCTTCGCTATATAGATTTACAATGTTCATGTCTAAAACGTCTTTTACTTTTGCATTTGCATAACCACTGCCAATTTTTGGCAAGTAAAATGAAATTTTCTTATTTAAGTTAATTAGTTTTCTGTCTATAAGCTCTCCCACAAATAAATGTATAAACATTTTTGTAATTGACATAATTGTTTGAGGCTGATTTGTAGAAAAGTCCTTTGCGTACTGCTCGAATAAAATATCCTGATCTTTACCAACTATTAAAGAGCAAAAAGCTTTATTTTTAGTTACCTTTTTTACAGAAGATAATTTTCCAATTCTCTTATCAATTTTTTTTTTTAATTTTAAAACAAAATCTGATCTAAGGTATATTCCATATCTATTAATTTTATATAAATTTCTAAAACCCAACCTCCTTTTATTTGGGAGATTCCATTGAGCTTTATTATCTTTTCTTGTAACTAATTCTGGATTTTTTTCTGAAATAATTTTTTTCAAATTAGTACTTTTTATCCAAACTTAAGAGATTTATTTTTCTCGTACTTTTGATGATAGCCTTCTGCTTTACAATAGTTTTTTTCTTTGGAAATTTTTGTAGTAACTTTTCCATCTAATTTCTGATTCATTTCTTTTAAAATTTTCTCTGCTGTATTTTTTTCATTATCATTATTATAAAATATCTCAGAGCGATATTGAATTCCTACATAAGTTCCTTGTCTATTCTTTTGAGTTGAGTCATGGAGTTTAAAAAATAATCTGACCATGTCTTCATAGCTTAAAATATTTTCATCATATTGAACTTTGACTACTTCTATGTGACCTGTATCCCCACCACAAACTGCTTTGTAAGTAACATTAGGATCATTACCTCCGCAATAACCACATTCGGTAGATAATATTCCTTTTATACCATCGTATTTAGTTTCGTCCCAAAAACAACCAATACCACCAATAAAAGTTTTCATAATTTTACAATATATTATTACTTCAAAATTGAAACAGCTTTTATCTCTTCAACTCCTATACCACAACAACCACCAACAATTTTTACACCTTTGCTAAACCATTTTTTTGCAACTTCCAAATAATCATTGGGTGAAAAATCATCCACAAACTTCCAATTTGGTTTTTCGTAATAGCCTTTGTTAGGGTATGCACCAATAACTCCATTATAATTTTTTAATGCAGTATCTAAAGCTGCATTCGTTGTTTTAATATCTGAGTGAGCAATTAAAATTGGCCCCTTATGTAATTTACTAAAATTTTTCAACGATTCTTCTAAATCCTCGTAAATTTCAGTTTTATTCTTCACATCATCATAACCAAGTGTAATATTTTTTGTATTCTGATCTATTACACAGGAAATAGAAAGCCAAACAGGTAACTTTATATTTGAAGAACACTCAAGCATAGTCTCCACGATTTCTGCTTGAGATGTCATTGCTTCTAAAATTATTAAATCAACACCCTCATTTGATAAAATTTTAATATGTTCATTAAAACATGGCTTCATGTTCTTTGTTCCAAGTTTAAGAAAACTTCCATAACTCGAAACACTTCCTGCTAAACAGATGTTCTTTTTTGAATTATTAATTGCTTGTTTTGCAATTTGAACTGCCTGTTTATTAAATAATTCAATTGAGTCTTCATATCCGTGTTTTCTAAGAGAAATTGGAGTTGTAGCATAAGTATTTGTTGTAATAACATCAGCACCTGCATCAATATAATTTTCATGAACTTCTTTTAGAAATTCTGGGCTATCTACCGAACATTTTCCACACCAGAGGTTTTGATCCATTTTAGCTCCTTTTTTTTCAAGCTCAGCACCTATACCTCCATCAAGTAAAATAATTTTTCCTTCATTGATTTTTTCTTGAATTAAATTGTAAGACATTAATTGTTTGTGAAAGCACAAATTTTATTATTATCAAGATCTCGAATATAAGAATAGTAAACTCCAGAACCTTCTGGTCTTTCACCTCCAGCTCCTTCACTTTTTCCACCTGCCTTAAGTCCAATCTCATGAAACTTATCAACTATATCTCTAGATGATGTAATAAATGAAACTTGCGTTCCATTTCCATTAGTTGCCTCTTTCATATTGACAGGTTTGGTCACATAAAACTCTATAGTTCCATCGCCATTTTTTTCTGTGTAACCAGCGCAAACTTCATCTTTATAATTTCTTTCTAGATTTAAAACTTTTAAGACTTCATCATAAAAAATTATTGCTTTTTCTAAGTTATTGGTTCCTACCATTACATAACCAAGCATTTTAATTTTTCCATTCAGTAATAGTTTTTACCTCTAGATATTCATGCAATCCCCAGGTTCCACCTTCACGTCCATTTCCAGATTGTCTATACCCACCAAAAGGAGTCCCAGAGTCAGCTGCTTTATGATTTACATACACAATTCCGGACCTTAATTTTTTTGAGACTCTTTTTGCCTTTTCATTATCCTCTGTTTGTAAATAGTTTCCTAATCCATATTCTGTATCATTTGTAATTTGGATAGCTTCCTCTTCATTTTCAAAAGGAATAATCGACAATACTGGTCCAAATATTTCCTCTTTAGCAATTCTCATATTATTATTAACATCAGTGAATACTGTTGGTTTAATAAAATAACCTTTCTTTAGATCTTCAGGTTTGTCAGGACCACCTGCTACTAAAGTAGCACCTTCTTCAATTCCGCTATTTATTAAACTTTGAATTTTATCAAATTGAGTTTTTGAAATTACAGGCCCAATATGGTCACCAGCTTTTGAAGCAAGATCAACTTTAATTTTATTTGCTTCATCTGCAGCTTCTTCAACAGCTCTTTTATAAATTGATTTTTCAACAAGCATTCTAGTTGGGGCATCACAGGATTGACCTGAATTACTCATTACGTTTCTAATACCATCTCTGACTGCATCAGGATATGCATCAGCAAAAACAATATTTCCACCTTTACCACCAAGTTCAAGACAAACTCTTTTTATAGTTTCAGCAGCATTCTTTGTAATTAATTTTCCAGCTCTAGTAGATCCTGTAAATGAGACCATATCAACATCAGGATGTCCTGACAGGTCAGTTCCAACACCAGGCCCATCACCATTTACCAAATTAAATACTCCAGCTGGAAATCCAGCCTCATCTATCATCTCTGCAAATAGCATTCCTGACAATGGTGCAATTTCAGATGGTTTAAGTACCATTGTACACCCAGTAGCAAAAGCTGGAATTACTTTTAAAGCAATTTGATTTATAGGCCAATTCCAAGGTGTAATTAATCCACAAACCCCAATTGGCTCATATACAATATGATTAGTAGATCCTTTATCAAAACCTGGTTCGAATTCGAATTCTTTTAATCTTTTTATAAAGTCTTCGATATGACCTGCGCCAGAAGATGTTTGATTAGCTGAACACCAATCTTTAGGACAACCAAGCTCTGTAGTAATAGCATCAGTCATATCATCCCATCTAGAATTATAAATTTTTAATAATTTTTCTAATAAATTTAACCTTTCTTCTTTTGAAGTTTCTTTCCAAGTCTCAAATGCAGATTTTGCTGCTTTGACTGCAGCATTTGTATCATCAGAACTTCCAAGGCTTATAATTGCACAAACTTCTTCTGTTGATGGATTAATAACTTCACATTCATTCTTGTTTACTGGCTCAACCCATTTGCCATTGATATAAAATTTTTTTTTATCGAGCATTTATATTTCAAAATTAATTTTTCTTATTATACGTTTATTTACTATAACCATTCAAGAAATTAGATACAGTTTTTAAATTTTAATGATTAATCAATATGTGGTGGTATATTGTATTTATGAAATCACAAAAAATAGAACCAAAGTTTGAAAATAACCAAAATCCACGTATTGGACTTATCGCTTTAGCAACCGATCTAGTGATTGAAAAAGATTTTATAAGTGTAATTAAAGATAAAAAAATAGATTTTTTTGTAAATAGAATAGAATGTTATAATCCCTTAACCAAAGAGAATTTGATCAAAATGTCAGAGAATATTACTCAAGTAACAAGAGATATCTTGCCAGAGCAAAAATTAGACTGTGTTGTATATGCTTGTACATCAGGAACTATTGCAGCAGGGTACGATAATATTAAAAATAAAATACAAGCAGCAAAACCTGAGGCAAAACTTTCAACACCAAGTACAGCAGCTTTGAAAGCATTGAAAAAATTAAATATTAAAAAACTTTCTATATTCACACCTTATAGTAAAAAAGTTAACGATGATGTTGTTGATTATTTTAAATCATCTGGTTTTGAAATCACCTCAAATTCATACTTTGATATTCATTCTGACATGGAGATTGGTAAAGTAGATCAAAATTATCTGTTTGATGTGCTAATAAATTTAGATGTAAGTGAGGCAGATGCTTTATTTGTATCTTGCACCGCTTTACCAGTTCTTCCTCTAATACAAAAATTAGAAGATAAACTTGGAATACCAGTTCTTTCAAGCAATCAGGCTTTAATCTGGGAATCTTTAGAAAATATAGGTGAAAATAAATCTGTAAAAGGATTTGGAAGACTGTTTGATTAATTTATGTCCTTTTCAAAAGAAGAATACAAACAAAGACTATTAAAAGTTCAATCTCTGATGAGAGAGAAAAAAATTGATTTAATCATTTCTCACGACACAAATAACATTAATTATCTTACAGGCTACGATGCTTGGTCTTTTTATTATGCACAATGTGTATTAGTGCACGTTGATGCGGTAGAACCAATTTGCTTTGTTAGAGATCAAGACGCTGGTGGGGCGTACATTAAGACCTATTTAAATAAAGACAATATTATTGTTTATGATGAGAGTTATATTCATACTTGGCCACAACATCCCTATGATTACTTGACCAAAGTAATTAAAGAAAAAAAATGGGATAAACTGTCCATTGGAGTTGAAATGGATGCTCATTATTTTACAGCTTTTTGTTATGAAAAGATTAAACAGGGATTGCCTAATGCAAACATTATCGATTCTGATCGACTAGTTAATTGGGCTAGATTAATTAAATCCAATGCAGAGATAAATTATATGAAGTCTGCTGCTTTAATTTCTCAAAAAGGAATGCAAACAGCAATGGAAGTAATTAAACCTGGAACAAGACAATGCGATGCTGTTGGAGAAATTCAAAAGTCTTTATTTTATGGCACAGAAGAATTTGGAGGTGAATATTCTAGTATTGCTACGCTTCTTCCAACTGGAAAAGGCACATCTGCTTCTCATTTAACTGCAACTCAAGATAAATTTGTTGAAGGTGAAGCAACTATAATTGAACTTTCAGGTGTTTATAAAAGATATCATGCACCTATGGCTCGAACAATTTTATTAGGTAAACCTGATCAATTAAAAATTGATACAATGAATAAAACTATAGAAGCTTTACAAGCTGGAATTGATGCTACTAAACCTGGAAATACAGCAAATGATGTTGCACAAGCTTTTTGGAAAATTTTAGATAAATATGGTATCGAGAAGAAATCAAGAACGGGTTATTCAATAGGTATTGGATATCCACCAGATTGGGGAGAGCATACTTTAAATATATATAAAGGCGATATGACAGTACTTGAACCAAATGTTTGTTTTCATATGATTGCAGTAATGCAGTTTGGTGATTGGGGAGTAGAAGCATCAGAAGCAATCCGAGTTACCGACAAAGGTTGTGAATTATTCTGTAATTTTCCAAAAGAGCTACATATAAAGAACTATTAGCTATTGATAATTAACTTCTTAAATGTTTTAAACACTTGATGTCTAAAAATACAGAATTCGTTAAGTTCGATAAAGTTGATAAAAGTTACGATGGTAAAGTCTTAGTAGTAAAAGATTTAAATCTTAATATCTCTGAGGGTGAGTTTATTACTATGCTTGGCCCATCTGGTTCAGGAAAAACAACTTGTTTAATGATGTTAGCTGGATTTGAAACACCAACAAATGGTGAAATTTATTTAGACTCTAATCCTATTTCAAATATTCCACCACACAAAAGAGGAATTGGAATGGTTTTTCAAAATTATGCATTGTTTCCTCATATGACAGTTTATGAAAATTTAGCATTTCCTTTAAGAGTTAGAAAAGTTCAAAAAGATGAGATTGATAAAAAAGTAGATAAAGCTTTGTCAATGGTTTCTCTATCAGGATTTGAAAGTAGAATGCCAGCGCAATTATCTGGTGGTCAGCAACAAAGAGTAGCCGTTGCAAGAGCTCTCGTATTTGATCCAGCAGTAGTTCTAATGGATGAACCACTTGGAGCTTTAGATAAAAACTTAAGAGAAAGTATGCAATACGAAATTAAACATATTCATGAAAATATTGGGGTGACAGTTGTTTATGTTACACACGATCAAGGAGAAGCATTAACAATGTCAAATAGGATCGCAGTGTTTAATGATGGTAAAGTTCAACAATTATCAAGTCCTGATAAATTATATGAAGAGCCAGTTAATTCTTTCGTTGCAGAGTTTATAGGTGAAAATAATACTTTTGGTGGAGAAGTAACGGATATTTCAAAAGACATTTGTAAAGTTAAACTACAAAATGGTGAAATTTTAGCTAATCCAATTTCAGTAAAATCAAAAGGCGACAAAACTACGGTATCAATAAGACCTGAAAGAGCATTAATAAATCCAAAAGATAAAATGGATAATAATCAAACTGGAAAAATCGAAGAAGTTATCTACCATGGTGATCACACTAGAGTAAGATTAGATCTTTTAGGTAATAAAGAATTTATTTTAAAAGTTCCAAATAGCTCAAACGAGTTAGATTTAAAATTAGGTAATGAGATTAAAGTAGGATGGAACAGTCAAGACGCAAGAGCTCTAGATCCTAAATAATTTCTTAAATATCCCAGTATTCCTATAACAAAATGGCCTGTTGACTCTGAATATCGTTTTTGTTGTACTTCGCTTATATAAATTAATTTATATTAAACGTTTAAACGGAGGATAAATGAAAAAATTAAGTAAATTATTACTTGCTCTTTCTTTTGCTCTTTCAATAACTTCATCTGCATTTGCGGTTACAGTAGCATCTTGGGGTGGAGCTTATACAGAGTCTCAAAAGCTAGGGTATGGTGATCCAACTGCAAAAGCTCTTGGTGTTGATATCAACTGGGTAGACTATTCAGGTGGATTATCTGAAATCAAAGCTCAAAAAGAAGCAGGTGCAATTACTTGGGATATTATCGATGTATTCGCATTTGATACTATCAACGGATGTGACGAAGGAATTTTCGTCGAATTCGATTTTGACAAAGATTTCCCTGCAGCTCCAGATGGAACTCCTGCAAGTGAAGATTTCTTTGCTCCAATGCCAAGTAAATGTGCGGTAGGAAACATTTTATATTCTTGGAACTATGCTTATAACGTAAACAACGTTGATGGTACGCCAAAAACTATAAAAGATTTCTTTAACACTAAAAAATTTCCAGGAAAAAGAGCTATTTATAAATCAGCTCTAACAAACCTAGAAATCGCTTTAGCTGGTGACGGAGTTTACATGGGTAAAGGTGGATCAGAGATCTACAAATTATTAGAAACTGAAGCTGGTGTTAATAGAGCAATGAACAAAATTAAAGAGCTTTGTACAGATCCAAATGGTGGATGTGTATTCTGGTCTGCAGGTGCTCAACCACCAGAATTATTAGTATCTGGTGAAGTTGTTATGGCAACTGGTTGGAATGGAAGATTCTTTAATGCTGAAATTGGCGAAGGTGCTCCAATTAAACAAGTATGGGATGGACAAGGTCTTGACTATGAATATTTCGCACTTGTTAAAGGTGGACCAGATGAAGCAAATGCTAAAAAAGCTTTAGCAATGATGACTAACACTGAAATGTTAGCTGGAAGTGCTAAATATATTGCTTATGCTCCATACAGATTATCATCTTTAGAAATTATCAAAGCAAATGAGCCTTGGTACAAAGATGGTAAAACTGAAATGATGCCACAAATGCCGACCGCTCCTGGAAACACTAAAAAATACTTTTTAGTAGATCCATTTTTCTGGGCTGACAATGGAACAGAACTTGGTGAGAAGTGGGAAGCTATGAAAGCTGGTCTATAAAAATAGTATAAAAGACTAGTATAATATAATATATATAGGGCGACTTTTTTAAGTCGCCCTTTTTATTTATGAGCAGCGAAACAAAACAAATTTTAACAACTGACGGAATCCCTTTAGAGATAAGCTTAAAAAAAGCTGAAAGGAAAAACAAAATCAAAGCATTTCTACTTGTTGCTCCATTATTACTTTTTTTGATTATCACTTATATTTTTCCAATCGGGGAAATGTTTACAAGAAGCATTGATGATAAAATGATTACAAACATGCTTCCAAAAACGTTTAAATCTATGGAAACATGGGACGGTAAAGAGCTTCCTCCCGAAGAAGTATTTGCTTCATTTTTATCTGACTTTAAAATTCTTGTTGATAAAAAAGAACATGGAAAATTAGCTCAAAGACTTAATAAAGAAAAAAATGGGTTTAACACCATTACAAAAAAATTATTCAGACAAGTAAAAAGAAATAAAATTGATGAGACACAAAGTATTAAAGAACAAATAATGAAAGTTCATAAGAGATGGAGAAATGTAGAATACTGGCAAGCAATTAAGAGAACTGCACCTCCTTATACCTCAGCTAAATATTTAAAAGCTATGGATATGTATTTGAATGAAGATAATAAAATTACTCAAGTCAGTGAGGACAGAAGAATACATAGAATTTTATGGTTGAGAACCGTAGAGGTTGCTTTCTTTGTTACTGTTTTTTGTTTTTTAATGGGTTACCCAATAGCCCATTTACTAGCAACACTCCCAATGAAGTACAGTAATTTATTAATGATTTGCGTTCTTCTTCCATTTTGGACATCATTATTAGTTAGAACAGCTAGTTGGATGATTTTACTTCAGCAACAAGGAGTAGTTAACGATTTCTTTGTAATGATTGGGCTTGTGGCAGACGATAATAGACCAGAAATGATGTACAACAAAGTCGGAACTTATGTTGCAATGACTCAAATTCTCTTACCGTTTATGGTTTTACCACTCTACAGTGTGATGAAAACTATCTCGCCAAGTTTAATGAGAGCAGGTAAATCTCTTGGCGGAACACCTTTTGTTGCTTTTTGGAAAGTATATTTTCCATTAACAATACCAGGAATTGGGGCAGGGTGTCTTTTAGTTTTTATTTTAGCAATAGGATATTACATTACACCAGCATTAGTTGGGGGAGCATCAGGAACCTTAATAAGTAACCAAATTGCCTATCATATGAAGACTACTTTAGATTGGAGTTTTGCATCAGCGATGGGACTAATGTTACTTGGAGGAGTTTTGGTTATTTATTGGCTTTATAATAAATTAGTTGGAGTTGATAATATTAAGTTAGGTTAGGTTAGCATGGCATTACCAAAATATACAGAAACTAGATATAGAATTTGGCACTACTTTTACATTGCTATATGCACTTTTGTTTTTATTTTTTTAATAGCACCTTTGTTTGTAATATTTCCATTATCATTTAATGCAGAAGAGTTTCTTGTTTTTTCAGAAGGAATGAAGAATTTAGACCCAGATGCTTTTTCCTTAAGATGGTACAAAGATATGGTTTATGGTACAAAGAATCCATGGGGTCTTGCTGCAAAGAATAGTTTTATTATTGCTATATTTGCAACTTTAGGCTCAGTAATTTTAGGAACAGTTGCTGCATTAGGATTAAGTAGTAGACATATGCCTTTTAAAGGAATCATAATGGCAACTTTGATTTCACCTATGATAGTTCCACTTATTATATCTGGTGTTGCAATATTCTTTTTTATGGCAAAGGCAGGTTTAGCAGCAACTCATACAGGAATAGTTTTAGCTCATATAATTTTAGGAACACCTTTCGTTGTAATAACAGTTACTGCAACATTATCAGGTTTTGATCATAGTGTAACAAGAGCAGCAGCTAGTTTAGGTAGTAATCCAGTAAATACATTTATGAAAGTAACCCTTCCATTAATTTTACCAGGTGTAATATCAGGAGGTTTATTTGCTTTTGTAACTTCTTTTGATGAAGTTGTAGTAGTTTTATTTTTAGCGGGTCTTGAAAATACAACTATTCCAATTCAAATGTGGACAGGTTTAAGAGAACAATTAAGCCCGACAATTCTAGCAGTTGCTACATGTTTAATCGTTTTATCTACTTTAATACTTATTAGTGCAGAGTTATTAAGAAGAAGATCGGAACGTTTAAGAGGAATTAATAGATAATTAATTTACCGACTCAATTACTGTCGCAATACCCATTCCTAAACCAATACATTGAGTAGATAAAGCATATTTCTTATTTTCACGTCTGAGCAAGTCTGCAGCTTTGCCAGTAATTCTAGCTCCTGTTGCTCCTAGAGGATGCCCAAGCGCTAACGCTCCGCCATCTAAATTAGCTTTTTTTTGATCGATACCAAGATCTTTTAAGCATGCTATTGATTGAGAAGCAAAAGCTTCATTAATTTCTACAATATCTATATCATTAATTGATAAATTTGCTCTCTCTAATGCTTTCTTAGTTGCTCCTATAGGCCCAAGTCCCATTACATCAGGTTCACAACCTTTAACTCCAGTTGCAACAATTCTACCTAAAATATCTAATCCATTTTCTTTTGCATAGCTTTCTTCACATATCAATGTTGCTGCCGCTCCATCGGTAAGAGGTGAGGATGTTGCTGCAGTTACAGTTCCTTCTTGATCAAATGCAAGTTTTAAACCATCCAAAGTTTCTTGATTACTTTTTGGACGTATGTTTCCATCTTTTGTGCAGCCAGCAATTTCAACTATTTCATTTTTAAATTTACCATTAACTTCAGCTTCATTAGCTTTTTGATGACTTTGAATTGCAAACTCTTGTTGTTCAGTTCTTGAAATTTTATATCTCTTGGCAACATTTTCAGCAGTTATACCCATTGAAAAATAAACATTTGGATTTTCTTTATCTGTGTAAGGATAAGGTATTGGTTCAAAGCCAGTTGTAACTCTAGTCATACTTTCAACACCCCCACATACGAAAACTTTTCCTGCGCCCATTGCTATTTTACCTGCTGCAACATGAATAGCCTCCATAGATGAGCCACACCATCTATCAACTGTCATTCCAGATGTATGTATTTCCATTCCAGATAAAAATGTTGTGAGTTTCCCAATATTAAAACTCTGCTCTCCAACCTGGAAAGCACACCCAACAACAATATCTTCTATATCAGCAGGATTTACTTTAGTTTTAGATACAAGATTTTTAACAACTTCTGCAAACATATTTACAGGCTTAACATCAATTAATTCACCTTTTCTTGCCATAGTAAAGGGTGATCTTGAATATCCTGCTATTACTGCTCTTTTCATATAAGTCTTATACCCACTAATTATTATTTTGAAAATGGTAAAGAGGACACAATTCCTTTTCTTAATTTATTATCTGGCGTGTGTACTAAAACTTCTGACCCTATTTTACAAAATTCATTTAAAATCATGGATAAACCAATATTTTTTTTGAATTTTGGAGAATAAATACCTGAGGTAATTTTACCAATTAATTTCTTATCTTTTGAATATAGGGGAAAAGGAGTTGAACATGGAGGACAATCTACACCATCAAACAATACTCCTTTTAATTTTTGTTTTACACCTTGTTTCTTAATCTTCTCTAAAGCATTTTTTCCAATGAAATCATGATCACTCTCATTATTAAAATATTTTTCTAAGTTGCACTCAATTGGATTATTTTCTTTCGTGAAATCATTTCCATAAGACATCAATCCTGCTTCTATTCTGTCAATTAAATTTGGGCATCCTGGAGCAATGTTAAATTCTTTCCCCGCTTTCCATATTATATCCCAAATTTTTTCTCCCATTTCATTTTTGTCAAAGTAATCTTCAAAGCATTTAAAATAAATCTCAAATCCATCTTGTTTGCTATACCCCGATCTTGCAATAACTTGTTTAGTTCCTAAAAAATCAAATATTCTAAAATTAAAAAATTTTAATTTTCTAATATCTTCTCCAAATATTGATGCCATCAAATCTTCAGACTTTGGACCTTGTACTGCAAGAGGATATACATCCGGTTCTGTTATGCTCACATTTAAATTTAAACCAACCGCAATACCTTTTGCCCAAAGTAATACATCAGAGTCTGCTATAGAAATCCAAAACATATCATCATCTAACTTTAACAACACCGGATCATTTATCATTCCAGCATTTTCATCGATCATTGGAATATAAAAACATTTTCCAGTTTCCATATTTTTTAATGATCTTGGTGTCATTTTTTGAACTAATAAGCTAGCATCTGGACCTGATATCTGAACTTGTCTTTGACAAGACACATCCCATAATTGAACATGTTCATTTAAATGCCAATAATCATCCTCAACAGATTTCTGAAATCTTTTTGGTAAAAGCATATGATTTACAACAGTAAAATCAGTTACACCACATTCTTCAACTCTCTTGGTGTAAGGAGTTCTTCTTATTCTCCTAGACATATTTAGTTTTGTGCTAATTTTGCTTTGTATCAACGAAGCCATATATTATTTTGACCACCACACTGTATAGCTGTTAGGAGAAATTATTATTGGCAAGTGATAATTTTTTTTATTATCGGTCATTTTAAATTTTATGACTATTTCACCCACAATTTTTTTCTTTTTAAAGTATTTTTTAATATCACAAATCATTTCATAATCGCATGAACAATCTTTTTTGCTAAGATTGAAATGCTGATTAATCCTACCATTTCCATCAGTCTTTGTATTCAAAAAAAGCTTTTTTAATTTTGAGGATTGTATTTGATAAATCTTTACTTTGATGTTGCTTGCATGATTTCCATCAGAACCATTCAATAAATGTGAGCTAAATTTTGCCATTTTACTCGATTGACGATTTCTCTCTCTTGCTGGCCACAGCAGCTACAATTGGACTTAATACTGGTTTAGCTTTTACATTCACACAAGCAGTTTTACCGCTTGCAATAGCTCTTTTTAGTGCTGGACCCAATTCTTCTCTTTTCGTTACTAATTCTCCATGACCCCCAAAGCCTTCAAATATACTGTGGAAAGGTATATCTCTAAAGTCTGTTGCAACTCTTTTTCCGCTTTCAAATAATCTTTCTTGTTGTTGCCCAATTGATGCTAATCCACCATTATTGTCAATAACAACAACGATTGGTTTCTTTTCAAAAAATGCAGTTTCTATAGACATGCCTCCAGATAAAAAGGCACCATCTCCACTAATTAAAATTACATTCGATTTAGGATTATTATTTTTTGCAGATAATGCAAATGACACACCAACACCCAGCATACTAAATGTGCCTGGATGTAAAATTCCTCCCAATTTTTTTCCTTGAGCTCCAGCTAAATTTATTGCGATCTCTGACCAGAAATGAGTATTTCCTCCATCAATTATAAGCCAATCTTTCTCATCCATTACGTCTTGAACGTCTAAAGCTAATTGCAGTGGATGAATTTTTCCACCATTTTTTTTTGCTTTATCAGCTTCAATCTTTAATTCATTTAAAGATTTGGCTACCCAATCTTTCTTTTTATTTTTATTATCTTGAAACCAACTATTTCCTAAATTCCATTTATTATTTTTTTTTAAATTACATAGAGTATCCAAAAATACTCCTGGATCACATAAAAGGTTATGATCAGCTGCTCTATTAAACTCAATTTCTTCATGGGAACCGTTAATACAAACTAAAGTTGTTGTTTTTGGAATGAAAGGAGGGTTGCCAAAATTCATTTGGTTATCTAATCTTGCACCAATCATCAAAACTAAGTCTGAATTATGTAATGCAAATTCCGAGGGTGGATATTGGTGAATATCTGCTAAACCCATATATGCGTTTGCCTCTTCCCCTAAAAGTTTTTGATGGTAAGGCACATTAAAAACTGGAATATTTAAACTTTCACTAGCAGTCTCTAAATTTTTTTCTGAGTTTGACCACCAAACACCATGTCCTCCAATTATTACAGGTTTTTTTGCATTACATGCTAACTCAAGTATTTTTGATAGAGCATTTGGATCTGGCCATGCCTTAGCAACTGGCTTTGCTTTATGTGAAAATGGTCTTTCTTCCAGTCCAACATTTTCTTCAAATGAAGAAAACATTATATCCACTGGTAAACTTAGATGAACAGCTCCAGGATATCCATTCGTTGCAATTCTGTAAGCTTTATCAACAAATTCTCTAATTCTTGTTCCATCTGTAATGCTTGCGCTGTATTTTGTAAGAGGAGCAGCTATTGAAACATCATCAATTTCTTTAAAGCCTCCTGAGCCTTGTCTTTTTAAACTACTTGATCCAGTTATATAAATTATAGGTGTTCTTTCTCCCCATGCTTCCATCATTGATGGTACTGCATTTGCAAAACCTTCAGGTCCAACTAAACATACAGATGGTTTTCTTGTAATTCTTGTGTGTCCATCTGCTAGGTGTCCAGCTATTTGTTCATGAGGACAATTAACTACATCAATTTGACATTCCATGAATCCTTCAATTGCAGGATTACAAAATCCACCTGATAGCGTAAAAACTTTATTGATACCTTTATCTTTTAATGCTCTTGCAATTAATGCCCCACCTCTTATTTTTTTTTCCATATTAGTAAGTTGTATTCATAAAAAGTTTCTGTTCAATTATATCAGAAGAAACTTCATTAATATCATTTAATCCAACCAAACCTAGTGTTGTGCTAGTTTCTTCTTTAATTATATCCACAATTCTTCTTAGCCCGCTAGCTCCATCAGCTCCCATAGCATACATTACAGGTCTTCCAATCATTGAAAAATCTGCTCCTAAAGCTAATGATCTTACAATATCGCTTCCACTTCTTATTCCACTATCAAAAATAATTGGAAAATTATTTCCTACTGCCTCTCTAATAAAAGGTAGAATATTTATTGCTGCTGAGGCACTATCTAATTGTCTACCTCCATGATTTGAAACTTGTATGGCATCAGCACCCATTTCTTTAATTTTAATTGCATCATCTGATGACATGACACCTTTTACAATTAATTTACCTTTCCATTTATTTCTTACTCTTTTTAGAGTTTCCCAATCTGTTTTTCCTCTACTTTCTTTTCTTTTAAAAATACCTTTTCCACTTTTTGAAGTTTCGTAATTCATTGGCTTTGGTATTCCATTAAGTAATGTAGATATGGACCAAACTGGATGAGTTGCAAAATCAAAAAATTGTTTAGGTCCAATTTTAAATGGATATGAAAATCCATTTTTATCATCTCTAGTTCTCCTAGATAAAACTGGAACATCAACAGTAAGTATAGCAACTTCATAACCAGTTTTTTCTGCTCTATCGAGCAATTCCATGACAAAAGCTTCATCCTGAAAAATATAAAGTTGAAGCCATGAATGACCTTCTGAAAGCTCATACATTTTTTCTAAGGTAGTTGTGGAAGCCATCGATACACAAGTTGGTATATTATTTCTTGCACTCTCTTTTGCCAGCATTGAGTCTGCACCTGGCCATGAAAGATTTGTCATACCCATTGGGGCAAAACCAAAAGGATAGTCATATTTAAATCCAAGAATATTTTTTTTTAGTTTTCTTTCCTCTACATTTCTTAGAACTCTTGGCTCAAGACGTATTTGATCTAAAGCAAAACTATTTATTTCTGATAATTTTTCATCTCCTGATGCACCATCAATAAAATCATAAACTAGCTTTGGTAATCTTTTCTTCGATAGTTTTTTTGCATCTTCAATGCTAAAAATTTTGTTACTGGCTTTAATATTGTCCATTTAAATTTTTTATATATGTTTTTAAACTTATCTTATCATTTTTAGTCACATAATAAGCGTCATGATTAATTCTTGAAGAATAAACCTCTGAAGGAACTCCGTCAATAAAAAGCACAGCTACACCATCATCAATAGCTATTCCTTCTGGCAAATTTCCATCTTTAATTTCTGAAATAAATTGTTGAAGTCGATTATTATCTGATGAATGTGGCGTACAACTTCCATCTAAAAGATTTATTCCTTTTAATGGACTCAACTCTTTATTGACTGAATCTGATAATATCCAATCAAACCAACAAACAGCTCCTGCACTTATTCCACTCAGAATTATTCCTTTTTCATATGCATCTTTAAAGACTTTGATAAGATTATGTCTTTTCCAAATATTAATCATGTCAGAGGTATTACCACCCCCCACATAAATTATATCTTTGTTTAACAACCATTCATTAAAACCTTCCACACTTGAACAGAGATTAAAATGAGATAATTTAAAATTTTTTGATTTAAATCTTTTATAAAAAAGATCGGTTTTTTCTTGATTATCATTGCTTGCTGTAGGTAGAAAACCAATATTGATTTTTGTTTTATTAACTTGATTTATAACATATTCATCCAAGTCTTCATCAGATGAATGTGTAAATCCACCACCACCAATTGCTATTATTATTTTTTTATTCCTGACCACGGAGAAGGACCTGTTGGAATATCGATTTTTAAACCTCTTACAATTTCATTTTTAAAGTCATACATTGGTAAGGCGCATATTTCACCTTTATGAATTTTATTATCATTGCAACTAACATCTACTATTAGTCCTGGTTTATATTTTGTAGAATTCATTAAAACTATCCCAACACCACATTTTTGAAAAGGAGACCAAGTACTTGATGTAATTTTTCCAATTACTTCATTATTAAATTTTATGTAAGTTCCTTTTAAACCTGTTCCATTTTCTACTCGTATTCCCCAACATCTTTTTTCTTTATCAGCAGTCATCAATGCTGATTTTCCAATAAAATAATTTTTTTTTAAATCGACATACTTACCTAACCCGACATCATATGGATTTGTTTCATGGTTAAAGTCTTGCCCAGCTGATAATAATCCAGATTCTATTCTTTTACATCTGAAACCAGGGGTCCCTGTAAGTATCATTCCCATTTTTTTTCCTTCTTCAAGAATATAATCCCCAACTTTTTCAGTATTATTATTTTTTCTAAAATAAATTTCCCAACCAAGTTCATTACTAAAACCTGATCTACTTATGATTACCTTTTCATTTAGTATAGTTATTTCTTTCCAATCAAAATATTTCCAATTCTCAGGAAAAGTTTCTTTACTTAAAACTTTTAAAAGATCCATAGATTTTGGTCCTTGAATTTGACTTACCCAAACATCAGGGTCAGATATTTTTACATTAAGATTATCAGTGTGCGCTTTATACCACGAAAAAAGATCACCATCAGCTTGAACAAACCAGAATTTATTTTCTTCAAGTTTTAGTAAAACTCCATCTGTAAGCATGCCTCCATCATTGTAACAAGCAAATTGGTACGAACATCTTCCTACTTTTACTGTTGAGATATCTCTTGTGAATATTTTTTGTAAAAGTTTTTCTGCATCGGGACCAGATATTTCATATGGATGTTCACCAGTATGACGAAAAATCACCTCTTGTCTTACTTTCCAATACATTTCATCAGCAGTAGCGTGTGAAAGCACTTCTGGATTTAATCTTCCAGCATAAAAAGAATACTCAGGATCGTAAGGAAGTTCTTGATAAGCTAGAGGGTGTATTCCGACAGTTCGTGCAAGTTCAACAACTTTATCATTGGATTTTAAAGGTTTTACTGAAAATCTGACTTTGTTTAATTCGTTTTGCATTTATAATTTAGAAAAAGTGTATATTAATTAAAATATCTATTCAATTAGTAGATGAATCACTACATTTTGCATGTTGTTATCTAGTTCTGGAATTGTTATCTTTTTAATTATTTAAACAACTAAAGAAAAAGAGGGAACTTATGAAATACATACTTAAAGTTTTTTCAGCGACTTTTATGTCTCTGATATTATCTTTTTCTATTGCCAATGCATCAAGTGGAGTATTTAAAGTATCACATGATCTTGGATTTGGAAAAGATACTAACTTAGATGCCATAACAAAAGGGCGTTTATTTCAAGTTGTCATCAAAACACAAAATAGATTAGTAAGACCTGATATGAACGGTGTTCCATCACCTTCATTATCAACAGATTGGAGTGCTAATTCTGATGCAACTGAATGGACATTTAATTTAAGAAAAGGAATATATTTCCATGATGGGTCAGCTTTTGATGCTCCAGATGTAAAATATTCTCTTATGAGAGCTAAAGATCCTGATATCGGATCTCCGGTAAGAAAAAGTTTAAATGTAGTTGAAGATATTGAGGTAGTTGATCAGCATACTGTTAAAATGAAGTTATCAACTTCATTTGCTGACTTTCCGTTATTATTAACAGACTACAGATTAAGAATGATACCTGAAGGATCAGGAGATACTATTGGACAAACTGGAGTTGGTACCGGACCATTCATGGTTGATAAATTTGATCCAGAAGGAACTACAATTCTAAAAGCTAACCCAGATTATTGGGAAGGTGCACCAGGAGTTGCAGAAGTTCATGTCATTGCAATTCCAGATGCTCAAGCAAGAATTCAAGCGCTTTTAACAGGTCAAATTGATATGAACAGATATGTTCCTTTTAATCAAAAAAAGATATTTGATAGTAATTCTAAATTTACAACAACTGTAATTCCAACTGGAAACTGGAGAGGTGTGGTTATGAGAACTGATACTGCTCCGTTTGATAACCCTAAAGTTAGAAAAGCTTTTAGGTTAGCAGTTGATAGACAAGAACTTGTAGATCTAGTTATGGGCGGAGCAGCAACTGTTTCTTGTGATACTCCTGTAATGCCATCTGATCAATACCGTTTACAAATGGATTGTCCTCAAAATATTAGTAAAGCAAAAAATTTACTAAGAGAAGCGGGATTTCCAAATGGAATTGAATTGACTGTTTACCCAGCAACTTTAGAACCAACTTGGCCTACAATTGCAGAAGTCGTTCAGCAGCAAGTTGCAAAAGCTGGAATTAAAGTTAATATTGAAATGGTACCATCCAAAGGCTATTGGAATGAAGTATGGATGAAAAAACCAGTTTCAATGACACGTTGGAACCAAAGACCAGCAGACACAATCTTGCACGAAGCTTATCATAGTGGAGCTAAATGGAATGAATCTTACTTCAAAAATGCTGACTTTGATAAAAATTTAGCTGACGCTAGAAGTGAGTTGGATTTCAATAAAAGAAAGAAAGCATATCAAAATGCTCAAATGACTTTATGGGAACAAAGTGGAACAATGATTCCATATCATGTATCTAGACTTGTAGTTACTTCATCAAAAGTTAAAAACCTTGATGCTGTAGATCACTTTTCTATACAGTGGCATAAAGTTAAAGTTGACTAAAAGTATTTAGATAAAGGCCGCATATAAGCGGCCTTTATTTTATTTCTATTTAATTTATTTTTGTTAAAAAGTTCTAGTTAATCTTATGCTTTTATTAATTTTAAAAAGAATTGGACTAGGGCTCATCACTTTATTTATAGTATCGTTAATTACATTTGTAGGTGTTGAAGTTTTACCTGGTGATGCATGCACAACATATTTAGAAAGAGAAGCTTATGGAGCAGCTCTTGATGCTTGCATAAAAAGACTTGGTCTAGATGTTCCTGCTTATGAGAGATACTTGGACTGGGCATCAAATGTTGTACGAGGTGATTTTGGTTACTCTTTAAGTGGAGAAATGCCAATTAATGAAGTACTAGGTCCAAGAGTTAAAAACTCCTTAGTTTTAGCCTCTGTTTCAATACTTATAGGAATTCCTTTAGCAATTGTGCTAGGAATAATAACTGCTCTTTGGAGAGATAAGCTTCCAGATATTATGATCTCAACTATCACAATTTTTTCAATGACTATTCCTGAGTTTATTAGTGCTACTTTACTTATTTTAATTGTTGCGATTTGGCTTGGTTGGTTACCAGGCATCGTGATTATACCATCGGATGCAACTTTTTATGAATTACTCTCGAATATAATTTTACCTGTTGTTGCAATTTCAATGATTATGACCGCACACATGGCAAGAATGGTACGTTCAAGTGTAATTCAAGTAATGGCTAGTGATTATGTGCAAATGGCAATTTTAAAAGGTGTTCCGTATTGGAAAATGGTATTTAGACATGTATTACCAAATGCATTGTTACCAGCAATAAATGTAGTGGCGTTAACAATTGCTTGGTTGCTAGGTGGTGTTGTTGTTACAGAAGTTGTTTTTAATTATCCAGGTTTAGGCAGACTGGTAATTGAGTCAATATCAAACAGAGATTTACCTGTTGTTCAAGCATTAGCAATAATATTGGCATCAATCTATGTGGGAATAAATTTAATAGCAGATTTAATGACACTCATGCTTAATCCAAGATTAAAAAGTTTACAGATAAGAAAATAAAATGGAGAGTAATTTAATTACAGAAGATAAACAAAAAAATAAGCTAGAAAAGGCTTTTGAGATTTTAAAGACTATGGCCTCCAAGCCTTCTGGATTAATTGGTTTAACAATTGTTTTATTTCATGTAGTCTTAGCATTAATAAGCCCCTACATTGCACCATACGATTATAAAGCTATTAGCCCAAATACCATGTTACTTGCACCTTCGGCTGAACATTGGTTTGGAACAGATAGCTTGGGTAGAGATGTTTTTACAAGAACAATACTTGGAGGTCGAACAGCTCTTACGGTTACTTTCTTTGGATCACTTATAGCTCTTCTGTGGGGAGGTTTACTTGGAATTTTTTGTGGTTTAGTTGGAGGTAAAATTGACGATGTTGTAATGAGAGTTGTTGATGCGTTTCTTTCTATCCCTTGGATACTTGCAATGTTATTAATTGTTTCTCTTTTAGGAACATCAACAGAGGTTTTAATTCCTGCACTAGGTTTTTTTTATGGTAAAGGAATAGTAAGAGTTGCTAGAGCTGCTACTCACGATGTTATTGCTAAAGATTTTATAGTTTCAGCCAGAGCTAGAGGTCATAGCAACATGTCTATTATTTGGAATGAAATTATTCCAAATGTTAGAGATGCTATATTAGTAGAAGGAGCAATGAGATGGTCATGGATGTTATTAGGATTTAGCTCATTATCATTCTTAGGTTTTGGTGTAAGTCCACCAACGCCTGATTGGGGTTTGATGATATCCAATGCTAGAGGATTGATGTCGTTTGCATACTGGTCTGTAATTGCTCCAATAGTAGGATTAAGTTCGTTAATTATTGGAATAAATTTAACTGCTGATGCATTTGCAAAAGCTTTAGGAATTGATCGTTCAACCAAGGCACCTGTTTAAATGAACGAAATAATTGAAAGTGTTAAAAATTTATCAATTGGATTTAATAGTCAAAAGGGCAAACAAATTTCAATACTTAGAAATGTTTCAACCAACATTAAGAAAGGAGAGACTGTAGGGATCGTAGGGGAGTCGGGTTCTGGAAAAAGCACATTAGCACTTGCAATGATGGGCTATATAAAACAAGGCTTATTTCCTCTTAAAGGTGAATGCCTCTTTAAATCTGAGGATTTATTGAAGATGAGCAGTAGACAGCTAGAAAAAATTAGAGGTAGAAAAATAGCCATGATACCTCAAAATGCAGGACAAGCACTAACACCTAATTTAAAAATTGGATACCAAATTGATGAAGCATTAAGATTACATACAGATCTAAATAAAACAGAGAGAGATAAAAAAATTTCGGAGTTACTAAATAAAGTTAGACTTCCTTCACCAGAAACTATGGCTTTTCGTTATCCACACGAGCTTTCTGGAGGGCAGCAACAAAGAGTGGCTGTTGCAATGGCATTGGCTGGCAAACCAGATTTACTTTTATTAGATGAGCCAACTACTGGATTAGACGTTACAACACAAGCGCATGTATTAGAACTATTAAGATTTATAGCAAAAGATACTGGAACATCTATGATCTATGTTAGTCATGACCTTGGAGCTATAGCACAAGTCAGTGATAGAATAGTTGTAATGTATGCGGGAGAAATTGTTTTAGAAGGACCAGCAAGAAAAATATTAAAGGAACCTATTCATCCTTATACCTATGGATTGTTAAAATCGATACCTAAACTCTCATTAGCTGGACTTCCAGCTTCTATGCCAGGAAGCCAACCTCAGCCTGGAAGCATAAATGAAGGTTGTAGTTTTTATGATAGATGTAACTTAGCAACTGATCATTGTAAAAAAAATTCACCAGATCTGGAACATATTAAAGAATTAGATACCAATGTCAGATGTTTTAATCATAAAGAATTAATAAATCAAAATAATAATTTACAAACTTCAATAACAAAAAAATCAAATAATAGTGAAGCAATTGAAGTTTTAAAATTAAAGGATGTTTCAATTAGTTATGCAAAGCAGAAATTTTTTGACCAATTATTAAATAAAATCTCTGATCAAAACCCAACAGTTAAAGATATAAATATAGATATAAAAAAAGGAGAGACTATTGCACTGGTTGGTGAGTCTGGAAGTGGTAAATCTACTATCTTAAAATCAATTGCTGGTTTACTCAAAACAAAAGATGGTCAAATTAAATTTGAAAATGATCGTATATTATCTTCTGATTTAAAAATGAGAAATCCAAATGATCTGCGAGCAATACAACTTATATTTCAAAATCCGGATGAGTCATTAAATCCAAACCATACAGTTGAGCAAATACTTTCTCAACCTTTAAAGTTGTATTTTAATTTATCAGGAGAAGAATTAAAAAAAAATATAATCGATCTACTAAAAAAAGTAAGGTTAGGAGAATTTTATATGTCAAGATACCCGAGACAATTATCAGGTGGTGAGAAACAAAGAGTTGCAGTTGCAAGAGCATTTGCTGCTAAGCCAGATATAATTTTGTGTGATGAGGTTACATCAGCTTTAGATGTTTCGGTTCAAGCAGCTGTTTTAAACTTATTACAACAATTAAAAGAAGATCTAGGAACAACCTATGTATTTGTTTCTCATGATTTGGCTGTTGTTAGAGCAATTAGTGATAGAGTTGCAGTTTTATATCAAGGAAGATTATGTGAAATTGGTCCTTCTCAAAATGTCTACAAATTTCCATCACATCCTTATACTGAAGTATTATTAGGTGCTGTTTTGGAACCAGATCCAGATATAAAACCAAAATTAGTAGCTGAGGATATAGTAGAGGAAAAACCGCCTGAGAAAGGCTGTTCTTTTCAAGGAAGATGCCCTAGGAAAATAGGTGATATTTGTAATTTAGAGGTTCCACCATGGCAAATAGGTGAAAATGGTAACGCTATTAGATGTCATATTAATATTGATGAATTAGCAAGTTTACAGCAGTAGTTATGACATTTATTTTATTTCCTACTCAGTCTCAATTTAATATAAGAAATCTTCTTTATGAAAATAAATAATGTAGTTGTAATTGGTTCTGGAACAATGGGCAGCGGTATAGCTGCACATTTATGTAACGCAAATGTTCCTGTTACTTTGTTGGATTTAACTACAGAAATTAGTCAAAAGGCTAAAGAGAGAATAGGAAAATCTAGACCTCCTTTGTTAATAGATAAATCAAAATTAGATAATATACATATAGGAAACATTGAAGAAAACTTTGATGTGGTTTCGAATGCAGATTGGATTGTAGAAGCTGTTGTAGAAAGAATAGATATAAAACATAATATTTACGAAAAAATTTTTAAACATAGAAAAAAAGAGTCTGTTGTTTCATCTAATACCTCATCTATTCCAATAAGTGTTCTATCAGAAAAATTATCCGATCAAGACAAAAAGGATTTCTGTATAACTCACTTTTTTAATCCTGTTAGATACATGGATTTACTTGAAATAGTAAAAAGTAATGAAAGTGATTTAGATAAAGTTAAACTTTTAAAAGACTTTTGTGAAATAGACTTAGGTAAAGGTGCAATTATCTGTAATGACACTCCAGGATTTTTAGGTAATAGAATTGGAGTTTACGCAATGCAAATTGCAATGACCGAAGCATTTAATATGAAACTTAGTGTAGAAGAGGCCGATGCTGTCTTTGGCAGACCAATGGGTATACCTAAAACTGGAGTATTTGGATTGTATGACCTAATTGGTATTGATTTAATGGCAGATGTATTGAAAAGTTTTATTAAAGAGTTACCTGAAAGTGATCCATTTCAACCTGTAGCAAGAGAAATGCCACTTGTAAAAAAATTAATAGAAACTGGATATACTGGTCGAAAAGGAAAAGGTGGATTTTATAGAATGAATAAAGAGGGTGGTAAGAAAATTTTAGAGGCCATCAATCTTGAAACTGGGGAATATTCTCCTTCAAAAAAAATAGATATTAAATCTGAAAAAGTTGATTTAAAAAAATTAATTAATCGTGGAGATAAATATGGAGATTATGCTTGGTCAGTAATTTCTAAAATAATAAAATATTCCTCTTCATTAGTTCCAGGTATTACAGATAAATTTAACGACATTGATGAAGCAATGAGACTTGGCTTCAATTGGTCTAGAGGGCCTTTTGAAATGTTAAAAGAAATTGGAGTAAATAATTTTTTTCAAAAAATTGATAATTTTGAGGGAAATAAATTTTTAGAAGATTTATCAAAATCCAAAGATGAAAATTTTTATGGTGAGAGACAACAATATACTGAAATTGAAACTTTAGGAAAAATTAAACCAAGAGCCCTTAAACTTGATAAAAATAATTCTGCTGAAATTTACAGATTTCCTGAATTTAACATTGTCGAATTTACAACTAAAGCAAACGCTTTGGATTATGACTCAATGGACTCTTTAAAAAACGCTACAGACAAACCATTGATAATTATTAATGAAAGTATGCAGTTTTCTGCTGGTGTTAATTTAACATATACTATGAATTTTGCAGATAAAGGTGACTTTAAATCAATAGAAAAATTTGTCGGTTATTTTCAAGAAACATGCAAACACTTAAAATACTCAAAATTTCCAGTAGTTTCAGCACCATCAGGTCTTACACTTGGAGGGGGTTTTGAAGTTTTAGTTCAAAGTAACTTTGTTGCTTCGCATACAAATATTGTTGTTGGATTAGTTGAAACATTGGTTGGTTTAGTTCCAGCTGGAGGAGGATGTAAAGAAATGTTATGGAGATGGTCTCAAACAGACGAGGCAAAAAATGATCCAGATTTTGCACCTTTAAAAGTTTTTGATATCATTGGTTATGCAAAAACTGCAACATCTCCAGTAGAAGCTGAACCTCTAAAGTATTTAATCCCTGAAAATAAAAAAATTATGAGCAGAAATAGTTTATTAAATGAAGCTAGAAAAATTTTGGATCAAAATAAAGAATTTACTCCTCCAAAAGAATGCACATTTAATTTATCTGGCAAATCTTTAAAAGACAAAATGGTTGGTATGTTAGAAAAACTGTATAACGATAAAATTATATTAGATCATGGAATGATGGTTGGAACAGAGCTAGCAAATGTTTTAAGTGGTGGTGATACAACTATAGATAAAACGCTTACAGAAGATCAGTTGTTTAAATTAGAGTTAGATGCTTTCATGAAATTAATTGAGACAAGTAAAACCCAAGATAGAATTAAACACACATTATCAACTGGAAAACCTCTAGTTAACTAATAACTTTAAATTTTTAATATAATCAGGCTTTAATACATAGGTTGATTTATTTCCCACTTTAATTTTTTTTAAAGAGTCTAACCCAGCAATTACTCTTCCAATTGGAGTATATTCACCTTGATATATTGGTATATCTATTAAAGTAATAAAAAATTCACTATCTTCTGTATCGAACTTTTCTTTTCTAGCAAAAGCCACAGAGCCAGCATTAAATAAAAAATTACTACTAAGCTCAGATTTAATTGTTCCTAAACCAGACTTACCAGTTCCTACTTTAGAATAATTTAGATTAGATACATTTCCATATTCAATATCTCCAGCTTGTATTAAAGTATTTTCTATTACTCGATAAAAAGTTGAACCATTATAGGAACCTCTATTTATTAACTTCTTAAATCGATTTACAGCTTTAGGTGCAATTTTAGGATCTAATTCTATTAGAACGTTACCACATTCAACCTCCATAATTGCAATATTCTGCTTATCTTTAAAATCAATGTTATTTAAATCGATTTTTTTTACAAAAAGACATTTATTACTTAATATATAAAATGAACCTAAAGTTAATATAATAAGCAGAATAAGAAAAATAAATAATATTTTTTCAGATAGCGATTGTTTAATTTTTTTTATCATTCAAAACATAAACTTTTCATCTATTTCTTTAAGACCTTTAATTAGGAAATTTTTCTTCTTAGTTAGAATATTATCTTTTTTAATCAATAAATCTATTTCTTTAAAGTTTGTTTTTAATAATGAATAAATTTCAGCCATATCTTCTTCAGCTGTGCTCATTGAATATTCTGTTAAAAAGCCTTTCTTAACTTCTAAATCTAAACCTAATAAATCAGTACATGTAGAACATGATGCGTAAGAAAAATCTTTATTATTAAGTTCACTCCATTGATTTTTTTTAAAAAGCTCAGGAAAACTGTTATCAATCATATGAAATATTTCATGATGGATCATTCTTTCGAAATAGTTTTGGTTAAATGTTAAGTCTAAGATTAAAGTCCTGAATTTATTATCTGGTATACCTCCTGTATTAATGCCTGAAATTTCTAAGTTTTTGCAAAGAACTACAAATTTCAAATTTATTTTCCTTAAGAAATTTGAGTTATAATCCCTTAGATTATTTTGAATTGTATTAAATTCACGATCCAAATCACTATTATTTATGCCGTTACATTTAATATTATTTGTATCACCTATTACAAAACCTCTTTTTGATACCAAGTATTTGATACCATTTAAATTATCAACTTTATGAACTTCTAAATTAGGAATTTTAATCAAATTATATATTGCATCTGCATTTACATAAGAAAAATTAAAAAATAATAGAAATATTAATATAATGTATCTCATTTTAATAATTTTGATGATATTAGATATAATATGAATGTGATAGGATTTATTTAATGAAAAAAAGAAAAAGAAAAAAAAATATTAATAGAGATCATGAGTCTGTGCCTAAGATGTTTGCAAAAAAATACATTTATTTCTATTATCCCTTTTTCTGGATCATTCTAATAATATTTTTATTACTGAAATGACAAAGTTTAAAAAACCTATTCAGCCTGTTAGTGGCACAGAAGTACCAAGATATGCGGGTCCTTCTACATTTGCAAGATTACCTGAGCTAAGAGATGTAGAAAAATGTGATGTTGCTATTGTTGGAGTTCCATTTGATTCAGGAACAAGTTATAGACCAGGTGCAAGATTTGGCCCACAAAGTATTAGACAAGCATCAAGACATTTAAGGACTAATTATCATCCTAATTATGATGTGGAACCATTCAAAGTACAACAAGTTGCAGATGCAGGTGACATTACTTGCAATCCATTTAATATTGATGAAGCTATCAAACAGATTGAAGTAGGAGCAACTGATTTATTAAATAAAGTTGGAGGAATAATAAGCCTTGGAGGAGATCACACAATTGCTGTGCCTTTACTTAGGGCAGCCAATAAAAAGAATAATGGACCGGTATCACTTGTTCATTTTGATGCCCATCTAGATACCTGGGATACCTACTTTGGGGCACCATATACGCATGGCACTCCATTTAGAAGAGCTCGTGAGGAAAATTTATTTTTAGATGATGCCTCTATGCATGTAGGTATAAGAGGTCCACTTTATAGCAGAGATGATATAAAAAATGATGAAAGCTTTGGATTTAAAATTATTCATTGTGATGAATTTCAAACAGAAGGAATTGATAAAATCGTTGAAAGAATAAAAAATAGAGTCGGTGATAATGCATTATATTTGTCCATTGATATTGATGTATTAGATCCAGCATTTGCACCAGGCACAGGAACACCTGAAATTGCAGGAATGACCACAAGAGAAATGGTAAACGTCCTCAGGGGTTTATCAGGCTTAAATTTGATTTCTGCAGATGTAGTTGAAGTTGCGCCTGCTTATGACCATGCAGAAGTAACCTCTCTAGCTGCAGCAACAATTGTTTATGAATTAACAAATTTATTTGCAAAATCATTAAGAAAGGATAATTTGCGCGCATGATTGAAAAGAGAAATTTTTATATTAATGGTTCATGGGTTCCCCCAAAAAACCCAAAAGATATTGAGGTCATAAATCCAGCAACAGAAAAAAATTGTGCAGTAATTTCTTTAGGCAGTAAGGAGGATATCAATGATGCAGTTTTAGCAGCTAAAGAAGCTTTTAAAACTTGGGGATTTACCTCTAAAGAAGAAAGATTGTCATTATTAGAAGTTTTTTATTCATTATATAAAAAAAGATGGAATGATATTACAGATGCAATTATTCAAGAGATGGGAGCACCAAAAGACTTTGCGTCAAAACTACAAACAGGAACTGGTGCGAGTCATACAAAATCATTTATTCGTTATCTAAAAGAATTTGAATTCGAAAAACCTTTGGGAGATCATGCAAAAAATCAAAGAATAATATACGAGCCTAAAGGTGTGTGTGCATTAATAACACCGTGGAACTGGCCAATAAATCAAGTTACTTTAAAAGTCATTCCTGCATTGGCCTCTGGTTGTACTATGATTTTAAAACCTTCGGAACTAGCACCTTTATCGGCAATGATCATAGCGGAGTTAATAGATGAAGCAAAATTTCCGAAAGGTGTTTTTAATTTAGTAAATGGAGATGGGGAAATAACTGGAGATGCATTAACAAGTCATCCAGATGTAAATATGATTTCATTCACTGGCTCTACAAGAGCAGGGGCTTTAATTTCTCAAAATGCCGCAAAGGACTTTAAAAGAGTAAGTCTGGAGCTAGGAGGAAAAGGTGCAAATATTATATTTGAAGATGCTGATGCTGAAGCAATAGAAAGAGGTGCATTTAGATGTTTTAGAAATTCAGGACAATCATGTAATGCCCCTACAAGAATGCTTGTTGAAAAATCAATTTATAATGAAGCGATAGAAAGACTAAGAAAATATGCAAATGAATTTAAAGTAGACGATCCAAATAAAAATGGAGAGCATATTGGTCCTGTAATTTCTGAAACTCAATTCAATAAAATTCAAGGTTTAATTCAAAAAGGAATAGATGAAGGAGCAAAATTAGTTGCAGGTGGAGTTGGAAAACCAAACGGATTAAATGATGGTTATTATGTAAAACCGACAGTTTTTGCAGATGTAAAAAATGAAATGGAAATTGCAAGAACAGAAATATTTGGTCCTGTTTTATCTGTTATTCCATTTGAAACTGAAGAAGAAGCAATTAAAATTGCAAATGATACTGATTATGGATTAACAAACTATATTCAAACTCAAGATAAGGAAAAGGTACAAAGAGTTGCCAGAAAACTTAGATCTGGAATGGTTGATGTAAATGGTGCTGGTATTGCAGTTGATGCACCTTTTGGAGGTTTCAAACATTCTGGAATTGGAAGGGAAGCGGGTAAAGAAGGATTGCTTGAATTTCTAGAAGTTAAATCTGTAGGTGGTTGGAATTAATTTATAGACTTATCTTTTACACCTTTTAAAAAGTCTAGACATTTCTTTAATTCACTAAGTTCTATATATTCATCAATTTTATGAGCCTGTTCAATCGAACCGGGCCCACAAACTACAGTGCTAATACCAACTTCTTGAAAGAGTCCAGCCTCTGTTCCAAATGAAACAGCTTCTCTTGAATTGTCACCAGTTATACTTGAAACAAATTCACAAGCTTCGGAATCGTTCAATCTATTAAATCCAACTACTTCACCTATAATTTCTTTTTTAATATAAGCATCTGAAAAAACTTTTTTCATTTCTGGCAATAATTCTTTATCAACATAATCGTCTATTATTTGATTTACAAAATCTCCATCTTCTCTGACCACTGGTCTAGTTTCCCATTCAACTTTACATTTATCAGCGATAACATTATGAGCTATACCACCTGAAACTCCACCAACTGATAATGTAGAATATGGTGGATTAAATATACAATCTTTAGGAGCTCTATCTTTTAGTTTTGATCTAATTTCTAGTAATTTGTTTACATACCTCGATGCATATTCAACGGCATTAACACCTTGGCCTGGTTTAGAACTATGACCAGCTAAACCTCCAAAGTGAATTGTATATTCATTCATACCTTTATGGGCATCAATGATTTTCATATTGGTTGGTTCACCAATAATACAAATTCCATCTTTAATATCTCTTTTTTTTAATTCTTTTATTAATAATGGTGCACCAATGCATGCAGTTTCTTCATCGAATGTAAATGAAAAGTGAATGTCTCTATCTAAATTATTTTCTCTAAATACAGGAGCATATGCTAGAGCACATGCAATAAAACCTTTCATATCACAAGAACCTCTCCCAAATAATTTCTCATTTTTTATAGTTGCAACAAATGGATCAGTAGACCAGCCTTTTGAAACCGGGACTACATCTGTATGACCTGAAAGAATAATAGGTTTTTTACCATTTCCATTTTTAGATTTTAAAGAAGCAAAAAGATTAACTCTTTTTTTATCTCCATCAAAAATTCTAAATGAAGTTGCTCCTAAATTTTTTAAAATATCATCACAATAATTAATGAGACTATTATTATCGTTTCCAGAAATAGTTTTGAAAGCAATCAAATCTGTCAATATTCGTATCGAATCTTTATAAATTTTATCAGGATTATTTTCTGTACTCATTTACAAATCATTATATATTAAATTTATGAAAGAACAAATTACGTATGAAGATTTTGATAAAGTAGATATTAGATTGGGAACAATTATTTCTGTAAGAAAAAATGAAAAAGCAAGAAAACCTTCATTAGTTGTAGAAGTTGATTTTGGAGAAAAGATAGGGATAAAACAATCTTCAGCTCAAATTACTCATTATTATAATGAAGAGAATCTTAAAGGAAAACAAGTAATCGGTGTTTGTAATTTTGCAGAAAAAAATATTGCTGGAGTTGTTTCACAAGTATTAATTCTTGGAGCTATAGATGCAGAGGGTAGAGTAACTTTAGTTCATCCATCTCAAGAAGCAGAGAATGGATTACCGATTGCTTAAATGCATCCAGAATTATTATCATTAAGCTTATTTTTTTTTGTTACTAGTTGTTCGCCTGGTCCAAATAATATTGTTGCATCTCATTCAGGTTTTAATCATGGAGTAAAAAAAACTATACCTCTAATGTTAGGTGTTATATTTGGTTTTACTTCAATGTTATCTTTAGTCAATTTTGGGCTAATTAACATTTTTAAATTATATCCAATAATTCAAAAAATTTTAGTTTTTACAGGCTCTGCATTTTTAGTTTACTTGGCTTACAGAATTTCATTTTCTAAATCATCAAATCAAAAAGAAAAACTTGAACCTGTAAAATTTATAGAAACATTTCTTTTTCAATTCTTAAATCCTAAAGGAGTAATCGTTGCAATTATTGCAGTATCAACTTATATCGAATCTGGAGATAACTTTTTTATTTATTCCTTCTGGCTCCTAACTTCTGCCTTTTTTTTTGCTATATTTAGCATCTTATTTTGGACTTTAATTGGTAAATTTATGAGAAAATTCGCGACAAATGAGAAATTTATTAAATGGTTCAATTATGTTATGTCAGCGCTTTTATTAGGCTGCATAGCTACATTTTATTATTAAATATGAAACCAGGAGACAAAAACTCGTTCAATTCGTTAACTAAAATTTCAGTTAACGGCAAAAGTTATAATTTTTACTCACTGAAAGAGGCTGAGAAAAATGGTTTAGAAGGTATATCAAAGCTTCCAAAATCATTGAAGGTCTTACTTGAGAATTTGTTAAGATTTGAGGACGATATAACGGTTAATAAAAATCAAATTGAAGCTATTAAAGATTGGTTAAAATCTAAAAGTTCTAACACAGAAATTGCATATAGGCCTGCGAGGGTGTTGCTTCAAGACTACACTGGAATTCCTGCAGTTGCAGATTTAGCAGCAATGAGAGAGGCTGTAAAAGAAAAAAATAAAGATCCAAGTACTATCAATCCATTATCATCAGTTGATTTGGTAATTGATCACTCTGTACAAGTAGATAAATTTGCAAATAAAAATTCTTTAAAAGAAAACGTTGATATTGAATTTAATCGGAATGCAGAAAGATATTCTTTCCTTAAATGGGGTCAACAAGCATTCAATAATTTTAGAATAGTTCCCCCAGGAACTGGGATATGTCATCAAGTCAATCTGGAATACCTTTCAAAAGTTGTTTGGAATGAAAAATATAAAGATGAAGAATACATATTTCCAGACACTTTGGTTGGAACAGATAGTCATACAACTATGGTAAATGGTTTATCTGTTTTGGGTTGGGGAGTAGGTGGAATTGAAGCTGAGGCTGGAATGTTAGGTCAACCTATTTCAATGTTAATTCCCGAAGTTATTGGATTTGAAATGAAATCAAAAATGCCAGAAGGTACAACAGCAACTGATCTTGTTTTAACAGTAGTTAAAATGTTGAGAGACAAGGGAGTTGTTGGAAAGTTTGTTGAATTCTATGGCGAAGGACTAAAAAATCTGACTTTAGCAGATAGAGCTACTATAGCAAATATGGCACCTGAGTATGGTGCAACTTGTGGTTTTTTCCCAATTGATGATGAAACTTTAAAATATTTAAAATTCTCAGGAAGAGATGATCAAAATGTTGAAATTGTAAAAAAGTATGCTCAAGAACAAGGACTTTGGGCAAGTTTAGATGTTGAATTTTCAGACACACTATCTTTAGATATGTCAACTATAGTACCAACTATTTCTGGACCAAAACGTCCACAGGATAAAGTTCTACTTACTAACGCATCATCAAATTTTAAAAAAGTATTTTCAGAAATTACAAAAAAAGAAGAGCCAAATATTTATGATGTTGAAAAAGAAGATTTTAAAATAACCGATGGCGATGTATTAATTGCTGCAATCACTTCTTGTACTAATACTTCCAATCCAAGTGTACTAATTGGAGCAGGTTTACTAGCAAAAAATGCAATTGAAAAAGGTTTAATGACTAAGCCTTGGGTAAAAACATCTTTGGCACCTGGATCACAAGTAGTTACAGATTATCTAGAAAAAGCTGGGCTAAATATTTATTTAGATAAGTTAGGTTTTAATTTAGTTGGTTATGGATGTACAACTTGTATTGGTAATTCAGGTCCATTAGCCGATAATATCTCAGATTCCATAAAAAATAATAATATTTATGCTGTCTCGGTTTTATCTGGAAACAGAAACTTTGAAGGAAGAATTTCACCTTTAATAAAAGCAAATTATTTAGCGTCTCCGCCGTTAGTCGTTGCTTATGCAATAGCAGGAACTATGAGATTTGATTTGTATAAGGATCCATTAGGTAAAGATAAAGATGGTAAAGATGTTTTTTTAAAAGATATATGGCCATCTAACAAAGAAATAGAAGAAACATTGAGAAATTCATTAAATGCAGAAATGTTTATAAAAAGATACTCAAATGTTTCTCAAGGACCAGAACAATGGCAAAAAATTAAAACAGAGGAAACCAATATTTATAATTGGGAAGATAATTCAACGTACGTAAAAAAACCTCCATTTTTTGATAATCTTCCTGATAAACCTGAAGGATTTAAAGAAATTAAGGATGCAAGACCACTATTAATATTAGGTGATAGCATTACCACTGATCATATTTCACCTGCTGGATCAATTCAAAAAGATAGTCCGACTGGAGAATATTTTATGAAACATCAAATACTTCCTAAAGATTATAACTCCTATGGAGCAAGAAGAGGCAATCATGAGGTTATGATGAGAGGGACTTTTGCAAATATAAGAATTAGAAATGAAATGGCACCTGGTACTGAGGGTGGTTTTACAAAGTTGTACCCTGAGGAAAAAGTAATGCCAGTATATGATGCGGTTGTAGAATATAAAAAAAGAGGTACCGATTTAGTTGTAATTGGTGGTAAAGAGTATGGAACTGGTTCTTCAAGAGATTGGGCGGCCAAAGGAACCAAACTTTTAGGTGTAAAGGCTGTTTTTGCAGAAAGTTTTGAGAGAATTCATAGATCAAATCTTATAGGAATGGGTATACTACCATTACAGTTTAAAGATGGAATAAATAGAACTAATCTAAAATTAGATGGCTCAGAACTATTTTCTATTATTGACTTAGAAAAAGGCATAGATCCTAGAGATGAAGTTGATGTTGAAATCAAATATGTCTCTGGAGACATCAAGAGAATTAAAATGTTAAGTAGAATAGATACTAAGAACGAATTAGAGTATTACAAAAATGGTGGAATTTTACAATATGTACTTAGGAACATGATTTAATGGATGAAGAGATTGAAATAATAAATACCCAAACACGTAATGAAAAAATTAAAAACTTTTTCATAAATAATAAAAATTCTTTAGTTTCGATATTAGTAATAATTATTTTGGCTTTAATTGGCTACTTTTCTTTTGAAGAATATCAATCTAGCAAAAGAGAAAAATTAGCTGATAAATACGACTTAGCTGTAATAAGATATGAAGCTGATAATAAATATAATGTGATCCCAGATCTTAAAGAGGTGATTAATGCTAAAGACAAAACATATTCTCCTCTAGCTTTTTATTTTTTGCTAGATAACGATTTGATAAATTCGAAAGATGAAATTAACAATTATTTTGATATTTTAATTAATGATATTGGTTTGGATAAAAAGTTTAAAGAGCTAACAATCTTTAAAAAAGGCCTATATAATTCAGATTTTTCAGATGAAAATGAATTGTTAGCTATTTTTAATCCTTTAATTAAAGCAGAGAGTATATGGAAACCACATAGTCTTTATATTATGGCAGAATATTATTTATCAAAAAATCAAATGCAAAAATCAAAAGAATTTTTTGAGCAAATAGTTAATCTTGAAAATAATAACTCTAAAATAAAAACCAAAGCTCAAAAAAGGCTAAGATCTAGTTTCAGTGAGTAGGATAGTATTATATTTCGTCTTTTTACTTTTAATATCAAGTTGTGGTCAAAGTGATAAATCTGTAGAAAAAACTAATTCTAAAATTTTATTTGAAGAAATTAAACCAATTCAACAACAATTAAATCCAAATATACAAATAAATCTTTCTAAATTAGTTAAAGATAATAGTTTTATAAATAATAATACAAATAATAATGGACATATCAACTTTGAGCCAACATTTGAAAAAAAGAAAACATTTAAATTTTCAAAGATTAAACAGTTTAATTCAATCGATACAGATATTTTATTTATCGAAAATAATGATCTAATTTATTTTGATAAAAAAGGAACGATATTAAGAATTAACGAAAAATTTGAAACTTTATGGAAAGCAAATCATTACTCAAAGAAAGAGAGAAAACTTAATCCGATATTATATTTTAATTATATAGATAATAAAATTATTGCCACTGATACTCTTTCAAATATTTTTTCATTAAATTTAGATAATGGGGAACTAAACTGGAAGAAGGACAGTTTATCTCCATTTAATTCAAATATTGCTATAAAAAATGATAAATTTGTTACTATTGATTTTGATAATGTAATTAGATGTTTCTCAATAGTAGATGGAAATGAACTATGGAATTTTAAAACAGAAAACACATTCATTAAATCTCAAAAAAAATTATCTGTAATTATTAAAGATGACATTGTTTATTCACTTAATAATTTAGGTGATCTTACGGCATTAAATATTAATGATGGGAGTTTAGTTTGGCAAACACCTACTCAGAGCAACGAAATATTCTTAAATGCATTTAGTTTAAAAAATTCAGAAATGATTTTAAATAATGAAACAATATATTTTTCAAATAACAAAAATGAGTTATTCTCAATTGACATAAGAACTGGCATAGTAAAATGGAAACAAACTGTAAATTCCAGTTTAAAGCCTACGATTTCTGAAAATTATATTTTTAATATTTCTGAGGAAGGATATTTATTCGTCATTGATACAGAGACTGGAAATATAATTAGGATAACTGATGTTTTCTCAAATTTTAAAAAAAGAGAAAAAGTTATACCAGTAGGTTTTGTTATTGCTAAGAATAAAATTTATTTGTCTACCGATAATGGAAGAATTTTGATTATCAATTTAACTAATTCTGAAACTGAAAAGGTAATTAAATTTAATAACGAAAAAATATCGAGACCATTTATTAATAATGCTAATATTTTTTTAATTAAAAATAATGGAATTATAAGATCAAATTAATGTTATTAAAATTTTTAGAAAAAATTGGAAGAAAAAAAGTAGTTTTAGATAGGGGTCCATCTCATCCAAAATTTAATGAAGCTAAACCATGGATGAATAGATATTATTTATTATTTAGGAATAGACCAAAATGGTTTCCATTTAATATTTTAATTCATGAAATGTTGGATGACGATCATGGGGATGGAGTTCATAATCATCTATTCCCTTATATTACAATAATTTTGAGAGGCGGTTATTGGGAAACTACTAAAAAAGGCAAGTTCTGGAGAAAACCTGGATATATTGGATTTAGATCAGCCAATGCATATCATAGAGTAGACCTTAAGCCAGGAAAAAGGCCAATGACAATTTTTATCTCAGGACCTTTTGGATTGAGAAAAGGACCAAGATCAGAATACGGTATCGATTTTAATTCAAAAAAGAATTAATGCAAAAAAGTTTTGTTAAAGAGTTTAAACTCTACTGCAAAAAGAAAAATTTAGATGTTAATTCTCATCAGATAAAACTCATAAAAACATTAGAAGAATATTATAAATTAAACTACAAATCATTTATCTCAAAAATTTTATCAAAAAAAAATTATAGAAAAGGCTTTTATCTTTATGGAGACGTTGGTGTCGGCAAAACTATGATATTAGATTTTTTTTTCGACTTAGTTGAAGGTAAAAAATTAAAACTTCACTTCAATGAGTTTATGCTAAGCTTTCACGATTTTGTACACCAATCCAAAGATAAAAATGAAGAAAATAAATTAAGTAAATTTGTTAAAAAATTAAAATCGAAAGCAAAATTAATATATTTTGACGAGTTTCAAGTTACAAATATAGTAGATGCAATGATACTTGGAAAATTATTTGATGAAATATTTAAAGAAGATTTAAAAATTATTGTAACTTCTAATATAAAAATAGAAAATTTGTACAAAGATGGGTTGCAAAGAGATCAATTCAAACCTTTTATAAAAATAATGCAAAAGCAATCATTTGAATATGAATTAAATATAGATGATGATTATAGAAAGTCCAAAGATAATAAAACTCAAAGATATTACTCACCTTTAAATCAAGAAAACAATTTTAAAATAAACAAATTATTTAGAGTGATGACTAAAGATAAGGTTTTAAAAGAAAAGATTTTAAATATTAAAGGAAGAAAATTTATTTTAAAAAATTTTTATGATGGAATTGTTCGATTAACTTTTAAAGAAGTATGTGATAAAAATTTAGGATCAGAGGATTATATAAAAATAGTAAAAAATTGTTTTTTTATAGTTATGGAAAATGTACCAGCGTTTAATGATTTAAATTCAAATCAACAACAAAGATTTATTACTTTTTTAGATATCGTGTATGATCAAAATATACCTATGGCCATTAGTGCAGAACAAAATATTGATAAACTCACATCATCAAGGTTATTGGAAAAACCATTTAAGCGAACCATTAGCCGATTATATGAACTAACATCTAAAAAGAATTTATGAGACAAGAATTTTTTAATCTTGAACTTAAAACAAATGGTCAAAAATTATATGAATTTACCGATCAAACGATAGACTGGATAAATAAAAATAATTTTAATAATGGTATTTTAAATTTAAGCATACAGCACACTAGTGCATCTTTAATTGTTCAAGAAAATGCTGATCCTGATGTTCAATCAGATTTAATAAATTATTTTGATAAAATTGCTCCAATGGATAATAAATTATATATTCATACAATAGAAGGTAAGGACGATATGCCAGCTCATATAAAGTCAGCTTTAACTAACAATCAAATATCCCTCAGTATAAAAAATAAACAACTTTTGTTAGGAACTTGGCAAGGAATTTACCTTTTTGAACATAGGTTAGCTTCTACAAAAAGGCTGATTATTCATCATTTTATTGGAGATTAATTTTTTAAAGTTTGAAATGCTTTGAGAGCTGCATTTCTGGCTTCTTCATGTACAACTATTGGAGAAGGGTAATCAGAACCAATTTTAGTTTTTATAGCATCTTGATATTTTATTTCCATTTCCCATGGTTTATGAATAAATTTACTTGGAACTCTCTCTAATTCAGGTACCCATTTTTTTACATACAAACCTTGTTTATCAAATTTTTCACCCTGCAATATAGGATTAAAAATTCTAAAATAAGGTGCTGCATCTGCACCACAACCAGCAACCCATTGCCATTGTGCAACATTGTTTGCTTCATTAAAATCTAGCAAACAATTTCTAAAATGTTTTTCACCCTCTTTCCAATTAATTCTTAAATGTTTTACAAGAAAAGAACCAACTACCATTCTAATTCTATTATGCATCCAACCTGTTTCATAAAGTTGTCTCATCCCGGCATCAACAATTGGGTATCCAGTCATACCTTTTTTCCAAGCTTTCAAATTTTTTGCATTTTTATCCCATGGAAATTTATCAAATTCTTTTCTTAAATTACCTTTTAGCATTTGAGGGAAGTAATTAATCAAACTATGAGAAAATTCTCTCCATCCTAATTCATTAAGATATTTTTTAACACTAACATTTTTTGATTTATATTTATAACATTTGTCCCAAATATTACTTACGTGTATTTGTCCATTTCTTATAAATGGTGAAAGTTTTGACGAACCATTTATAGCTGGATAATCTCTATCAACACCATATTTCAACATTCTACTTTCGACAAAATCGTTTAAATATTTTTCGGATTGTTTTTCTGTTGGATCCCAATATTTTTCAAATTTTTTATACCAATTTTTCTTTGGTAAAATTTGATCTGGAACATTACTATTTTTGAATAATTTTATTTTGCTCTTAACTTTTTTTACATTTAATGATTTATTTGGGATACTATCTAAGTAAATTTGCTCTGCAACTCTCCAAAATGGACTATAAACTTTATAAGGGCTTCCATCATCTTTTGTAACATTATTATATTCATTAAGAACATTTCCTTTAAAGCATTTTGAGAGTATTTTATTTTTTTCGAAAATTTTAATGAGATCATTATCTAACTTTAATTGAGATGGCTCATATATTTTATTCCAAAATACAGAAATTTCTTGTTTATCTTTGATTTTACTAAAAAAAGTTATCTCATCAGAAAATACTAATTCTAATTCAATGTTGTATTTAATTAATTCATCTTTAAAATTTATTAATGATTTACTTACCCACCATTTTTGTGCCTCTCTAACATCATCAAAGTTTTCCTTATTATAAATATATAATGCTGTGACAGTATCGTAATTATTTGTTGCATAAGATAATGCAGAATTATTTTTTATTCTAAAATCGTCTCTTATCCAAACAACAGCTTTTTTTGACATATAATTTACTTTCTGCCTTTAGATAGCAATTGTTTGTAAAGTTTTACATCTGCATTACCTTCGCATCCAATAACTAAAACATTAGATTTTTCGTTAAGATTTATTAATTTCTTTGTTTTAGGATTATTACAGAGACTAATAAGACTGATAATTCCTGGTGTAGCACATTCACCACCTATTATTGATCTTTTGCTCAGTTTCTTGTCTTTAAGCATTGCAACAGTTTTAGGAACTTTTGAGTCATTTACAGTAACACAACAATCACTAGCTTTCTTTAATACATGCCAAGGTATTAAAGACATTTCATTACATGACATTCCGCCCATTATACTTTCTTTTTTTATTTTAATTTTTTTTAATTTTTTACTTTTTATGCTTTGCAGTACGCAATCAGCTCCATCCGGTTCAACTATTATTATTTTAGGAATTCTCTTAAAATATTTTGCAACTCCTGCTACTACACCTGCTGCCATTCCACCAACGCCTGCTTGAAGGAATATATGTGTAATATAATGCGCAGTTTGTTTTGAAATTTCTTTAATCATAATTGAATATCCAGCCATAGTTAACAAGGGGACATGACTATAATTCTTAGTAGATACATCTTGAACAATAATCCAATTATTCTTTTTTGATAATTTTTTACATTCATTTAATGAATTTTCGTAGTTACCCCTAACTCTAATTACATCAGCTCCAAATTTTTCAATTTCTTTTATTCTAGCTTCACTTACATATTGACTAACAAAAATTTTACATTGTAAACCTAATCTTTGAGCACCCCACGCAACTGATCTACCATGATTTCCAGCTGTTGCAGATGATATTATAATATTTTTTTTCCCTTTAGATATTTTTTCTACAGCATATGCCCCACCTAAAGCTTTAAATGATTTTAAATGAAATCTTTTCGACTCATCTTTGTAAAAAATATTATTAAGTTTTAAATTCCGGTTTAGTTTCTCTAATTTTAATAGAGGTGTTTTCTTGTAATTTTTCCAGTTCGATATAGTTTTATTTGAACTCAATAGCAAGTTAGAAGGTATAAGTTTTAGAATTCTTTTACGATCAAAGTTATAAGATTTATTAATTAGAAAATTAGAATATTTCCATTTAGAAATATTATTTAAATTCATTTCTAACAATCTAAAGTGTTATCTTTTTCCCATTTAGTAACTGATTTTTTCTTATCAAAGACTTCTTGTTTATTGAAATTATCTATTTCGTTACTTTTTAATTTTAAATAACTATCAATAACTTTTTTTCCAAATGCTTTATTAAGGACTTTGCTACCACTTAACATATTTAATGCCTCAGAAACGTTATTAGGAAGTTTAGGCAAGTTTGGGTATTTTTTATAATCTGTATACATATTACAGAATAAAGGTTTACCTGGATTTATTTTTTTATTTATACCTTCCAAACCAGCCGCAAGAACTCCAGCTTGTAATAAATATGGGTTAGCTGATCCATCCATTAATCTAAGTTCAAATCTTCCTGGGTCAGGAATTCTAATCATATGTGTTCTGTTATTTCCTGTATAAGATATGCTGCTTGGAGACCAAGTAGCTCCTGATTTTGTTGGTGGAGCATTTATTCTTCTGTAACTGTTAATAGTCGGATTAAAAAAAGCTGATAAAGGTTGAGCATTCTTTATCACCCCGCCTAGAAAATTGTAAGCCATTTTGCTTAAACCCAATCTATCCTTTTTATCTAAAAATTGATTTTTTCCTTTACCCCAAACAGAAACATGCGCATGGCAACCATTACCAGTTAAATTATTGAATGGTTTTGGCATAAATGTAGCTCTCAGACCGTGTTTTTCAGCTAAATTTTTTACCATGAATTTGAAAAAAACATGCCTATCTGCAGTTATTAAACTGTCAGAGTAATCCCAATTCATTTCAAATTGACCATTAGCATCTTCATGGTCATTTTGATATGGTTTCCATCCTAACTCAATCATACTGTCACATATCTCTTTAATTAAATCATATCTTCTCATCAAAGCTGATTGATCATAACAAGGTTTTGATTGGATATCTCTAGGATCTGCAATAGACGATCCATCCTCAGAAATTAAAAAATATTCACACTCAACACCAGACTTCATTTGAAGTTTTTTTTCACTCAATTTTTTTATCTGATTTTTTAACATTACTCTTGGAGACGCATCTACAGGTCCACCATCCATATATAAATCTGAAGCTAACCATCCAATCTCTTTGTTCCATGGTAATTGAATTAAACTATTTGGATCTGGTATTGCAAACATATCACTATCTGCTGGTGACATGTCTAGCCATGTTGCAAATCCTGCAAAACCAGCTCCATTTTTTTGCATTTCAGCAATTGCCTGTGCTGGCACTAATTTTGATCTCAATACTCCAAACAAATCAACAAAACTGATTAGAAAATATTTAATTTTTTTAGATCTAGCTATCTGAGATAAATTTTTAGGCATTAGATATAGTATTAATTAAATTACTTACTATCAATATTTATTTATTATTTATACCTGGTATCCAAGAAGTACCAGCTAAAGGAACTCTAGCCATGGCTGCAGCTTCAACCGTTAAAGCGCACATATCTTCTGGTTCTAAATTATGTAAGCTGTTTTTACCACATGCTCTTGCAAGTGTTTGAGCTTCTAATGTCATTACCTTTAAATAGTTTGAAAGTTTTTTTCCAGCTTTTATTGGATCTAATCTTTTCATTAATTTTGGATCTTGGGTTGAAATACCTGCAGGATCATTTCCTTCATGCCAATCATCGTATGCGCCAGCAGTAGTTCCAAGTTTATTGTAATCTTTTTCCCATTTAGGATCATTATCTCCGATAGCAATCATTGCTGCACTACCTATTGAAACTGCATCAGCTCCAAGGGCCAAAGCTTTAGCTACATCTGCTCCATTTCTGATCCCACCAGAAATAATTAATTGAACTTTTCTATGCATATCTAGATCTTGTAGAGCATCAACGGCTGGTCTTATACATCCCAATGTTGGTTGACCTACATTTTCAATAAACACTTCTTGTGTCGCTGCAGTTCCTCCTTGCATACCATCTAAAACAACTACATCAGCGCCAGCTTTAATTGCTAATGCTGTATCATAATAAGGTCTAGCTCCTGCAATTTTCACAAATATTGGGACTTTCCATTTAGTAATTTCTCTTAATTCCAATATTTTGATCTTCAAATCATCAGGTCCAGTCCAGTCTGGATGTCTACATGCAGAACGTTGATCAACTCCTTTTGGTAAAGTTCTCATTTCTGCAACACGATCACTAATTTTTTGACCTAGAAGCATTCCACCTCCACCAGGCTTTGCACCTTGTCCAATAACAACTTCTATTGCATCTGCTTTTCTTAAATCATTAGGATTCATTCCATATCTAGAAGGTAAAAGTTGGTAAACTAAATTTTTTGATTGTCCTCTTTCTTCAGGTGTCATACCTCCATCACCTGTTGTTGTTGATGTGCCTGCAATACTAGCTCCTCTACCCAATGCTTCTTTAGCAGATCCAGATAATGCGCCAAAACTCATTCCCGCAATTGTTATTGGTATATCAAGTTCTAAAGGTTTTTTTGCATACCTCGTTCCCAAGGTTACATTAGTCGTGCATTTTTCTCGATAGCCCTCCAAAGGATATCTGGACATTGACGCACCTAAAAATAAAAGATCATCAAAATGAGGAAGTCTTCTTTTAGATCCACCTCCTCTTATATCATAAATTCCTGTTTCAGCTGCTCTTCTTATTTCAGAATTTGTATACTCATCGAAAGTCCAAGATTGTCTTGGAAATGTTTTATTATTTTTTTTCATATTTAATAATTTGATACATTGTCTATTTTAAAATTATAAAGTTTTCTCGCTGAACCATATCTTTTAAAATCTTTAGATTTTAATTTATCTAACTTCGCTTTTTTTAAAAGTTTGTCTAATTTTTTTAAATGTTTATTATCCATTTTTTTTTCTATGCAATCAGCTCCTAAAGACTTGACCCTACCTTTAATATAGATATCTGTTTCATATAAACTATCACCTAATGCCTCACCCGCGTCACCACAAACTACTAAATTACCAGACTGTGCCATAAAAGCGGACATGTGACCTACAGAACCTTTGACAACAATATCAATTCCTTTCATTGAAATTCCACATCTAGAACTTGCATCTCCATCAATTACTAAAAATCCTCCATGTGCTGTAGCTCCAGCAGACTGAGAGGCATTTCCTTTTACATGAATTTTTCCAGACATCATGTTTTCAGCTACACCCGTTCCAACATTTCCTTCAACTGTGATATTTGCGTTTTGGTTCATTCCACCGCAATAATATCCGACATGACCTTTTATTGTTACATCTATGTCATCTGTTAACCCTGCACAGATAGCATGATTTCCCTCTGGATTTAAAATTGTATAACTCTTATTATTCCTTTTTTGATCTATAGATTGTAATGTCTCATTTACTTTTCTAAGTTTTAATTTTCTCAAATCTAATTTCATTAATTGCCCCAAGAATATACAACACCAGGTTCAGGCTCAAAAATTTTAGCCATGTTAACACCAGGCAAATGTGCCATAGCTTGAAATTCAGATGCGATTGCAACATAATCTTTAGTTTCAGCAACAACAGCAGGTTTGCATGCAATTTCGTCTCTAACTATAGCAAATCCTTTTCTTGTGCCTGTTATAAAAGTGTAAAATCCATCTAAGTCACCTAAGCCACTCATAAGAGTCTCTTTTAAATTTTTTTTACTTGATAAATGATTTGAAATATATCCTGCTGCAACCTCAGTATCGTTATCAGATTTAAAATTTATCCCTTTTTTAGTTAAATTTCTCCTTAGGTTATTGTGATTTGATAAAGATCCATTATGGACCAGGCATTCATCAGAGCCTGTAGAGTAGGGATGAGATCCATCGGTTGTTATAGCACTTTCAGTAGCCATTCTAGTATGACCTATTCCATGTGTTCCACTAAAGTTTTCTAAATTAAACTTTTTTACTACATCTTTAGGATTTCCAATTTGCTTAAATATTTCAATAGATTTACCATAACCAACCAAGGAAACTCCTTTAAATTCATTTAAGATATCCAAAACTTTTTTTGGTTTTTCTTTGGAGCTTAAAATTACGTGGTCTGAATTTTTTAATATTGTAGTAAATTTAATTTTTCCTGTGATACCTTTTTTAAATTTTTCGAAAGCTAAATTGTTAATACATATTGAATATTTAAATTCCTCTTTTTTTTCTTTCTTATAAATAGCAAAACCAGCGCTATCAGGTCCTCTGGACTCCATATTTATCAACATTCCAGATAACATCTTACCTAAATCTTTTTCAAACTTTTTTGATTTTAGGTATATTCCAACAATTCCACACATAAAAATTAATTAAATTAAAGATAACAAAAAATCTTTATAGTAAAGGAGATTTACTAATACAATAATGATGATTGCGGCATAGACACCATACTTAGCTTTTGGCCAAGCAAGTCTTGCCATTTTACTTGGAGTTTTATTTTCCTCTTGATTTTTATTTTCTGAATTTTCCATTCGAAAAAAGAGGGCACAATATTTCATGTGCCCTCTTCAAAGTTTTAACCGTCTGTTATATTACTCTTCCAGTCGTTAGAACTAGGTCTTTTTCTGACAATCTCATTCATCTTCCCATCTTCTTGTTTAGATGAAATTACATGCCAACCAACCCAAATAAGAATTGCTATTATTACAAGCACTCCTTCTGAACCAACTCCTGGATAGACAGATCCTTGTACCTCAGAGGCACTTAAATGATCTATCCAATTTGTTACTGTTGCCATTTACATACCTCCTTTATCTACTGGCCGAGGCTACAGCTTTTTCGTCTTCTTTAGCCTCCTCCATTATTGTATAGTCAAGTCCTGCAAGTTCTACTTCTCTAGGTATTCTTAATTTACCCATTCCATTAAGAACTTTTGCAATTATATATCCAGGAAGCATACCTAGTACAAAAAACATTATTATTGCACCGATAAACATTCCTAGTGGATTAATTGCTGCATAATTAGTTCCGTCCCACATAGCTCCAACACTGTATCCAGATGAAGGATAACCATTTAAAACAAAACCACATATTACAAGACCAACAAATCCAGCGTAACCATGAACAGCTACTGCTCCAACTGCATCGTCGATTTTATATTTTTTCTCGACCCAGTAATGCATTTTGTAAGCTATAACCACTCCGATCATACCGATTATCATTGATTGTATTGGATGATATAAATCATTACCTGCAGATGCACATATTATACCCGCAAGTCCTGATGAATAAGTCCAGAAAGGATCTCCCTTAGATATTACATATCCAGCCAACAAACCTCCAGACAACGACATTAAAAAGTTCATCGTTATTCCGCTGAGAGTTGTAGGCGTTAGGTAGATGTTAGTTGCAGTAAAGAAAGTTACACCTTCCATACCATACTCTGGTCCAAGATCATATATTGGCACATTACATGCTGCGTAAAAACCCCAAAAACCAGTATAGATTAAAAATAATCCAACAGTCACTAACCAAGGATTTCTTGGTCCAATGTTTCTTGGTTCTCCGCTAGATGAAAATTTTCCAATTCTTGGTCCTAAAACAATTAGAACACCTAAAGCAAAACCCCCGGCAATTGCGTGAATTACTCCAGAAGCATAAGCATCGTGATATCCTAATATTTTTAACATCCATCCATCAAAATGCCATCCCCATGAAGCATCTATTGTCCAGAAAACAGATCCAATTGCAATTGCAAGTATTCCAAATGCAAAAGTAGTTATCCTTTCAATAACCGCTCCAGATACAATTGAAGCTGCAGTCCATGAAAATAATAAAAAGGCTGCCCAGAAGACACCCATTATATGATCATTAAGATTTACGGCCATCAATGCATTTGTAGGATTAGCAAGATCATTTCCACCAAATCCACCTCCAAGAACTAGACCGGTACTTTCGGTCATAATTGAAGGAGCTAATCCAGGTCCTGTTGGAAATGCCCAGTATATCCACCAACCAAAGAAAAACCATGTGACTGTTACCAGTGGTATCAGCATTGTATTTTTCATAAGAGTGTGTTGGTGATGTTTGTAACGAGATGCCCCAACTTCATACATACAGAAACCCACGTGGATCAAAAACATAAGAACCACTGTTACCCAATAGTAAAATTCTGTAAATAAGGTTGTGAGAGCACCTAATTGATCAGTCATATTTCTCTCTCCTATTAATAGTTAATAGACTCTATGAAATTTTTTTTACGCTGACAATTTTATTTTATATATAAAAAGTAGAAGTTAATAATTATTTTATCAACTTGAAATTGAAAATTAGAATTTTAAATATGCTTTTTTAAGGTCAACCAGAGGATGATTCGGCGACATTTGAAACTTTACCAATAATTCTCTAGCTATCATATCTCTATCCTGCTGATTATTAGGTAATTTTATTTTACTTGGTATCGTTACCCAACCATTAGCATTTCTATCAAAAACAGCTGGCCTATTTTCCTCATAACCCATATGAACATCTTCTAACCAATTAAGATCATCCCAACCCATAGCTTCTATATATTTTTTTAAAAATGGAGTTAGTCGACTATAGTCAGGTAAAAGATTAACGTCATATCGGTAGCCAATTGTTTGGCCAATCATTTTTTCTCTAGCAGTTTCTTTTTTCTTTCCTAATTGACCTTTGATCTCTTTTGATTTGACTTTTTTCTTACTTTTTTTCTTTGGCATATCTGCTATTAGATTTTATGGAAATCTTTAACTCCTACTGTATGATTTGTTCCTGCAAGAGGTACTTTAGCTAAAGCAGAAGCCTCCATTGTTAATGCAGCCATATCTTCTGGTTCTAGCGAGTGAATATTTGTTTTTCCACATGCTCTAGCTAACAATTGAGCCTCCAATGTCATCGCATGCAAGTAATTATATACTCTTAATGCTGCATCATCAGGATTTAATCTTTTTCTTAATTTAGGATCTTGAGTAGCAACTCCTACCGGACATCTACCCGTGTGACAGTGATAGCAATGACCTGCGGGAACACCCATTTCCTTTTCAAAGTTAGATTCTGGTATTTCTTTATTGCAATTTAAAGCCACCATTGCGCCTGTTCCGATTGCAATTGCGTCTGCACCAAGTGCTAAAGCTTTAGCCATATCTGCTCCGTCTCTAACACCACCTGCATAAATTAAAGTTACTTTTCCAGTTTTGCCAACATCATCTAATGCTCTTCTAGCTTCTCTAATTCCTGCTATTCCTGGAATTCCTGTGTTAGCAGCTGCAATGTGTGGTCCAGCACCTGTAGAACCTTCCATTCCATCAAGATAAATTGAATCTGGATCACATTTTGCTGCCATCCTTACATCATCATATACTTTAGCTGCACCCAACTTTAACTGAATTGGCACTTTGTTTTTTGTTAATTCTCTAAGCTCTTGAACTTTTAAAGCTAAATCATCTGGACCCAACCAATCTGGGTGTCTTGCTGGAGATCTTTGATCAATACCTGCAGGCAGTGATCTCATTTCTGCAACTTGGTCAGTAACTTTTTGACCCATTAAATGACCTCCCATTCCAACTTTTTGTCCTTGTCCAATAAATACTTCAATTCCATCAGCTAGTTGTGCGTGATGTGGATTAAAACCGTATCTTGATTGTATGCACTGATAAAACCATTTTTCTGAATATCTTCTTTCATCTGGTATCATACCACCTTCACCAGAACATGTTGCACTACCAGCCATAGTAGCACCTCTCGCTAATGCTGTTTTAGCCTCATAAGATAATGCTCCAAAACTCATTCCAGTAATATAAACTGGTATATCAAGTTCAATTGGATTTTCGCATCTTGGACCAATGATAGTTTTAGTTTCACATTTTTCTCTATAACCTTCAATTACAAATCTCGTTAAAGTACCTGGCAAGAAAACTAGATCATCAAAAGTTGGTATTTTCTTCATCAAAGCCATACCACGCATTCTGTATCTACCTAATTCTGATTTAATATGGATATCATCCATTACTTCAGGAGTGAAGATTGCATTGTGGCCTAGCAAACTTTTATTTCTAGACGCTACTCCATTTCCATTGGAATGACCGTTTGACTTTCCATTACCGTTTTTTTTCTTTGCCATTTAAATTGCTCCTTTTTTCTCTGTAGGTTCAAGAGCATCGTAATTCCAAAGTTTTTTTCCTGCAACAACTTTGGTCATTTTAGAAACATCGAAATTTTCTCCGATCTCCGCAACCTTTAATTTTCTTCTTAACCAGTCCTGATCTGAATCAGTCAATTCTGCTTCGACAGCATCACTACCAAATGAACCAATTTTTCCACCTACAAAAATTGTCCCATCATACATAGAGTCACCTAAATTGATACCTACGTCACCCAAGATTATTATTCTGCCTCTTTGCATCATAAACCCAGTAAAAGCACCAGCATCTCCACCAATTATAATAGTTCCACCTTTTTGATCAATACCAGTTCTTGCACCTACGCTTCCTTTGCATATCAGATCGCCACCTCTTATAGCTGCCCCAAAGCAAGACCCCGCATTTTTTTCAATGACAACTTTACCAGCCATCATATTTTCAGCGCAAGACCAACCAACTCTTCCATTAATTCTAACTATTGGACCATCCATTGATCCACATCCAAAGTAACCTAAACTTCCTTCAAATATTAAATTTAATTTATTTAAAATTCCTACACCTAAACTGTGTTTTCCTTGAGGATTTTTTATAACTATTGTTCCATATCCATCTTTCATTAATTCATCAATTTTTTTATTGGCTTCCCTGCATTCCATATTTTTTACATCGATTTCTGTTCTTTTGTTGAAATCGACATCATATGTTCCGAAATAATAAAAATTTTCGGCCTCATCTGGATTAAAAAATTTTTGTTGCGTTTTTCCAGTTAAGACCTCTGAATGAAGTCCCATTGACTGAGCTTTAGTTTTTTTTTCTGAGGTTTTTAAATTTGCCATACTTTAACCTCCCCATCAAAAGGATCATATGTTTCTATTTCTTGTGGTAGTACTGATCTAATTGCTATTTCTTCGGAACCCATAGCTACAAGATCATCAGACTCATATAATACCAATGGTTTAGCAGCCATAGTATCTTTAGCCATCCCCAAAGAGTCTTTGGTAGCAACGAAGTAAGTGAAAACGCCATCCAAACCAGTTAAAGACTCTTTCATTCCCTCTTCTAGTGTCGCTCCATTTCTCATTTTTTCAGCCAAATAAACTGCAATTAATTCAGAGTCACACTCTGACATAAATCTCATTCCCTTATTCTCTAATACTCTTCTATTATTCCAATAATTAGTTAATTGACCGTTGTGAACAACAGATACATCACTGAAAGGATATCCCCAGAATGGATGGGCAGACTTAATATCAACGCCTGACTCTGTCGCCATCCTTGCATGTCCAATAGCATGAGTACCAACTAATTTATCAAGGTTATATCTCTTGCATACTGCCTCAGCATTTCCTAAATCTTTAATTACCTCTAAAGATTTGCCCATTGATAGAATTTCAACACCAGGCACGCTTTCTATTTTTTGCGAGAACTCCATAAGATCTTTATCGTACTCAATTTCATATCTTAATGAATAAGGAAGTATTCTTTCCTCTTTAATTATCTTTGCTCCCAAATCAGATAAATATCCATCAACTATTTTTTTTCTTTCATCATATACTGAGACATCTTCCATGACTGAAGTGCTGCCTTCACCGACATTTTCTCCAACTTTAAATCTCATGATAAAATTTTGACCGTCAGTTTTTCCGTAAAGAGCGTATCCAGTTGAATCTTCTCCTCTATGCTTTAATGCTTGAAGCATGCCTTGAAGTTCAAAACCAACGTTTGAAGTATTTCCTCTATGAATTAATCCTGCAATCCCGCACATATTCTATCCTACTACGGTAGACAATCTAAATAAGTATCAAGATCCCATTGTGTTGTTGCACCAAGGAATTTTTCCCACTCATCTCGTTTGTACCAATTAAATACTTTATACATTTCATCTGGCATTGATGATTTTATTACTTCATCTTCCGCCAATCTATCTAAAGCCTCACCTAAACTTAGTGGAAGTTTTTTAACATCTTTACCAGCTTTTTGAGCTTCGTATATATTTCTAGACTCTGGTTTAGCTGGTTTCATTTTTTTAGATATTCCCTCATCACAAGCTTTAAGTAATGCTGCACCTAATAAATATGGGTTATGCATAGAGTCAACTGATCTGTACTCAAATCTACCCGGAGCAGATACTCTTAGACCACAAGTTCTATTTTGATAACCCCAGTCAGCATATACTGGTGCCCAAAAACCTTGATCCCATAATCTTCTATATGAGTTCACTGTCGAAGAACCAATTGCTGTTAAAGCTGGCAAGTGTTTCATTATCCCTGCAATTGATTGTAATCCAATTTTTCCAGGTAACTGCATATCTTTAGTATCAGGCATAAAAGTATTAGTTCCACCGGATACATAGCTAAATACTTCCTCTACTCCTGGAAGTTTTTTGTTACCTAATTTGTTTACTGATACTTTTCCACCTTTCCATAAAGACATGTTTGTGTGACATCCACTTGCTGAAACTCCCATAAATGGTTTAGTCATAAAGCAAGCAATAAGATTGTGTTCTCTTGCTACTTGAGCACAAATTTGTCTATACGTAGATAATCTATCAGCATTTCTTAAAACATTATCAAATGTCCAGTTAAGTTCTAATTGGCCAGGTGCATCTTCATGGTCACCTTGGATCATATCAAGACCCATCGCTTTTGCGTATTCAATAACCTTCATAAACACAGGTCTTAATGATTCAAATTGATCAATATGATAACAGAAAGGTTTTGAGAAACCTTGTCCAGTTGGAGTTCCGTCAGGATTTTTTGTTAACCACATCATTTCAGGCTCTGTTCCAACTCTTAATTCTAATCCATGTTTCTTTTTGAACTCATTCATGAAAATTCTAAGATTGCCTCTGCAGTCACTTGTTAAATGACCACCTGGATTTTTTCTTTCTTCTCTGTTTCTAAAACACGTAACAAAAACTCTTCCAACTCTTTTATCCCAAGGTAATTGAACAAAAGTTTCTGGATCAGGTATTCCTACCAATTCCATAGCTTCTGGACCGTAACCAATATAATTATTATGACGATCTAAAAATAAGTTTGCAGTTGCTCCATAAACTAATTGAAAACCTTTTTCTGCAGTTCTTTCCCAGTGATCTGCTGGTATTCCTTTTCCAACAACTCTTCCAGTTACTGAAATAAATTGATAATAGATATAAGTAATTCCTAATTCGTTTATTTTTTCTCTAACTTTTTTGACGAGTTTAGCTCTACCTGGTTGGTTTACGTGTTTTTCAAGATCCGTCATTCTTCCCCCTTTGAATTTTCAGATCAAAAGGTAACTGAAAAAAAAACGTTTGTCTACTTAGATAAATTAGCTCCAAGGAAACGGACTGTTCGATGTCGGATGAAGTTTGCCTTTTTCATATCTATCGAACCTGAACGGTTTTAGTAATTCACTTTCTTGACCTAAAATTTCTTGTGCAACAAGGTGTCCAACACCTATCATTTTATAACCATGATTTGCATCTGCAATCATATAAACATTTTCAAAAAATCTATCGAATATCGGGAATGAATCTGGAGTTAAACAACCCAATCCTCCTGATGGTCCCTTTCTATACAAATGGGATTTACCAACAAAACGTTTTTGAATATGTGCTAGTGCTGAAGTCCACATGTCAGAAAATTTATCGGTAGTTTGATATTCTGGAGAGTCTATTCCATATGGATCAACATTAACTTCATCAAAATGTTTTTGAACAATGTAAGGTGATGTTCCACCTTGAACTCCCAAACCTTCAATATCAGGTTTATAATAAATTCCCCATAAGTCTTCTGTAATTATTTTACCATCTTTATCAGAATAAAGTGGAGCATCTGTATCAACATGAATTACTGGAGGTGGTTTACCTTCATTAGTTTTTAGATAATCTGCATCTACACCTAATACACCTTCTTGTAAAAACCAGTACTTCCACATTTCAACTTCATGCATTTTTCCATTTTTAGCATCTTTTATGTTTGTTGTTTTTGGTAACTCCAACATATTCCAAAAATCTCTTACCCATGGTCCAGCTCCAATAACTACCTGATCACAATCAATTGTTCCTTTGTCTGTGACTACACCGGTAATTGCATTGCTGTTACTTCCTCTTTTAAAACCTGTAACCTTTACTCCTTTATGAACGTTTACACCGTTTGAATTTGCTTTTTTCTCTAATGCTTTAATTGAATCTTTATTAAATGCGTATCCACCTTTCTTTTCATGTAAGACTGATGTAATTCCTTTTGCTTGCCAATCACTAAAAATTCCTTGCATATATTTCATGCAATCTTTTTCACCTTCTATAAATTCAGATTCATATCCAATAGCTTTTTGTTGTTCGTAAATACTTGCAACATCTTTATGCATTACTTCTGGAGAAATTTGCATATAGCCAACAGCATTATATTTAAATGCCTCTGGATCACTCTCCCAAACACTAACTGAATGAGCCATTAACTCTCTCATTGCTGGTTGAAAATAATTATTTCTAACAACTCCACATGCAATTCCACTTGCACCTGCAGCAGTATCTTTTTTTTCTAGGACAACTACATCGTTTGGATTTTTATATTTTTCGGAAAGTTTCCAAGCAGTACTTAGCCCGTGGATCCCTCCACCAATTATGACAACTTTTGCTTTTGTCGGTAACGACATGAACGAATTTTAATTTTTTAGCAAGGGAAAGAATATAATAATTTTTATATATAATTTATATAAATTCTAAATATTAGTGAGAATTTTAATTTAAAAACTCAAATTTTTGAGAGTTTTTAAATATTCGTTAAATTCATTAACAAAATTTTGTGTGGGTAAGACGTACTTTTTTCTATGGTCATTTCCGGTTTTCTCGAGGTAAAAAAATTCTTTATCACAAGCTTCCTTGATCATAAGTGCAGATTTAGGTCTTGAGGTTTTAAAGAGTCTAGTCTTAAGTTCTTCGACAGATAAGTTTTCATTTAACTTATAAGAATTCATCACAATCAACATCATATGATAATGTGAAGGAGATTTTCTGAAAAAGTAATTACTGGATGTATGGGATAGTTTCATTTGATCTTCCCAAAATTCAAGTAAATCCTTTGATGATTTTGACATTATGATTTTACACGAGTTTTTTGAGGATCGTAATGTGGAAAACCAACAACTTTGGCAGGTATTCTTTTTTGATGTCCATCAATTTTACCAACTTCAACACTCATACCTATTTCTGAATGACCCACATCAATTCTACACAAAGCAATATTTTTATTCAAAGTAGGAGACAAACATCCACTTGTGACTACCCCAACTTGGGATCTTCCAATATGAACGCAATCGCCATGATTAGCTTTTTCTTTGCCTACAAGTTCTAATCCAACTAATTTCTTTTGTGGATTTTCTTTTCTCTTTATTAATGCATCTTTACCGATGAAATCTGCTGTTTTTGTTTTTAAAGGAACCGTAAATCCAACACCTGCTTCAAAAGGGTCAACTTGGCCGTCAAATTCATTACCAAATAATATTAGTCCAGCTTCAATTCTTAATAAATCTAATGCTCCAAAACCAGCAGGTATTAATCCTTCATCTTTTCCAGCTTCCATAAGCACATCCCAAACCGCTGGTGCATCAGAAGGGTGACACCATATTTCATATCCTAATTCACCTGTATATCCTGTTCTAGAAACCATTAATGGAATTCCGCTAAGTTCTTTTACTCTGCAGATTGTAAACCTAAACCATTGTAATTCTGAAATAGAAGGTTGTGTTGGTGGAGTAAAAATAAACTTTTCTAAAATTTTTTTACTATTTGGTCCTTGTAGAGAAATATTATTTATTTGATCAGTAGAGTTTTTAATTAAAACATTAAATTTTTTCTTTTTTGCCTGTTCTTTTAACCATTCACCAGCGTACTCATCACCACATACCCATCTAAATCCATGATCACTCATTTTTAACAATGTTCCATCATCAAACATAGAACCATTTTCATAACACATCGAAGAATAAACAATTTGTCCAACTGACAATTTTTTAACATTTCTAGTTAAAGTATAGTCCATCAATTCTTCTGCATCTGGACCTAATATTTCAAATTTTCTTAAAGAAGATAAATCAATTAAAACTGCTTTTTCTCTACACGCTGTATATTCATTTATTACTCCGTGTTTAGTGTAATCATTGGGCAACCAATATCCTCTAGCATCAACAAAGTTTCTTGTTAATTTAGAAGTTCTTTCATGAAATCCTGTATTTTTTGTTAGTTTTAATTCTGAGTCTGGTTTCATTCTAAATGCAAAAGATTTTGTAAATTCTCTTTTTTTTTCATAAGTTCTAACAAAAATATCTGTAGGGTTCCATGAATTACATGGATCTATATCACTTGGACAGGCTGATGTTCCACAGGTTAAATCTTTTAAAGCTCTTAATATTACATAATCTCCAGGTCTAGCAAATGACTCATCAGAAAGTACAGTATTTAAACCTCCTGCTGAAGTGTTAAAAAATAAATTTATAGCGTGCCATCCTTTTTGTCTATTAACCCCAAAATTTTCCATAGCACCACTTAAGTTATCTGAACAATTGGGATGCCCAAAATAACCAGCGTCTTCGTAATACTTTGATGTACAAGCAAGATTAAAAGTGTCATGTCTACCAACAGTATCTCTTATTACCTCTACTAAAGGTTCATGATCTGTATCATAAAATTTTGAATACAATCCCGGTCCTGGAAAAGTATTACCCATAAAGGTCCTGGTTGTTTGCCAATCTAAACCTTTCTCTACACCTTTACCTAATTTAGCTGTATCGAAAGCAACAAAATCTGAACATTGTCTACCAGTTGGACAAATTATTTGAATATAATCTCCTTCTTTAACTTCAAAAGAAATCGCTGATTGTTTTGCAATATTTTTTTCGTCTAGAGGATCAAAAATTGGATCTGGAATTATTCTATGTTCTTTATAGTCAACAATATTATTTCTTTTAATAAATAAAGTTAGTTCAGTAGGAGGATTTTGTTCATGAACTAACATATCATTGCCAGGGGCAGCAAAAATACAATAACATTTATCTTTTGAACTTATTTTAATTTTTTCTCCTGGTGGAGTGTCTTTATCAAAAAGGATTGAAGATTTAGACTTTAAAATTTTAAGATTTCTTTTTTCTAATTGACGCAATGCAATTTTTGAACTTTCTTCATTTCTATTTAAAATTTTAATTATATCATTATCTGATTTAGAAGATTTTAAATTTAAAATCGATGGATCTGAATTTCCATCAGAATTAAAAACAACTATTTCACAAATTTGATTTCCTTCATTATTAATAATTTCAATTTCATCATCTGGAAAAATCTGAATTCCTGTAATTCCACCACCATTAATTACATATCTTTCAACCCCAGGTGGCAAAACATTTAAACCAGGTTCATTTATTCTTAAGTTTTCTTCTAACATTTTAAATCAATGATTACTTATATTTGAGAATAAATCAGTACTGATTAATTGTATATATAAATTTTAGTACCAACTTTTGTTGACTGTAAGATTAAATTTAAGGATAATTAAATACTTAATATATTAAGAGAGGAGAAATAAATGAAGAAACTTTTATCAATAATTTCTGCTTTTTTGATTACATTTGCTCTAAGTTTTACAGGTGCGAATGCAGATAAAAGCGGAGTTGTTAAAATTCCAACACACAATTGGTCAAGTCAATTAGTTGGAGCTGAAGTTGTTGGTGAATTGCTAAAAATGGTAGGTGAGAAAGTAGAGTATATTAATATGGACTCACAAGCAGTATACCAGGCAATGGCAGACGGTGATATTGATCTAGTTCATGAAATTTGGGAAGGTGCGTTTGGAGCATCTTATGAAAAAGCAAAAGCTGGTGGTGGAATTGAAGAAATTCTTACTCACGATGCAGTAACTAGAGAGGACTGGTGGTATCCAAACCATGTTGAAAAACTTTGTCCTGGTCTACCAGATTGGAAAGCTCTAAATAAATGTGCAGATCTTTTTGCAAGAGCAGACTCTGGAGGTAAGGGAGTATTTATCGGTGGTCCTGTTGATTGGTTAAAACATGATGCTGAAAAAGTTGAGGCTTTAGGTATGAACTTCATGGTTAAAAATGCAGGTTCTGCAGATGCTATTTGGGCTGAATTAGATGCAGGTGTGGCTCAAGGAAAAGCTGTAGTTGTGTTTAACTGGTCACCAAATTTCATCGGTGCAAAATATCCAGGTAAGTTTGTTGAGTTTCCTAAACATGATCCAGCTTGTACGAAGGATCCTTCATGGGGAATCAATAAAACTGCACTTTATGATTGTGGAAACCCAGCAAGTGGTTATTTAAAATTAGCAGTTAATGCTGATTTCAAAAAAAATCATCCTGCGGGATATAAGTTGTTGAAACAGATGAATTTTTCTGGTCCAGACATTGACAAAATGGCTAACTATAAGGATACAGATGGTTTAGAAGTATCAGCAGCTGCTCAAAAATGGTTAGATGACCACAAATCTAAATGGAGCAATTGGATTAAGTAATTTTTAATCTATTTAGAAACGAACCGACATAATCTTAAGTCGGTTCGTTTTTTTTTTATTTTATGTTAAGTTCTCTTAACTTTATTTATTATGGACGATCAAATCAAAATTTCATGTTCAAATATTTGGAAATTATATGGAGAGAATCCAGAAAAGTTTTTAAAAGAAAATAATAATAATCCATCAACTGAACAACTAAAATCAAATAAATATATACCTGCGGTTAGAGATGCATCTATCGATGTAAAAACTGGAGAAATATTGGTTATTATGGGATTGAGTGGATCTGGTAAGTCAACATTGTTAAGATGTATGTCTAAACTTATTCAACCAACTGATGGTCAAGTTTTTTTTGAGGGTAAAGATTTATTAAAAGCTAGCGATAAAGAGTTAATCGAAATAAGAAGACATAAAATGGGAATGGTATTTCAGCATTTTGCTTTATTACCTCACAGAACAGTTTTACAAAATGTTGCATTTCCTTTAGAGGTGCAAGGAATAGAGCCTATTAAAAGAGAAGATAGAGCAAAAGAGGTCATTAAATTAGTTGGTCTTGAAGGTAGAGAAAAATATTATCCTAGAGAACTTTCAGGAGGTCAACAACAAAGAGTTGGACTAGCAAGGTCTTTAGCGGTTGAACCAGATGTTTGGTTTTTAGATGAACCTTTTTCAGCTTTAGATCCATTGATTAGAAAAGAGATGCAAAACGAGTTTTTGAGACTTCAAAATATGCTTAAAAAGACAATTGTTTTTATAACTCATGATTTTGACGAAGCTATAAGATTGGCAGATAGAATAGCAATAATGTATGAAGGATTAATAGTCCAAGTAGGCACTCCTGAAGAATTAATCACAAAACCAGCTACTGATTATGTTGCAGAATTTACAAAAGATATTCCTAGATCTAAGTTATTAAACGCTGAAAGTGTTATGAATAATAAGGACAAAAAACTCTATGATAATACTGTTAACTGTAAAGAAAAGATTGAAAAAATCGCATCAAAAGTTTTAAAATCCGAAGGATCTTACTCTGTTATTGATGAAAATAAAAAAGTTATTGGTTCATTAAGCAAAAAAGAAATAATCAAAGCTTTATTTGCAGAAGATAAGAATGAATAAAATTAAAACCATTTTTAAAGGAAAATTTTTATTTATTTTTGGACCATTCTTTTTGTTATGGTTGCTTCGTTATATTGTTCCTAATTATACGATTTCATCCAAAACACCACATTGGGCTTATATTCCTCCAAAAAGTTGCTTGGGAGGATGCGGATCAATAGATGGATTTATACCATTTGTAGATTGGACAAACGCATTAATACAATTTCTAAGAAAGTATGAAATTTTCGGTTTGTTTACTTTTAGAGATTTCACAAGAGGTATAGCAAACTACGTCGATAAATTTTTAGATTTTACAGAAGCAGTCTTGCATAAAGGTTTTCCAAGCTACGAAATAGGACCTTTACCGTGGATATTTATAATAACACTTACAGTAATATTAGGTTTTTATTTGAGAGGTTGGAGATTGGCATTGTTGGGTGGAACATGTTTTGCTTACTTAATATTGTTTAGTAAACGGGGAATATGGGAACTATCAATGAAATCTTTAGCAGCTATTTCTGTCTCTGCACCTTTGGCTGCATTAATAGGATTGTGTTTGGGTATACTTGCGGTCAAGAGAAAAAGATTTGCAAACTTTTTATGGCCAATGTTAAATATTTTACAATCTTTACCTCATTTTTCTTATTTAATACTGGTAGTTATATTTGTTGGAATAGGGACTAAAGCTGGAGTTATTGCAACCGTAATATTTGCTTTTCCACCAATGGCTAGATTAACTATTTTAGGATTACAAAATATATCACAAGAAATAAAAGAAGCTGGGGTTATGGCTGGTTGCACAAAGTGGCAAATGCTGTTCAAAGTTGAAATTCCTGCAGCTAGATCTCCAATTATGTTGGGAATAAATCAAGTTATTATGCAATGTCTTGCAATGATAGTTATAGCTGCATTTATTGGACAACCTGGTTTAGGCCATGACTTGTTAATTAGATTGCAAGGCTTAAGGTTAGGTGAGGCTTTTGAAATTGGTGTTGCGGTTGTTTTGATCGCAATTACACTTGATAGATATAGTCAAGCTTTAGCATTAAAAGAACCAGAGCGAAGAGAGGGAAATTTTTTAAAGAGAAATCCATATTTGTGCGCAACTTTTTTTGCAATTATAATTTGCTCTATCTTAGTTTTTCTTTTTCCATTTTTTAATGAATATCCAAAAGAGTTAACAGTTTCAGCATCTGTATATTTAGATAATGCCATTAAATCATTTACAAGATCTTTATTTGTACCATTAGGAATTTTTAGAGATTGGATGTTAATATATTTTTTGATGCCTCTTAAAGCTGTATTTCAATCTATGCCATGGACTGGAGTAATTTTATTTGTCGGAGCAATTGGGTGGAAGCTTGGTAAAATGAGACTAGCGTTAACAGTAATGTTATTCGTATTTTTTATAGCATCATCTGGTTATTGGGTAAGAGCAATGATTACTTTATACATGGTATTTGCATCATTAGTAATATGTGCACTTATTGGAATTCCTTTGGGGATATGGGCATCAAAGAAAGAGAGAAGAACAAAGTTAGTTTTAAATATTTGTGATATTTTTCAAACATTTCCATCATTTATTTATCTACTTCCAGCAATAATGCTATTTCAAATAAGTGATGTTTCAGCAATATTTGCAATAGTTATATATTCCTCAATACCAATGATAAGATATACTGTTTTTGGACTAAGAAATGTTCCACAACAAATTATAGAGGCATCTATAACTTCTGGATGTACAGAAAGACAATTATTATGGAAAGTAAAAATGCCTTTAGCCTTTCCAGAAATTATACTGGGCGCAAATCAAACATTAATGTTTGCTTTATTTATGGTAATGATAGCTGGATTTATTGGAACTGTTGACTTGTCGCAAGAAATATTTCGGGCATTGTCTTTTAGTGACGGGGGCAAAGGTTTAATAATAGGATTATGTGTTGCATTTATAGGTTTGACTGCAGATAGATTGTTAGTTGAATGGTCAAATCAAATGAAGAAAAAATTAGGATTTATCAACTAGTGAAAGAAATATTAATAATAGGTGGAGGAGCAATGGGATCAGCTTTTACTTTTCCATGTATTGATAATAAAAACAAAGTAATAATAACAGAGCCATATAATAAAGTTTTTATTAAAAATTTATCTTCAAATAATAAATATCATTCAAGTTTGAAAAAAAATTTACCTAGTAAGCTAAAGTATAAAAAATATTCAACAAACTTACTAAAAAAAAAATATGATTTAGTTGTTGTTGCTTTAAGTTTATCAGGAATAAAATTTATAAGTGAAGAATTCAAACAATCAAAAATCAAAAGTCCAGTTCTAATTCTTACTAAAGGCTTAAAGTATGATAAAAAAAAGCAAAAAATTTATACTATTTCTGAAGATATAAAAAAAAATAATAAAAATATAAATATATCTGTCTTAAAAGGACCTTGTTTAGCAAAAGAACTTTCTAATAAAAAACAAACAAGTGTTGTTGTTGCTAATAAAAATATAAAAACTGCACAGAATATATGCAAAATGATTTCTACAAAATATTACATAACAGAGACTTCGAAAGATATTATTGGAATAGAAATTTGTTCAGCAATTAAAAATATTTATTCAATGATTATCGGGGCTGGAGATAGTTTAAATATGTCATCAAGTTTATTCAAAAAATCTATTAATGAGATGATATATATTACTAAATATTTTAAAGGAAAAATTGAAACCGCTCTTGGATTAGCTGGAGTTGGAGATCTATACGTCAGTGCTGCTGGAGGTAGAAATAGTAAAATGGGAGGTTACTTGGGGCAAGGCTATACATTTAATAATGCTAAAAGAAAATTTATGCTAAATGAAACTGTAGAGGGAGAGCAACTTGCAAGAGAAATTGCTCCATTTATACTAAAAAAAATCCAACAAAAAAAAATCCCTTTGATGGCAAAATTAATTAAATCTATTATTAACAATAAAAAATTAATATTAAATTAAAAATGGCGAGTATTAAAATAGATAAAGTAAACAAGTATTTTGGAAATACGCATGTTATCAAAGATGTTTCTCTTGATATAAAGAGCGAGTCTTTTACTGTTCTAGTAGGACCAAGTGGTTGTGGTAAATCTACAATTTTAAGAATGATTGCTGGTTTAGAAGAAATCAACTCTGGCACAATATCTATTGATGATAAAGTTGTTAACGATCTACCACCTAAAGAAAGAAATATTGCAATGGTATTTCAATCCTATGCTCTTTATCCGCATATGACAGTTTTTGATAATATGGCTTTTGGTTTAAAGATTGAAAAAAAATCAAAAGAAGAGATAGAGCAAAGAGTAATGGAGGCTGCTAAAATTCTACAAATAGAAGAGTATCTTGAACGAAAACCCAAACAATTATCTGGAGGACAACGTCAAAGAGTAGCTATAGGTAGAGCTATTACAAGAAAACCAAAAGTTTTCTTATTTGATGAACCATTATCTAACTTAGATGCAGCTCTAAGAGTACAAATGAGAGTAGAATTGGCAAAATTACATGATCAACTTAATGCAACAATGATTTATGTAACTCATGATCAGACTGAAGCCATGACACTTGCAAACGATATTGTTGTTTTGGATCAAGGGATAGTTTCACAAAAGGGATCACCCATGAATCTATATAATAACCCAGATAATTTATTTGTTGGTGGTTTTATCGGATCTCCAAAAATGAATTTTATAGATAGTAAAATTTTAAGTAAAAGTTCAAAAAGTTCTGAGGTAGATATAATGGGAACTGGAAAGTTAAGTGTACCAAAAATTTCTGAAAATATTAAAGTAGGTGATAGTATAAAAATTGGAATAAGACCTGAGCACTTGATATTAAATGCAAAAACAGATTCATTGTGGGAAAGCAAGGTTTTCGTCGTAGAAAAATTAGGGTCAGGAACATATTTATATTTAGAGAAAGAGGGAGACCCTCTTGTTGTACAAACTGATGGGGACACTGATATTAAAGTAGGTGATACTGTTAAAATAGGTTTTGATCCATTTCGTTGCCATTTATTTGATAATAAAGGTATATCTTTCAAAAATTCCTAAATCAATCTCAGGTAGTATTGTGTAATTTACATACTTGTTATTCTTCTTTTAAATGTTCATTATGTGTTAATTTTTAAATAACTTTAGAAAACAAGAAAAAAAGAGGGGAATATATGTTTAAAAATATATTAATATCAATCTCTGCAATAGCTTTTGTTTTTAATTCAATTGCATTTGCAGATATCAAATTCTGGACGACAGAAACTCAACCAGCAAGGATGGCTAAGCAAGAAGAGATGGCTAAAGCTTTTGAAGCTAAAACTGGAATTGGAGTTGAAGTTATCCCGATCGATGAAAAAGATTTAGGAACAAGAGCTACTGCAGCAGCAGCAGCGGGAGATCTTCCTGATGTAATTTATCATACACTTCAATATGTCTTGCCATGGGCTGAAGCGGGAATTTTAGACGTTGATGCAAATAATGATATAATTAAAACACTTGGAAAAAATACTTTTGCTCCAGGCGCTTTAAAGATGGCTAAAAAAGGTGGGAAAATTGCAGCCGTGCCAGTAGATGGCTGGACACAGATGGTCGTTTATAGAAAAGATTTATTTAAAGCCGCTGGGTTAGAACCACCAACAACTTATGCAAACATTGAGAAAGCAATAGATGCTTTATCTAGCAATGATATGTTTGGATTTGTTGCTGCAACTAAAACTGATGAAAACTTTATGAGTCAGGTTTTGGAACATGTTCTGCTTGCGAATGGTGTAAATATTGTAAAAAAAGGTGGAACAAAAAAACAAGGTAGAGCTTTAAAGAATTCTTTACAGTTTTATAAAAAATTAGCTAAGGCTAGCCCTCCAGGAGAACTTTATTGGAAACAATCAAGAGAACTTTATTTCGCTGGTAAAACTCCAATGATAATATGGTCACCATTTATTATGGATGAATTAGCTGGTTTAAGAGACTCAGCTCCACCAACAATTAACAGTGATCCTACATCACCTGAATTGGCATCTAAAACTGGTTTTATTACTAATTTTAGTGGACCAAATAATGTAAAAGGTGCAGCTTGGGCGGATGTTAGATACTTTGGTGTAACTGCAGATGCAGATACCGATGAAGCTAAGCAGTTTATTCTTTATTCAATGGATGAAGGATACACTAGTACTTTATCTATAGCACCAGAAGGTAAATTCCCAGTGAGAAGAGGTAATGCGAGTGATCCAAATGCATTTACAACAGCTTGGAGTAAACTACCTGTTGGAGTTGATAGAAAAGCTCCTTTAACAGATCTATATTCAGCAGATGTGATTAATAATATTGTTGCTGGTTTAGATACTGCTAATAGATGGGGTGTTAAAGAAGGTGAATTATCTAGAGCATCTAAAATTATTAACAATAAATTTATAAATAGAATCACTAGACAATACATAGACGATCAATTGACGCTAGATGAAGCAGTAGATGAAATTAATACTGTGCTAGCTAGTTTCTAGTAATTTAAAAAATTAAAAAAAGCGGGTAATATTAATTATCCGCTTTTTTTTATGAGTACAAAACTTGCAAAAATTGAAAAAAGAACTGCTTATCTATTAATATTACCATCGGTTCTTTTAGTATTTTCTATAATTTTATTTCCAATATTTTCCAACATTTGGATCAGCTTTAAAAATGTAGAGCTTAAAGATTTGAGAATTCCTGAACCGAGAGCAAAAAAATTAGTAAAAATAATTAAAAACAATCCAACTCAAATAAAAATAATTTATAAATTAAGAAATAGCTCTCTTACACAAGAAATTACTAATGTAAAATTTAAAGATAAATATCCAGATAATATCGAACCTACAAATTTAGATAAAAGATGTGAATTTAAGCGAAAGTTACTTCACTGTGAGTTAGGTAATTGGCCAAAAAAATATCGAGAAAATTTAGAAATAGTTTTTCAAAATACTAATAATCAAGAAATTTCTAAGAAGGAACTAAAATCTTATAAACCTAAACTATCAGGTAAGTCACAAAATATATTATTAACTTATGAATTTACTTTAAATAATTTCAAAAAAGTAATTAAAGACAAAGCGTTTATTGATCTATTATCAACAACTTTTTATTACACTTTTTTTGGAACAATAGGTGCAATAGTTTTTGGAATTTTAGCTGCACAAATGGTAAATCAAAAATTTTTTGGAAGAACATTTATGAGAAGCGTTCTTTTATTTCCTTATGTTGCGCCAGTTGTTGCTCTTGCTTATACCTGGGAACTTTTACTTGATCCAACAAGTGGAACTTTAAATAATTTGTTAATTAATTATCAAATTATTGATGGACCAATAAATTTGCTCGGGCAAAAATATGTAACTTTAAATATACTTGGTTTTGATTTCAAATTAAGGTTAGCATTAACAACTGTAATTATTTTTGAAATTTGGAGATATTTTCCTCTAGCATTTTTATTTATTCTTGCTCGTCTTCAAGCAGTTCCAAAAGAGTTGTATGAAGCGGCTGATGTTGATGGTGCAAATCCTATCCAAAAATTTCTTAATATTACTTTGCCTCAGATATTAGCAGTGATCTCAATTCTATTTATGATCAGATTTATTTGGAATTTTAATAAATTTGAAGACATCTTCTTACTCACTGGCGGAGCATCAGGTACAAGAACATTGCCAATAAATGTATATCAACAAGGTTTTTCAATCGGGGATATTGGTATGGGTTCTGCAGTTTCTATTGTGATTGTAGTGTTTCTATTAATTTTTATGTTTATCTATTTTAAACTTTTAGGAAAAAGAGCTAATGAAAATTAAAAATATATTTACTTATTGCTTTATCTCGTCTTTGTTTTTGTTTTCATTAATTTGTATTTGGAAAATCTTAGTTACATTACAAGGAATTGAATTAACAAATTTTAATTTTAATAAATTATTTGCCTTCGGAATAGTTCTATGTGTAATAAATCTTTTAATTGGTAAAAAATTTAATTTAAATATCAAAATAATTTTACTAGCACTTTTGTTTTCTATCTTTGATTATTTTATTTCTATAAATTTACCTATTTGGTATAGTATTGGCATATACTTAATTTCTTTATTTTTTTTCAATAATATAAAAAACTACGACAGGAACTTTTTGTCAAAAAATCATTCATCTCAAAAATTATTCTTTAATTTTTTAACATTGTTTGGAATTACACTGTTTTCTTTTGTAATTCTTTTCCCTTTCTACATGATGTTAGTTACAAGTTTTAAAACTCAAGCATTATTATTATTAAATCCATTAGACTTTAGTATTAACTTTACAAAAGGTTTACAAGAGTTGTTCAAATCTTATTTTATAGTATTCAAAGATTATAATTTTGGAAGATATATGCTTACTAGCACAATAGTCTCTTTAGGGACTGTCATTATAACATTAATTTTTGCAATACCAGCAGCTTATGCAGTTGCTCGACTTAATTTTTTTGGAAAAAATTTTTTATCAACATCCATATTGATAATTTATTTGTTTCCAGCAATAGTTTTAGTAATACCTTTATATACAATTTTTAGTCAACTTGGTTTAAGAAATTCTATTGAGGGTTTGCTAATAGTTTACACAGCTACGACTTTACCTGTAGCAATTTATATGTTGCAAGGTTACTTTAGAAGTATACCAAAAGAACTCGAAGAGGCTGGAATTATAGACGGTCAAAATTGGCTTGGTATTATATTTAAAATTATACTTCCATTAAGTTTGCCTGCGATTTCATCAGTAGCCTTGTATGTATTTATGATAGCTTGGAATGAATTTTTATTTTCATTAATGTTTTTGGACAGACCTAATACATTTACGTTATCAAGAGCAATTCAGTTTTTAAATGTAGGAGCTGAAACTCCAAGACAATACTTGATGGCAGGGTCTGTAGTAGTCACTTTACCAATATTAATAATTTTTGTTTATTTTGAAAAATATTTAGTAAGCGGTCTTACTGCTGGAAGTGTTAAAGGATAATGCCAAATAGACTAGAAGAAGCAAAAAAAATTTTATTGGGCAACAGAAAAAATGGTTATACACTGCCCACAAATAACAAATTATATCCCGCTCAATGGAACTGGGACTCTGCTTTTATTGCGCTTGGTTATTCACATTTTAATCTAGATTTTTCAATCACAGAAATTGAAACATTGCTTGATGGTCAGTGGGATGACGGAATGGTGCCACATATTCTTTTCCATGAAAAAGATACATCTTATTTTCCAAATCATACCACCTGGAAATGTGGAAAAAACATACCATCATCAGGAATTACTCAGCCACCTGTGCTAGCCATTATATTAAAGAAAATTATTGAAAATAATCAATTAAATGATGATCAAAATTCACGAATTTTAAAAATTTTAATAAAAATAAAAAAATATCATGAATGGTTTATAAAATTCAGAGATCCAAATAAAACTGGATTAGTATCTATTTTACATCCATGGGAAAGTGGTTATGACAATTCACCAATTTGGGACGAACCTATGAGTAATATTTTAGTTGATAAAGACCTAAATTATCAAAGAAGAGACCTAGAGGTATCTAATTCAGACGAGAGACCTCTTAAAAAAGATTATGACAGATATGTTACCATCAGGGATCAATTTAGAGATGTTAATTATGACCCTAATAAATTATATGAACTATCAATATTTAATGTAGTTGACGTTGGATTTAATTCACTTTTTTTAAAAGCAAATAAAGATTTAGTTAAGTTGTTGAAAAAATTTAAATTAAATTATGATGAATTAGATTTCTTTATTTCAAAAAGTGAAAGTGAAATAATTAAATTATATAATTATGATAGTGACGAATTTGTATCCAAAGATTTAAATACTAATAAAGATATTCTAATTCCTTCGATTACTAACTACTTTACTTTAACTGCTGATTTAAAAAATGATAAATTAAATAAAAAAATAATAAATAATTTAAAAAATCATAATTTAAATGAGAAATATATTTTTTCTACAATAAAATCTGATCATCAAACTTTTGAAGAGAAAAGATATTGGCGAGGTCCTGTTTGGATAAATTGCAACTGGTTAATATATGAAGGGATAAAAAACAAAGATAAAGAGTATTCAATTAAAATTAAAAATGAAACAATATCTTTAATTGAAAATAAAGGTTTTCACGAATATTATAGTTGTAATGATGGTTCAGTTATGGGGGCAAACAATTTTTCTTGGAGTGCTGCTTTATACTTAGATCTAGTGATGCAAAAAAATGAAAATTAATTGGAATTATCCTACTACAATTTGGGTTGGAGAGAACAGAATTCAAGATTTAGGTCTAGCATGTAAAAATCTAAAAATCGATAAACCATTATTTGTTACAGATAAGGATTTAATTAATCTAAAAATGGTTCAAGATATTATTTTAGATTTAAAAAAAACCTTTAATCATCTTCAAGTTTTTTCAAATTTTTCAGGTAATCCTGTGGGTGAGAATGTGGAAGAGGGTGTTGGGGAGTTTAAGAAATTAGGTTGTGACGGAGTTATTGCATTTGGTGGTGGCAGCGGTCTTGATGTAGGTAAAGCTATTGCTTTTATGTCAGGACAGTCTAGACCAATATGGGATTTTGAAGATATAGGAGATTATTGGAAAAGAGCAGATGAAACTAACATTGCGCCTATCATCGCTGTACCCACTACAGCAGGAACAGGATCAGAAACAGGAAGAGCATCAGCTATAATTAATAAACAAACAGGTATAAAAAAAATTATTTTCCACCCGAAATTTTTACCTTCAATTGTAATTTTAGATCCTAATTTAACTTTAGATCTTTCTCCAAGATTGACTGCGGCTACAGGTATGGATGCTTTGGCACATAATTTAGAAGCTTTTTGTGCACCAGGATTTCATCCGATGGCTGATGGAATTGCGATAGAGGGAATGAAGTTAATTAAAAACTCGTTAATTAAAGCAGTTAAGAACGGTAAAGATTTAAATGCTAGAGCAGAATTATTAGCTTCAGCTAGTATGGGATCTACTGCTTTTCAAAAAGGGCTTGGAGCCATTCATTCTCTAAGCCATCCTATTAATGCCCAATTTAATGTTCATCACGGTTTATCAAATGCTATCTTTATGCCTTATGTATTAACTTTTAACAAAGAAATGATTGAAAAAAGGATAATTTCTATATGTGATTATCTCGAACTGGATAAAAGTTTTGATAGTTTTTTAAAATGGATTCTAGAACTAAGAAAAGAATTAAATATACCACATAAATTATCAGAAATTGTTGATGTAAATAAAATAAATTTAGAACAGTTATCAGTAATGGCATTAGAAGATCCATCCACTTCTACCAACCCAAGAACAATGAGTAAGGATGACATGAAAGCACTTTATGAACATAGTATTTCAGGTAAATTATTTTAATGAAAAGAATTCTTATAGTTGAAGGTAACCTTAGAGAGGAAAATCAAAGCTTTACTGATGGTGGAATTAAAACTCATACTGAAAGTTTAAAAGACAGTATTAGTTATTTTACAGATCAATTAGATATTGATGTTGTTAATCCTTCATCAGATGAGAATATTAATGAAGTAGCTAAAGATTTAACTAAATATCATGGAATGATATGGGGTGGTAGTAGTTTAAATATTTACAATGATACTCCAGAAATAAGAAGACAAATTAACTTTATGAGGGAATGTCAAAAGAATATAAAAAATATATTCGCAATATGTTGGGGAATGCAAGTTGCTGTGACCGTTGCTGGTGGTGAAGTAAAGAAATGCCCTAATGGCGCTCATAGGGGAATAGCTCATGACATAGAAATAAACGAAAACGGTCTTAAACATCCGCTTTATAAAAATAAAAATAAAAAATTTAATACCCCTGCATTTAATTTTGATGAAGTTGTAAAATTACCTGAGGGCTCTACATTACTTTCATCAAATCCAATAAATAAAGTCATGGGCATAAATTTTAATGTTGGTTCAACGAATGTATGGGGAATTCAATATCACCCAGAGATAACTTATGCCAAAATGATAAGCTTAATTCATTTTAGGAGAGATCGACTTTTAGAAAAAAAAGCATTTATTGATCAAATGGAAATAGACTCTCATGTAAAAATTATAGAAGATGAAAATAAAATTTCAAATAAAGATGCAAGAATGAGAGAATTAGAAAATTGGCTAAATAATTTAAATTAGAACAAGCCTTCTATTTCACCTTTTTCATTAAGCTTAATAGAGTCTGCTGCAGGAACTCTTGGAAGTCCTGGCATTGTCATGATGGCTCCACATATAACAACAATAAACTCTGCACCTGAGGATAATCTTACTTCTCTAATTGGTAATGAATGGCCTGTTGGAGCACCTTTTGCGTTTGGATCAGTAGAAAAACTATATTGTGTTTTCGCTACGCATATAGGTAAATTTCCATAACCCGCTTCTTCAAAAGATTTTAATTGATCTTTTATTTTACTGTCAGCAACAACTTCGTTTGCTCGATAAATTTCTTTTGCAACAGTCTCAACTTTCTTTAACAAAGGTGTTTTTTCATCATATAAAAATTTAAAATTTGCTTTTTTTTGATCAATTAAATCTACAACATGTGCGGCAAGTTCTTTTGTTCCTTCACCACCATTTGACCAATGAGTGCATAAAGTAGCTTTTACTCCCATATTATCACAAGCATTTATTAACTCTTTTACTTCATTATCAGTATCGGCAACAAAATGATTAACAGCAACCGCTACCGGTAAACCAAATTTTTTTACGTTTTCAATGTGTCTTTCCAAATTTACTAAACCTTTTTTTAACGCATCTACATTTTCATTTTTTAAATCATCTTTAGCTACACCACCGTGCATTTTTAATGCTCTAATTGTTGCAACAATAACTACACACTCAGGTTTTAAATTTGATTTTCTACATTTAATATCTAGAAATTTTTCTGCTCCTAGGTCTGCTCCAAATCCAGCTTCAGTTACAACATAATCAGCTAGTTTTAAACCTGCTTTAGTTGCTATCACAGAGTTACATCCATGAGCAATGTTAGCAAAAGGACCGCCATGAATAATGGCAGGATTATTTTCTAAAGTTTGAGTTACATTAGGTCTAATTGCTTCCTTTAACAAAACAGTCATTGGTCCATGAGCATTTAAATCTTTTGCAAAAATAGGCTTTCTATCTCTAGTATAAGCAACTGTAATATTACCTATTCTCTTTTCCAAATCTTCAAGATCATTTGCTAAACAAAAGATAGCCATTATCTCAGATGCTACTGTAATATCAAAACCGTCTTCTCTTGGAAAACCATTAGCAACTCCTCCTAAATTAATATTGATAGCTCTTAAAGATCTATCATTCATATCCATAACTCTTCTCCAAACTACTCTTCTTACATCTATGTTTAATTTATTTCCCCAATAAATATGATTATCAATTAACGCTGACAATAAATTGTGAGCAGATGTAATTGCATGGAAATCCCCCGTAAAATGTAAATTGATTTGTTCCATTGGAACAACTTGAGCATATCCTCCACCTGCTGCTCCACCTTTCATTCCAAATGAAGGACCTAAACTAGGTTCACGTAAACACACTATAGAATTTTTACCAATTTTATTTAATCCATCATTTAAACCAACTGACGTAGTAGTTTTTCCCTCACCTGCAGGAGTTGGAGTAATAGCAGTAACTAAAATTAATTTTCCATTTTGTTTATCTTTTAAACTATCTAAATATTCTAAATTTATTTTAGCAATATGACGTCCCATAGGACTAAAAGCACTTGGTTCGTCTGGAACATTAATTTTACCCAAAATCTCATTTATGGGTTTCATTTTTGCTTCTCGTGCAATTTGGATATCTGATTTTGACATAAATTTAATTACTTATTAATGAGCAGAATTACTATCCTTTTTTGTCACGTATTTAAACATCTAAAAAATATATATAAAAAAAATTAGCAAAAACTTATATTTAATTTTATAAAACTTACGGATGCAGAAATATTCAGTATTTAGTCTAATCAAAAACGCTTTCTCCAATCACCAAAATTGGGAAGTTGCTTGGAAAGATCCAACGCCAAAAAGTGAATATGATGTAGTCATCATCGGAGGCGGAGGACACGGTCTTGCTACTGCATATTATTTAGCAAAAGAACATAATATCAGAAATGTAGCTATCATTGAGAAAGGCTGGATTGGTGGTGGAAATGTTGGTCGAAATACAACGATCATAAGATCAAATTTTATGTACGATGCTAATGCAAGATTTAATGAATTTGGAATGGATTTATGGAGAAACTTAAGTCAAGAACTGAACTTTAATGTGATGTTTTCTCCAAGGGGAATAATAAACTTAGCCCATTCAGATGCTCAAATGAATGCATATGCTCGAAGAGGAAACTCTATGAGATTAAATGGAATAGATGCAAAGTTATTGGATAGAGACGAAGTTAAAAAATTAATTCCAATGGCTGACTTTAGTGATGAAGTACGTTTCCCAATTTTTGGAGGCTTAATGCAACCAAGCGCTGGTACAGCAAGACATGACGCTGTTGCTTGGGGATATGCGCGTCAAGCAGATGATATGGGAGTAGATATAATACAACACTGTGAGGTCACTGGTTTTGATGTTGTTAACGGAAAGATAAAAGGAATAAGAACTTCAAGAGGAGATATTAAAGCAAAAAAAGTTGGATTATGTGTTGCGGGTAGCACAAATATATTAGCTGAAAAATTAAATATGACACTGCCAATAGAAACTCATGTACTGCAAGCTTGTGTTTCAGAACCTGTAAAACCATTATTAGATGGAGTAGTAACTTTTGGTGCAGGCCACTTTTATATAAGTCAATCAGATAAAGGTGAGATGGTAATGGGTGGTGATCTTGATGGATATAATAGTTATGCTCAAAGAGGCAACTTGCCAACTATACAACATGTATTGACAGGTGGCTTAGCTTTGTTTCCATTTTTAAGTAGATTAAAAATGTTAAGGACATGGGGAGGAATCATGGATATGTCTATGGATGGTTCTCCAATAATTGATAAAACTCATATTGAAGGTTTATATTTAAATTGCGGATGGTGTTATGGAGGTTTTAAATCAACTCCTGTCTCAGGTTGGACATTTGCTCATACAATTGCACAAGATCAAGTTCATGAATTAAATTCAGAATTAAGATTAAATAGATTTTCTACAGGCCATCTTTTAGATGAAAAAGGTTTAGGAACTAAAACCTGGATTGGTTAAAAAATGTTATACATCAAATGTCCTTATTGCGGTTTAAGAGCACAAAAAGAATTTTCATATGGAGGTGATGCAACTGTAAAAAGACCTAATATAAATGAAGAAGTATCAAGTGAAGATTGGGATAATTTTGTTTATATGAGAAAAAGTCCTAGAGGAAAACATATAGAGTTATGGCAACATATAGCTGGATGTAGACAATGGATTAAGGTGCAAAGAGACACCGCTACACATGAAATTTTCCAAACAGCAAAAGTTACAGAAGAAATAAGATGAGCCAACCATTTAGATTAAATAAAGAGGGATTAATTAATCGTAACAAAAAAATATCTTTTACTTTTAATGGTAAAAAATTATTTGGATATGAAGGTGATACAATTGCCTCTGCTTTAATAGCAAATGGAATACACTTAGTTGGTAGAAGTTTTAAATATCATAGACCGAGAGGTTTTTTTGGTGCAGGAGTAGAGGAGCCAAACGCAAAGCTTCAAGTAGAATTCAATGGTCATTCAGAGCCAAATGTTAATGCAACAGAAATGGAACTCGTTGAAGGTTTGTCTGCAACAAGCCAAAACTGTTGGCCATCAGTAAATTTTGATGTTGGTGCAATTAATAATTTCTTAAAAATGTTTTTCCCTGCTGGGTTTTATTACAAAACATTTATGTGGCCTAAAAGTTTCTGGTATAAAATTTACGAACCTTTCATTAGAAAAGCCGCAGGATTAGGGGTTGCTTCAATAGAAAAAGATAAAGAAAGATACGAACATAAATTTGAGTATTGTGATTTATTGGTCACTGGATCCGGACCCTCTGGATTAGCAAGCGCTTATGCTGCTGCAAAAAATGGAGCAAAAGTAATTTTAGCTGAGGATAAACCAAGATTTGGAGGAACACTTTTAACTGATGATGTAAGCATAGATAATTTATCAGGAAAAGATTGGGCAGAAAAAATAATTACTGAATTAAAATCTATGCCTAATGTAACTGTAAAAAATAGATCTCAAGTTTTTGGTTACTATGATCACAATATGCTGGTTATGTTTGAAAGAGTTAGTGATCATTTAGAGAAAAAATCAAAATTCACCCCAAGACAAAGACTTTGGTATATTAGAGCTAAAGAAACAATTTTATCAACTGGTTCAATTGAAAGACCGATTGTATTTGGCAACAATGATACTCCAGGAATTTTTTTATCAGCAGCTGCAAAAGAATATATGAAAGTCTACGGTGTATTAGTAGGAAAAAAACCATTAATATTTACAAATAACGATAGTGCATATGAAACAGCTTTAGAGTTCAAAAAAAATAATGTTGAACCAATTATATTAGATACAAGAGAAGAACATTCATCAGAATTAATCGATGAAGCTAAATCAAAGGGAATCGATATAAGATTTTCCCACGGTGTTATTGTTGCTAATGGATACAAAAAAGTTAAATCTGCAAAAATTGGTAAATTAAATAAAGATAAAAATTCTTTTGAGAAAATAGAAACTGTAGATTGTGATTGTATTTGTGTATCTGGATTTTGGACACCATCTGTTCATTTAGCATCACAATCAGGAAATAAACTCAAGTATGAAGAAAAAATTGATGCATTTATTCCTGATAAGAAAAAACAACATGAGACCTCAGTTGGTGCAGCAAATGGATCTTTTACTTTAGAAGAAAGTTTAAAAAATGGTTTTGAAAATGGTTCAAATCTTTCTGCTAAAATTACAGATACTAAAACAGAAATTGCAATTCCAAATGTAAATGAAAAAAAATATGGAGCTCATGATAAATTTTGGTGTATGCCGTTGCCTAAAAATGAAAATCCAAAGAGATTTGTTGACTTTCAAAACGATGTATCTGTTTCTGATATAGAAATTGCACTAAGAGAAGGCTACAGATCAATAGAGCATGTCAAAAGATACACAACTCTTGGAATGGCAACAGATCAAGGCCGTACAAGTAATTTAAATGGTCTTCAGTTGGTATCTAATATAGAAAATAAAATAGTTCCTGAGGTGGGACACACAACATTTAGACCACCCTTCACACCAATTACAATTGGGACAATAGTTGGTCGTGAAGTAGGTATGGAATATATGCCAACTAGAAAAACACCAATGCATGAATGGCATGAGAAAAATAATGCTGTTTTTGTTGATGCAGGTGCCTGGAAGAGACCTCGATATTACAAACAAGGAAATGAAACTTTATTTGAAGCTTCAAAGAGAGAGGCAAAAAATGTTAGAGAGAACGTTGGTATCTGTGATGTAACAACATTAGGAAAAATTGATATCAAAGGTCCAGACGCAGCAGAATTTTTAAATAGAGTTTATACAAATGCTTGGATGAAATTACCTGTTGGAAAAGCAAGATATGGATTAATGCTCAGAGAAGATGGAATTGTCATGGACGATGGAACAACAACAAGGATTTCAGAAAATCATTATCATATGACCACTACAACTGCACAAGCTGCAAATGTTTTATCTCACTTAGAATATTATCTTCAAATTGTATGGCCTGAATTAAATGTAAACGTTGTATCTACAACTGAGCAATGGGCAGGAGCTGCAATTGCAGGACCCAAATCTAGAGATATGTTATCAAAATTATATCCAGACTTAGATGTTTCAAATGATTCATTGCCTTTTATGGGCTATAAAGAAGCAGACTTTTTTGGTGTTCCATCAAGAATTTTTAGAATTTCATTTTCAGGTGAACTTGCATACGAGATTAATGTCAAATCAGATCATGGCATGTTTATGTGGGAGAAAATGATGGAAGTAGGAAAAGAATTTGGAAATCAGCCTTATGGAACTGAAGCTTTATCAACATTAAGAATAGAAATGGGACACGTTGCAGGACCAGAATTAGACGGCCGAACAATCCCATCAGATGTTTCACTAAATGGATTAGTTTCAAAGAAAAAAGATTTTATTGGTAAAAATTCTTTAGGAAGAGAAGCATTTAACGTTGAAAGCAGACAAAAAATTGTTGGACTTATTCCAATTGATAGAAAGTCTAGTATTCCTGAAGGATCTCATATCGTCCAAGATCAGAATGCAAAATTACCTAATCCTAAACTTGGTCACGTTTCTTCTTCTTGTTGGAGTGTTGAAAATAATAATCCATTTTCTCTAGCAATTATGAAAGATGGAAAAAACATGATAGGTAAAAAGTTTTTTGCGGTATCACCATTAAAAAATAAATCAATTGAGGTAGAAGTTATATCTTCACATTATGTTGATCCTGAAGGAAAAAGAGTTAGATCATGAAAAATGTTTCTGCACTAGAAAATATTCATAAACATGGATTGTTTGGCAATCATGATAGTAAAGATGAGCTAATAAATATTAGAGAAATCAAAGATGTTTTGATTTATCAAATTGTTAAATATAAAAAATCTTCAATTAGTATTGATAAAATAAAAATAGATAATTTAAATTTACCTGAGACACTTTTGGTTTCTTCAAATAAAAATACAAGAATTTTATGGATGGGACCTGATAATTGGTTAGTCGTTTCAAAAAATAAAGAAATAGAAAAATCTATTTTAGAGAACTTAAGTCATGATGATTTTGCATTAACAGATCTATCTCATTCAAGAACAATACTGGAATTGGAAGGTTCTTTAGTAGATGAAGTATTGAAAAAAGGTTGTCCTTTAAATTTAGATGGTCTTGATGAAGGAAAATGTTCTAATTCTGCTTTTCATGCAATTACAATAACTATTGATTTTATAAGTTCAAATCCAAGAAAAGTAAGAATGTTTGCTTTAAGAAGTTTTGGTGAATCTCTTTATCATTCAATAACTGATGCTTGTTTAGAATTTGGCTATAAAGCTGAATAAAAATTATTCTGAAGTTTTAAATTTAGTTTTTTGTATAATAACCACAAACACAATTGGAATTATTAAAGTTATTAGTGTTACTGTTATCAACAAAATACCTAGATCTGAATAATCGGCAGTGGTAAGAATAGCGTTTGTTACCTTATCTTTTACCTCTCTAGTAATAACATAAATTTCATTCAAATATTTAGTCCCCAAAGCACTTGCTGATAAAGCAAGATTTGTAAAAGATGCGAATACTGCAAAGAAAGTTGCTTTTAAGTGCGAAGGCGCATTTTTAGCAATCCATGCAAGCAAAGGTATCATTGAGACTTGTCCCAAAGGTGACTCGAGTGCAGTATTTAATATTGCAATAAACTTGGCATCAACAACTCCATTGGTAATAGATGATGTCCAGTTGTGAAATCCATAATACATTCCTACGCTTGGTAAAAATAAAATGGCGCCTGCAATAGATAAAATCACAATTATTCTAGCTATTGAGTTATTTGCCATAAAAGGTCTTAATAAAATAATACCAACAAGCGTTAAAACTGAAGCTATAAGAGATAATACTGAAAAAAATTGTTCATTGAATTCAAGTACATCAATTTCAAACCAAGATAAACCTGGACCAGGTCCTGGCATTGCTCTAAAAATAAAAATTATTATTGCCGTTCCTACAACAGTAAGTCTTAAATCCTGAGGAAGTTCTTTAACTAATTTATTCATTAAAAATAGAATAATTGCCATAGAACCTACAAAAACAATTTCTTGAGCAAAAGGCACTTTGAATGAACCAATACCTAAGGTGAAAATAACAAAAACCAAGCTTCCACCTAATATCCACCAGTTAACTGCGGTTTTCTCTGAAGGGGCATAATCTTGGTCACCCTCTAAACCTTGTTCAATAAGCTTTCTTTTTTTTTGATTTTTTAGATATGAAGCAAGAAATATTCCAAGTACAGATACAATTGGAATAATTAAAGCATATATATAAATTGAACCGTATAAATTTATCTTATCTGCTTGTTCAAGTTCGTCTACTCCTTTAAAGAGGATAACGTTAGCTAAAGCAACTAAAACAGTTCCACCAATTATTGCAAATCTTCCTAGAGTTTGCATTGTTGTATGCATAAGCTTGATTTCATCTCTTGAAAATTTATTTCCACTGTCATCAACTAAAGGAACAGCTTCTACGGTCATCGCATCAGCTACAACATCTTGCACAACATAACCAATCGGAGCAAGTAAAACACTGATTACAAACCATGTTTCTACTGAAAGAATTGATGACATCCATTCAGTATGAATTATTAATCCGTACATTATAATTAAACTTAACGATATTAAGGATGCTCCAACAAAAACCATGTAATTTTTTTTATTCCAGATTAGATCAACAAGATGACCTAAAGGCATCTTCAATGCCCATGGAATTCCAGCCCAAAAACCCAGTCCAGCAAGAAAAGCAGCAGATAAGTTTAGATAGTCTTTAACAAAAAAAGTTCCAACAATACCTGTTAGTCCTGAAATACCAGCAGCAAGATAAATCATCAATGGTGGTAGATAGGTCCACTTAAATTGTCTTCCTAAATCTATTAAAGTACTATCTATAAATCTCAAAATTTTATTATTCATAAATTATTCTGTTAAATTTAATAATATTAATCCATTTTGTTTAGTTTCTTTACACCAAAGTTCATAACTTTCACAAACTCTCCACAAATGATCAAATGCTCTTTGAGATAATTCCAAAGGAAAGTGACTTTTTGCATAATATAATTTTGGGATTTTCATTAGTTGTTTAATCATAGTATCTTTTTGTATTTGTAAAAGTCTTATAGTTTCTTGATTAATCTTTTTTTTTGTAGATTTATCTACGTAGTCATTGCCTTCAAGTTCTTTAAACCATTTATCATGAAAATTTCCTGAACTAATTTCATTATAATCATCTGATGCAATAAATATTTCAAAAGCTTGAATATTAGTTAAATTTGGATTTTTAATCTTGATTTCATATATCTTTCGATAAATGATTTCAGCAACATATAATACAAATGGTCTTGATTTATCAGTTTCCAAACTAAACTCCTCAAATGTCTACTGAATAATAGCACGAATTAGGATCGTCTTTATAGTGCGCAAAAGGCCCACACTCTTTAAAACCAAAACTTTTAAAAAGTTTTCTAGCGGGCGCAAAAAAATCACCCGCACCAGTTTCGACACTTAGTTTAGTAATTCCTATTTGTTTAGATTTTTCAATAAGATGTGAAATTATTTTTCCACCATATTTTTTATTTCTAAACTTATCTGAAACTCTTATAGATTTAAATTCTCCATGTGTTTCATCAAATAATTTTAGAGCTCCACAACCAATTAATTCATTATTTTCCCACAAACTCCAGAATTTTATACTTGGATCCTTTAATCCAGGTATATCTAATACATGCGAACTCCCCTCAGGAGAAACTGATCTCAATTCAATAAAATGCTTAGTTAGCAACTCATTTACTTGCGGATCATCAAAATTATTTTCTATTGATTTCATAGTTTTGAAAAACATATAATCTAAATTTAGATTAAACCAAGAAAATTAAACATGTGTGGAAGATACGTAATAACTAGCCCCGTTACAAAAACAAAAAAACTTGTTAAGTCAGCTATACAAGTTGAAGATAATGAAAATTATAATGCACATCCATTTCAAAAATTACCTGTAATTAAAAAATATAATAATGGAAATACTCTAGAAAATTTAAAGTGGGGAGTAGTACCTAGCTGGGCTAAGCAAAAAGATTTTAAACCTTTAATAAATGCAAGACTAGAAACTATAGATGAAAAAGTGTCTTTCAAAAAATTAATTCGACTACATAGATGTGTAGCTGTAGCAGATGGTTTTTATGAGTGGAAAAGAGAAAAAGAAAATAAAACACCTTATTATTTTTTAAGAGAGGATAAAAAGCTTATGTATTTAGCGGCTATTTATGACAATGATCAATTTTGTTTAATAACCGAGGATGCAGATGAAAATATTAAAGAAATACATCATAGACAGCCTGTTATAATTAATGAAAATGATGTTAATAGATATTTAAATCTTGAATTAACAGGATCCAGTTTTCTGAAAGAGTGTAAAAAAACAAAATTAAACTTTCATGAAGTTTCAAAGGAAGTTAATAAACCTACAAACAATAATATTTCTTTGATACAAACAATTTCTTAAAACTATTTTTCTATAGTTGTTAAATGTCCCATTTTCCTTTTAGCTTTAACTTCTTTTTTTAAATAATCATAAAAAAATTCATTTTCTTTAAATTTTTTATTTTTATATTCTAATATATCTTCACCAATCAAATTAAGCATTTTTGCATTATAAATTTTTTTTGTTTCTAATTTTTCAAGTCCACATACAGCTCTGATGTGGTTTTCAAATTGGCTAATGTTGTGTGAATTTATAGTTAGGTGTCCAGAATTATGTACTCTTGGTGCAACTTCATTAGCATATAAATTATTATTTTTATCTATAAAGAATTCAACGCACATTGTACCAATATAATCAAGCTCTTCAGCCACTGTTTTTGCCCAGTCCAATGCTTTATTTTTAATTTCATCACTTATATCAGCGGGAATTTTGGAGTGTTTTAAAATCTGGTCTTCATGATAATTTTCAATTGGATCATAAATTTCATATTTTTGATGACCAAATCTTGTAACCACTACTGAAATTTCTTTTTTTAAGTTTACTATCTTTTCTAGGATGTAGCCTTTTGAAAAATCAAAATCTTCATTTAAATCATTTACATTATTTATTTTATATTGGCCCTTTCCATCATAACCAAGTGTACAAGTTTTCAATAAACCAGGTATTAATCTATCGTTAATTTTAATATCATCTAAATCGTTAATACTTACAAACTGTGTTGTAGTTATATTGTTTTTATTCAAAAACTCTTTTTCAGTCATTCTATTTTGAATTAATTTATTTATTTCGGGGCTTGGTAATACAGATTTGGTTTCATTAATTTTTTTCAATATATCATATGGGATATTTTCAAACTCATAAGTAACAAGATCGACTTTTTCTAAAAAGTTATTGATGATATTTATGTCTTTGTAATCTCCATAAATAAATTCGTCTGCAAAATTAATTGCGGGTGCATCTTTATCATCTGATAAAATAACCGTTTTAATATTAAGTTTTTTTGCTGCGGATGCTAATAGACTTCCTAATTGTCCTCCACCTATTATTCCTAGATCAGGTTTAGACATTAATTACTTTGGTTTTTTTTTTACTTTTGATGTTTGTTTTTTTCGCCAATTTAAAAGTGTTCTTTTTACATTGTTATCATATGTAGCTATAATTGAAGCAGCATATAAACCAGCATTGATTGCACCATCTTCTCCAATAGCAACTGTACCAACAGGAATTCCTTTTGGCATTTGAGCAATTGATAGTAGGCTATCTAAACCTTTTAACTTTTTACTTTCAATGGGAACACCTATGACTGGAATTCTAGTTATAGCAGCAATCATACCAGGCAAATGTGCTGATCCTCCGGCCCCAGCAATAATAATAGAAATATTATTATTTTCTGCTTTCTTTGCATAGGTATAAAGTCTATCAGGCGTTCTGTGTGCAGAGACGATATTTGTCTCATAATTAACTTTTAAAATCTTAAGAACTTTTTCACAATTCTTCATTGTTTTGTAATCAGACTGACTGCCCATTACAATTGATACTTTATGTGATTTTTTTTTGTATTTCATGAAACTAACATCAATTTACAGATATTTCCTTTAAATTGCAATTTTTAGCTAAGGACAGTTTAAGTTAGTGACAATCACAATAATAATAATAGTGTATATCAAATATGAATTATCGAATTGATAATCTTCAATATTGTAAATGGTCTAGAGAAATCTTTGAAATAAATAATAAAGCTGGATTAAATGCAGTTCACGTAACGTTAGTTTATCATGAAGACTATGATGAATTACAACAAAGAATACAAGAGTGGAATAAACATTTCGAAGAAAATAAAGATCTTATATTTCCAGGAAATAACTACAACGATATTACAAAAGCAAAAGAAGAAAACAAAACTGCAATTTTTTTTGGATTTCAAAATTGTTCACCAATTGAAGATGACATAGGTCTTATAGAAAAAGTACACTCACAAGGTTGTCGATTTATGCAATTAACTTATAACAACCAATCATTATTAGCCACTGGATGTTATGAAAAAAATGATAGCGGAGTTACTAATTTTGGAAAAGAGGCTATTAAAGAAATGAATAGAGTAGGTATCGTTGTTGACATGTCTCATTCAGCAGAGAAAAGTACACTTGATGCAATTGAAATTAGTCAAAAACCAATTGCGATCACTCATGCAAATCCAACTTTTTGGTTTGAAGCAAAAAGAAATAAATCTACAGAATTATTAAAAGTTTTATCAGATAGTGGAGGAATGTTAGGATTGTCATTGTATGCTCACCATTTAAAAGATGGAACGAATTGTAAAATAGAAAGTTTTTGTGAAATGGTTGCAAGAACAGTTGAAATTATGGGTATTAATAATGTTGGTATAGGATCAGACTTATGTTTGAACCAACCAGACAGTGTAGTTGAGTGGATGAGAAATGGAACATGGTCAAAATCAAAAAATTTTGGTGAAGGCAGTAAAGATAAACCTGGTTTTCCAAAACAACCAGATTGGTTTTTGGATGCAAGAGGATTTAATAATATAAACACAGAACTAAAAAATAAAGGTTTTCATGAAGAAGAGATAAATAAGATACTTGGCAATAACTGGTTTAATTTTTATAAAGGAATTAATTAATGCAAGTTCCACTAAGAGATCCTAAAATTGTAATGAAACTCTCTAGACTTGGATCGTTTCATCAATCTAAATTATCTTTTCTAAGGTCATTTTTAAATGAGTTCAAAGATTGGAAATATAACAGAGATTTGTTCGACTTGAACGATAGGGGATATGGAGTTGCTATTTATTCATTTTCAAAAGATAAAAAAACATATTCTCTAGTTTGTTTTGCTAATGAGCTTAAAGATGAGGAAAGATCTGATAGAGTAATAGCAACTAAATGGGATGCTGCATTTGCTTTGTATGATGGCATTCCTTCAAAAATTGATATTGATAGACTTTCACAAAATGTACCTAAACAAGAAGTAGGGAGACTTTCTTATAAAGAACTAACTCTATCAAGAGCAAATAGATCAGTTAGAGCATTTAATTATGTGGTTGAGTGTTTATCAAAAGGTATCCAGCCCAATACTCATGAGCTTTCAAAAGTTGGATATTTGTACAGAACAACTGCAGTATATGGCTCAGGAAAATTTGGATTAGCAGACAGGTTTAGAATTAAAAATAGAGATGAAATAAATGGTCCTTTTAGATTGGAAATGATGTTAGTTTATCTTGTAAGACAATTCACTTTCGATCAAGTCAATCATATAGCAAAACATAAAAATCCTAAAGATGCTGTAGAATTAGACTTGGATATTTGCAGAAATTTAGGAATTGGAAATTCAACTGGATTAGGAATGGCACCATTTATAGTTAATCACCCTTCATTGTTAAATAATTGGATTCTAGCTAAAGAGACAGCTTTAAAAAAAATAAGAGAAATAGAAAAAGTATCAGAAGAAGATTTTAAAATTTTTTACAACTGTTTAACAAAATCTTTAAAAAATGTAACTTCATGGAATACTGACAATGAATACCAAAAGAAAAAAATAAACAACTTAATTAATGATTTACAAAATTTAATTAATTATTTGAAAGATAATATTGATAAATCAAATTTTTATATATTTGATAAATTATATAACTGGGCAGAGGAAAATTTATCTGAAGAAGGAGTTGAGTATTTGGTATCCATAATGATGGAGCCATATAATGAAATAACTGATCCTTTAATTTCTCAAATGAGTTCAGACGAGGATAGTAGTTTTAATATACCTGTAGACAGAACTGTAAATGACCTAAGAGAAATAATTGAGAAAAATTATTCAGATATTTTAAAAATTGATTTTTCAAAAAATGAAAATAATAAAAAATTTTGGTTCATATCAAAAAATAAAGAAGAGCCTAGAATTGGAGATCGGTTTGAAGATAATGGTGCAGAACTTGAGCAGCCTACAGCTATTGCTAGAGATATAAAAAAACTTTATGAAACTATTTTTACATTAAAAAACAGCTTAAAAATTGGCAATTTTCTAGTACAGAACAATGATTTAAGACATATTGTAAGAAGAGTGTTTATAACAGAGAAATATCCATATTCTGAAATTCAAGATAACACCATCGGCTCAAAATTAGTTCCTATTGATATGTTAAGACTTAAACTATCTTTTTTTGGGGCAGTAAAGTTTGATCCAAGATCTGACAAATGGTTAAGGATTTGTATGTTTCAAGGAGCTCCATTACCAAATGAACTTAATTCATTTAATCAATATTGGATATATAACTAAAGTAATTAATGAGAAGTTATAGTGAAATTGACACGATTGTTAAACGTTCAACAAAAGCTAAAGGTTTCTCCTGGGGGGTTGCAGAAGAAATAGGAAAGAACATTAAGCAACTCGAGTTATTTGGTTTACCAGGAATAAAAAACATAAATCAATATTTTAAGATTTTTAATAATGAGAAGTTTGAAAATTGCCAATCTTTTAACAAAAGCAACAGACCTCAAAACTTTTACTGTCCAATTAAACTTGGATTAAGTTTTTTTGATCAATCTATCTCTATCCAAGAACTAAATGATATAGAAATTGAAAAAATGGCTTACCCATTGATATTTTTGCCATTTGTCAGCAGATCTTCGGAAATAACGGGAAAGAGAATTTTTTTAAAGATAGATCAAAAAGAATTTTTATTAAATTTCAATCAATCAATTTATTCAAACTATTTAAGTAGTGAAATTGTAGAAAAAGCTGATGTAATTAAAATTCAATTCTTAGAAAATAAGAATAATTTTTCTGAAGAAGATTGGAAAGAATTAACAAAATTATCAGAAAACACATTTGTGGAAGAAACAGATGAATTAAAACAAAAAACCGCAGGAGCAGGATTAACAGATAATGACTGATAACTTTGAATATAAATCAGACAAATCAGATAATAATGAATTAAATGACATTTGTGATGAATGTAAAAAAGAAGATGAGACAGTAACTCAAAATTTAATACTCACAGGATATAAACTTTGTAATTCCTGCAGAACATCTAAAACTTTATTTCCGCTTTAAATATTTGTACTTATAGGTAATGAATTAATTTTTGTCATTACAAATGAAATTGTCAAAAAAGAAATAATTAAAAAAGACAAAAATACAATTCCAAATGCTTTTAAATTTGATTTTAAATTTAAAATATGTCTTGTTGCTATAATTAATGAAGCAAAAATCCAAAATTGAGTAAGAAAAATAATTAAAAGCACCAGTTCTGGTGTAACTGCAAAAAATCTTATCAGGCCTGGAGCGTGTGCGTACCCAACAGCTATAAGAACTCTTTTAAATGGAATTTTTCTATCTTTATCAGGAAAAATTTTAACCCCAATTACAAATATAAAAATTGCCCACACCAGCCATGTTAATAATGCTGTTAAACCAGATATACCAACTGATGTTTTTACAATTGTATTAGCTGCAACTGCTCCTGCAACCCCATCTAAAATCATAATTAGAATTGCAAAATAAATTCCAGCTTCTCCATAATATCTTGGAGTTCTATAAAGAGTTTTATCAAGCTTTAACGATTTAAAAACAATATCTAAAAACTGAGCAAACATTAATTATCTTTATTTTTTTTTTGCGCCTTATATGAAACGATTAATGGGAATATTATTAGAGCAATAGCGATTATAATGCAAACAACTATGAAAAAGGTTTTCGTCATATTTAGGGGGAATTAAATTCCCCCTAAAAAAATTTTTATCACTTACTGACTACTTCTCTTGTATTTGCGTTGTAAGATTCTGTAAATGGAATATCAACTACAACTGCATCAACTGGTTCTCCAGGTTTATCAGAATATTTTTCTGGTAGATGGACTTTAAATTTCGATCCAACCTTACCTTTTGGAAAACCATTTGCATTTAGCGTGCCATCAAATGGAACGTATCCCATAGCAATATTTTTCCCTTTTTCTGGGTGATACCATGGAGAAGTTATAAATCCTACAGGCTCACTGCCGTTCTCTGAAATTAACCAAAAATCTGGAGCATATTCTTCAATAGGTTTTCCTCCTAATTCAAGTCCTACTAATTGAAGTTTGTAAGGTTTATGACCTGCTTTTAAGTCAGCTTTCATTTTCTCAAGGGCTTTTTTACCAACATAATCACCTTTTTTGTTCCATTCACCTTTTCCAGATAAAGAAACTTGATATCCAAGATTACATTGAAAAGGATTATGTTCATGATCCATATCTTGTCCCCATGAAAGAATTCCAGCTTGAATTCTTCTATGGTGTGCAGGTGCAATTACCATTAAGTTATGTTTTTTACCTGCTTCAAGAACAGCATTCCACATATCTTCGGCATATAAAGTTGCTTCTCTTAAATATATTTCAAATCCAGACTCGCCTGAAAAACCTGTTTGAGAAATAATACAACTTCTTCCACCAACTTTTGCAGATGCCAATCCATAAAAAGGCATGTTGTCTATGTCAACTTCACTTCCACAAAGATCTTTCATTAAAGCTTTTGCTTTAGGACCTTGAATTTGTACAGGACAAGCATCTATTTCATTAATTTGAACATTAAATCTTTCATCTGCATTTACTCCTTGCAGATATAATCCAATATCACTATCTGATAAACTAAACCAAAATTCATCTTTAGATATTCTTAAAAGAATTGGATCATTTAAAACTCCTCCGTATGCATTACACAAAATTACATATCTTCCTCTCATTGGAGAAATTTTTGTAGCATCTCTTGTAATTACATAATCAACAAATTTTTCTGCATCTGGTCCTTTAACTTGTATTTGTCGTTCAACTGCAACATTCCACATTGTTACATGGTTTTTAATTGCTTCGTACTCAACCATTGCACCACCATCTTCTGGCTTAACATAGCCTCTTGGATGATAAATTCTGTTATAAACAGTTGCTCTCCAACATCCTGCTTTCATAGATAAATGCCAGTATGGAGATTTCCTTACTCTTGTTGATATTAGCATCTCAACTTTAGTAGGTCCGCTTTGTCTTAAATTGTATGGTACTTTTCTATCAGACTGATCTACTGATGTTGTATGTCTTAGTTTACTATAGTCAAATTCATTAGACATAGTTATTCTCCTTCAACCACTTGTTAGTTTCCTTCAAGCCGCCGAATGTATAAATGTGGAAATAATCAGTATGCGATTTAACTTTCCCAATTAAATCATTAGGGTCTTTAGGTTTCAATAAATCTAACGCCTTACTAAAATTAGATTTAAGAAAGTTAATGGAATTTTTTGCCCCTACAATATTAGCAAATTTAATTAAGCTAGATATTTTCATTGGCCCAGTTATTCCAACATGAACTGGTATTGTTTGTTTTGAGATAAAATCTATAATAGGCTGAGTATCCATTAGCCACTGTGTAACTATATAATCAGCATAAGGCTTTTTATCCATCATAGCTTTTTCTAAATCAGAGTCGGATATATCAGGACTCCCCTCTGGATGTCCAGCAATTCCAATCTTGATACCATCAAAAAACCCTGTCTCTAACATTTGATATGAGCTATCAAATTTTCCGATCGGGTCACGACTTCCACCTATCACCAAGACCTGCTTAACACCTAAATCTTTACATCTAGAAACATAATCTTTCAGCTGATTTTCATCATTAATTGACCTTGCTGGGAAGTGAGGAACTGGATTAAATCCCTCTTTAACTAACTCTCCAGACTGTTGAGCGGTCTCTTTATAATCACCTCCAGGTAGCATTGTAACATAAACATCTTTTACCTTTGGCAAGGTGCTTAAATCAGTTTTAGGACCTATTTCTAAAGAAAAATTCATAAGTAAATTCTTAATTATTTTATATTCCGTGTCTATAAAAATATTAAAAAGCTGAACACATTGTAACCCATTGTCATGATCTGAAAATTTAATTAAATTTAGTTATGGAAAATAAATTATCTCAAATTACAGAATTATTCTCCAAAACAAGACAACAAACTCTATCCCTGTGCGAGAACTTAGAGGCCGAGGATATGGTCATACAGCCCAGCAAAAATGTTAGCCCACTTAAGTGGCATCTTGGTCACACCACATGGTTTTTTGAAAAATTCATCTTGTCTGAATTGGATGAAGGTTACAAACCTTTCAACAAAGATTATAATTATATATTTAATTCTTATTATAATTCTGTGGGTGAGTACAATCCTAGAAATAAGAGAGGTTCACTAAACAGACCGCTCTTAAAAGATGTAGTTAATTACAGACATTATGTAACTGAAAATATTATTGATTTTTTAAAAAGAACAAAAAATAACAGAACATCATTTTTAGTTGAACTAGGCTCAAATCACGAACAACAGCATCAAGAATTAATGTTAATGGATATTAAAAATATTTTTTACAACAATCCATTGATGCCGACTTATAATTCTAAAGACGACAAACCAACTGCAAAAGAAGAAAATGAATTGACATTAGATACTACTAAAAAATTTAAATATGGAAACAACGAGGATATTTTTTGTTACGATAACGAATTACCAGTTTCAGAAACACAATTAGATCCTTTTAAAATATATTCATTTGTTACTAATGGAGAGTGGAAAGAATTTATTAATGATGGAGGATATAAAAAACATGAGTATTGGTTATCTGATGGATGGGATTTTGTAAATAATAACAAATTAGAAAAACCAATGTATTGGATAGATAATAATAATTATTTTACATTAAACGGTGTAAAAAAAATTGATAATGAAAAGCCAGTTTCTCATATAAGTTTCTATGAAGCGGATGCTTTTGCAAGATACAAAAACAAAAGATTGCCAACTGAGTTTGAACTAGAATATTTTTTAAAACAATCTGAGAAAAAAGGTAATTTTTTAGAAAATAAAATTTTTCATGAAGTTGAAGAAAAAGCAGACGATGTTTATGGAAATTTATGGGTATGGACAAGCAGTAATTACACGCCTTACAAAAAATATAAACCATATGAAGGAAATCTAGGAGAATATAATAACAAGTTTATGTGTAATCAGTTTGTCTTAAAAGGTGGCTCGCATTCTACATCTATTAATCATATTAGAGCATCTTATAGAAATTTCTTTTATCCAAGTGATACTTGGCAGTTTTGCGGTGTCAGACTAGCTGATGACATCTAGTGACTAATTTAAAATTAATAAATATAAACAATCAAATTCAAAATGATAAAAAATTAATCTTACAAGGATTATTAAATAAAAAACAAAAATATTTATTACCTAAATATTTTTATGATGAAAAAGGTTCAAAGTTATTTAATAAAATTACAAATCTTAAAGAATATTATCCAACAAATAAAGAGTTAGAAATATTAGGTAACTTACAAAAAGAGATAAGAAAGAAATTACCAATTAATTCAACAATTGTAGAATTTGGCAGTGGTTCAAATAAAAAAATCAATAAATTTATTAAATCATTAAGCGAACCCAAGGAATATATACCTATAGATATTAGTAAGGAATATTTGTTTGAAAATGCATCAATAATTGCAAAAAAATTCTCAGATTTAAAAGTAACAGCAATATGTGCTGACTTTAGTCAGACAAATAGATTAAATAAAATTTTAAAAAATAAAAAAAAAATAGTCAGTTTTTTTCCAGGATCGACCATAGGAAATTATTTACCTAAAAATGCAAAAAAAATATTAAAAAATTTTTCAAAAATCATAGGTAAAAATTCTTATTTAGTGATTGGGGTAGATTTAATCAAAAATAAGAAGACCCTTGAAAATGCTTATAATGATAAATTGGGAGTAACAGCTAAATTTAATAAAAATATATTAGATGTAGTAAACAAAATTTGTAATTCAAAATTTCAAACTAAAAATTTTGATCATAAAGCATTCTATAATTTAAAAAAAAATAGAATTGAAATGCATCTTATTTCAAAAAAAAATTTCACTTTAAAAATTAATAAAAAGAATATTAAATTTACTAAAAACGAAACAATTCATACTGAAAATTCTCATAAATATTCAAAAAATAACTTTGTTAAATTAGTTAATAAATCTGGCTTTAAATTCTTAAAATATTTTTCAGATAAAAAAAATTATTTTGGAGTTTTTTTATTAAAAGTGAAGTAAGTTTTATTATGGCGCAAAAAGACGTAGGTAATAAAATTCCCATCTATAAGTTAAAAGATACAGATGAAGTAATGAAATATTACGATGAGTGGGGAGATGGCAATAAATATGATAAGGATATGGTCGATTGGAATTACACAGGACCAAAAGAAACAACAAAAGTATTTTCAGAATTTCAGAAAAATAAAGATGCAAAAATTTATGATGCTGGTTGTGGTACCGGACTAGTGGGTGTTGAATTAAAAAAATATGGTTTTAAAAATTTTCATGGGGCAGATCTTTCGAAAAAGTTATTAGAATTGGTACCGAATGATCTTTATGAAGAGCTTGAACAAGTAGACTTGAATAAACCCATTAATAAAAAAAATGACGAATATGACTCTGTTATGTGCGTTGGCACATTTACTTTTGGACATGTAAAGCCACCAGCTTTGGAGGAATTTATCAGGATTACAAAGAATGATGGATTTATCTGTTTTACTATTAATGAGGGAATACATGAAGAATATGGTTTTGATAAAAAAATTGAACAACTTAAGGAGCAAAATAAATGGAAAGAAATAAAATTTTTTAAATCAGATTACATTGCGAGTAAAGACGTAAATGCTTGGTTAGGGTTATATCAAGTGATAAAATAAACCATGTCAGAAATTTACAATATTATAGATAAACAAAAGTTAGATATTGTATCTAAACCAATCAGTGAAGCACATGGTTTACCAAATGAATGTTACATCAGTAAAGAATATACTTTAATTGAAAGAAAAAAATTATTTGAAGATAAGTGGATCGTCATTGGAGTCGGAAGTTCTATTCCAGATGAAGGTGATGTGAAACCAATTGATTTACTTGGAATACCCTTACTTATTGTTAGAACAAAAAATAAAGAAATAAAAGTTTTTCATAATATTTGTAGTCATAGAGGAGTTAAATTAGTTAAAGAAGCTGGCAAAATTAGAAATGTTATGAGGTGCTCATATCATTCGTGGTCTTATGATTTAGAAGGTAAATTAATTGCTACACCTCATATTGGAGGAATGAATATTAATCAAACACCTGAATTTGATAAATCAAAAAGTAATTTAAAAGAGATAAGGTCATATATTTGGTTAGATCTAATTATGATTAATATTAACAACAATGAAATTTCATTTGAGAATTATATTAGTCCTTTAAGTCAAAGATGGGAAAAATTTTGGCCCTTAAAAGATAGAGAATTAATTCATCATGCAAATGATTATGGTTATTTTAAATTAGATGCAAAATGTAATTGGAAATTTGCAATTGAAAATTATTGTGAAAGCTATCATTTGCCTTGGGTTCATCCAGGATTAAACTCTTATTCAAAGTTAGAAGATCACTATCATATTCAAGGTCTTCCAAATCGTTTCGCCGGACAAGGAACAGTTGTTTATAATCCAAGTTTTGACGGAAATGAAAAGTTCCCATGCTTTCCTAATTGGCCTAAAGATAAGGAAAATATAGCTGAGTATGTAGCGCTATTCCCAAATGTAATGTTAGGAATTCACAAAGATCATTATTATGCTTATTGGTTAGAGCCAGTCAATCATGAGTTTACAATAGAACATATGGAAATTTATTATGTTGGAGATGAAGCAGCAAATTCAACAAAGTATAAATCTCTAAGACAAAAAAATCACAAACAATGGGAAGATATTCAAAAAGAAGATGTAGATATAATTCAAAGTATGCAAATAGGTAGAAACTCTCCAGCTTATAATGGAGGTAATTTTTCTCCAAAGATGGACAATCCAACACATCATTTTCATAAGTGGGTTGCTGGTAATTTAATTTAAAGTTAAAACCTAAAAATGAAAATTATATTAATCATGGGACTTCCAGGCGCAGGAAAAACTACATTAGCTGATGAACTTGCTCCTTTATTGAATGCAAAAAGATTAAATGCAGATGAAGTAAGAAAAGCTGCAAACGATTGGGATTTTTCAGAAGAGGGAAGAACAAGACAAGCAAAAAGAATGGCTGACTTTGCATTAAAATTAAAAAACGAAGGAAATTATGTTATTGCAGATTTTATTTGCCCAACTCCAAAAGCAAGAAGTTTATTTCCTGCAGATTATGTAGTTTGGGTAGATACAATAAAAGAAGGTAGATTTGATGACACTAATAAAATGTTTGTTAAACCAGAAAAATATAATTTTCATGTTACCACACAAGATGCTAAGTCTTGGGCACCAAAGATTTTAAAGGAGATAAAAAATGACGTATCAATGGGATAACAAAAAACCAACAGCCCAAATGTTAGGAAGATGGCAACCGTTTCATGATGGTCACTATACTCTATTTAAGGAAATTATAAAAAAAACAGGACAAGTATGTATTCAAATTAGAGATGTACAAGGTGTTGATGATAACCCATTTGATTTTGAAACTGTAAAAAAAAATATTGAGGAAAAACTTAATCCAGAGTTTGAGGGCAGGTTCAAAATTATGCTTGTCCCCAATATTACAAATATTTGTTATGGAAGAGGTGTTGGATATAAAATTGAAGAAATAGTTTTGTCTGAAGAAATTCAAAAAATTTCAGCAACTAAAATTAGAGCTAAGATGAGAGAAGAAGGTAAATTAAAATAAATGACTGTAAAAATAAATAAATTATTACCAGGCGTTAAAAGAGTTTTAATTAATGATCCAAAAACTTATAATTCATTATCCTACAAAACTCTTTCATCTTTATTAAAAGCATTTAAAAAATTAAATAATGATAAAGATACAAGAGTTATTATTTTAGAAGGAGCCGGCAAAGGATTTAGTGCAGGTCATAATTTAAAAGAAGTAAGAGGTATAAAAAATAGATCTAATCATTTAAAACTATTTAAACTTTGTTCAAAACTTATGATGCAAATAGTAGAAGGGAACAAACCAGTAATAGCAAAAGTTCATGGTGCTGCTTATGCAGCTGGATGTCAATTAGCCGCCAGTTGTGATCTTGCATATAGTACAAACTCAGCAACATTTGCTACACCTGGAGTGAAAATTGGATTATTTTGTAGTACACCAATGGTAGCCGTCAGCCGAAAAATTAGCAGAAAAAGAATGATGGAAATGCTACTTACCGGTGATCCAATTAGTGCAAAATATGCAAAGGAAATTGGATTAATTAATGATCATTACAGTCCAAAAACTTTGAATAAAAAAGTTTTAGATATTGCAAAAAAAATATCTTCAAAATCAAATTTAACTATCAAAATAGGTAAAAAAGGTTTTTATAAACAATTAGAAATGCCCCTTAACAAAGCTTATGATTATACAAGTAAGATGATGACACTTAATATGTCATCTTATGATGCCAAAGAGGGTATAAGTGCATTTATTGAAAAAAGAAATCCAAGTTGGAAAAACAAATAACCATTAAGTTGAAGTCACTTAAAAAAAAGATTAAGTTGTAATTAAAGGAGAAAATCAATCATGGATGGATGTTGTGGTCCTGGATATGCTAGTCCTGCAGAAGCAATAAAAGCAGCAAAAGAAAAGCTTTTATATACTATAGCTATTTACACAGGGACAGGAATACAAAAACCAGACTACTTAGCGACAGTCGATGTTGATCCTCAAAGTCCTACTTATTCTAAAGTAATTCATAGACTTGAAATGCCAGGCATTGGTGATGAATTGCATCATATGGGATGGAATGCATGTTCTTCTTGTCATGGCGACTCAAAAATGAGCAGAAAATATTTATTAGTTCCAGGCGTTAGATCAAATAATATTTATGTTGTTGATACTGCATCCGATCCTAGAGCTCCAAAAATACATAAAGTAGTAGATGGATCTGAAATAAAGAAAAAAACTAATTTATCAGGACCACATACAGTTCATTGCTTAGGTTCTGAAATTATCATTTCTTTTCTTGGAGACGCTCGAGGAGAAGCGCCAGGAGGATATTTACATTTAAATAAAGATTTTGAAATTGTAGGTAGGTGGGAAAATTCAATGGGAGACATACCTTTTAGTTATGACTTCTGGTACCAGCCAAGACATAATGTAATGGTTAGTTCTGAGTGGGCTGCCCCAA
>CACIRJ010000002.1 GCA_902588975.1 uncultured Pelagibacteraceae bacterium | reverse complement strand
CTAAAAACATCTCTATATCAAATTAAGACCTCAGATAATGACTAAAGATTTAATAACAATTGATGGCCTTTCAAAGGTATACGACAATGGATTTAACGCTTTAAAAACTGTTAATTTAAATATAAAGCAAGGTGAAATTATTGCTATGCTTGGACCAAATGGAGCTGGCAAAACTACACTGATAAGTATTGTATGTGGTATAGTTAAACCAACTTCCGGAGTAATTACAGTAGATGGTTTTGATATTATAAAAGATTATAGAGAAACAAGATCAAGAATAGGACTGGTCCCCCAAGAAATTTCACTAGAACAATTTGAAACAGTGTTTAACAATGTTACATATTCAAGAGGCTTATATGGAAAAAAGCCAAACCCCCAACATATAGAAAAAGTTCTAAAAGATTTTAGTTTATGGGATAAAAAAGATTTAAGGTTAAATCAGCTTTCAGGAGGAATGAAAAGACGTGTAATGATAGCAAAAGCATTATCACATGAACCTTCGATATTATTTCTTGATGAACCAACAGCAGGCGTTGATGTAGAATTGAGAAAAGATATGTGGAAAGTTGTAGAGGGATTAAGGAAAACAGGAGTAACCATAATTTTAACAACACACTATATTGAAGAAGCAGAGGCAATTGCAGACCGAGTTGCTGTAATTAATCAAGGAGAAATCATTGTTGTTGATAATAAAATAGATTTATTAAAAAAGATGGGTCATAAAAAATTAACCATTGAATTACAAGATAAAGTCGAAAAAATTCCAGCAGAACTTAATGAATATAATCTATCAATATCTAATGATAATTATTCATTAATTTACAACTATAACTTACATGCTGAAAGAACAGGTATTACAAAGATGCTTCAAGATTTAAAAAATGCAGGTTTGAGGATGAGAGATTTAAAAACAGAGCAAAATAATCTTGAAAAGATTTTTGTGACATTGGTAAAGGAAAATAATGAGGATTAATTTTTACGCATTAAGAGCAATTTATTTTCATGAAATGGATAGATTTAGAAGAACATTAATACAATCTCTTCTTTCTCCAGTTTTATCTACTTCATTATACTTTATAGTATTTGGCTCAGTCATTGGGGATTATGTACAAAAAATTGATGGCATTAGTTATGGCTCTTATATAGTTCCAGGATTATTGATGTTAACATTATTAACGCAATCTATCAGTAACACTTCTTTTGGAATTTTTTTTCCTAAATTTAATGGAACAATTTATGAAATTTTAGCAGCTCCAATTTCTACTGTAGAAATTGTAATTGCTTATGTTGGTGCAGGTGCAACTAAAACCTTAATTGTTGCTGCAGTAATTTTCTGCACTTCACTTTTCTTTGCAGAAGTAAATGTAAAGTTTCCTTTACTAATGATTTTCTTATTAATTCTAGTTGCTTTTACTTTTGCTTTGTTTGGGTTTTTAATTGGACTTCTTAGTAAAAATTTCGAGCAAATGTCTATAATACCAACAATTGTCATAACACCAATGGTATTCTTAGGTGGAAGTTTGTATTCGCTAGATATGCTCCCAAGTTTCTGGCAAACAGTCACTTATTTTAATCCTGTTGTATATTTAATTAATGGGCTGAGGTTTGCATTTTATGGAGTTTCTGATTTTGATATTTGGATAAGTATTTCAACAATGTTTATATTTTTAATTGTATGTGTAACTATTGTCTCAATTATACTTAAAAAAGGTTATAATATAAAAAATTAATTTGACTGTTGACCAGATAATTCCTGCAATATTTTTAATATTAGTCTTAATATTAGTTCTACCTAATTTTCTCAGATCAAACTCAAATATTAAACAATTGATATCTAATTTTTCAATTTGGATAATAATTATACTTGTTATATTTGGATTGATGTATTTTTTGATGTAAATAATTTTATGATTAAATTTATTCTTCCAGCAGTACTATTAATTTTAATTATTATTTTCTGGGAAAAAATTAATGAATTTTTATTAAGCAAATTTAAAATTAAACTCAATTACATAGCTGTCATCATATTAGTTTTAATATTAGTGGTTTTATCTTTATTACTATATTTCTAATTTATAATGGAGATAAATTTATTATTCTTTGTTAGCGTTGTTCCAGCTATCGTATTATATGGAATTGCTAAGTCAGGTTTAGGTGGATCAATATCATTAATTTCAGTTCCATTAATGACAGTAGTAATGCCATTAAACCAAGCACTTGCAATTATTTTACCAATATTAATTTTTTCAGACATTATTGCAGTTTATAGATTTAGAAGAGAGTTTGATTTTGGAACACTTAAATTAATAGTTCCATTTGCAGCTATTGGAATAATAATTGGCTCATTTACATTTACTTATTTTTCTGAGGATTTGCTTAAATTAATTGTTGGAATAATGGGTTTTTTATTTTCTGGTCATTATTTTTTATTTAAAAAAGAAAAAACTATACCGGCAAAAAAAAACTTTTTTAAAGGGGCTATTTGTTCATCCATTGCTGGTTTTTCAAGTTTTTGTGTTCATGCGGGAGGAACTCCAACAAGTCTTTATTTGCTTCCACTAAGAATGAAAAAAGAAATTTATGTTGGTACAAGAATTATTTTTTTTAGTTGTGTAAATCTAATTAAGCTTCCTCTGTATGTTTATTTATCTATGATGAATTTTGATACTTTATATCAATCAGTTACTCTCTTTCCCTTAGCGCTTATTGGAATATTTATAGGTTATAAATTACTTAAAATAATTGAGGAAAATTTATTTTATAATATCATTTACGCTTTAATTCTTGTTAGTAGTGCTAAGTTAATAATTGATTTCATTTAATCTTTGAAATAAGTTGTAAATGGGGTGCCAGAAGGCTGAGAAATACCCTTAGAACCTGTCCGGTAATTCAGAAAGGGAAAATGAATAATTTAAATATAATCAATCAATCATCAGCAATAATATTAATTATTTCAATTTCTTTAATATTTGTTTTTGTTGGAATTTATTTTTCAAAAAAATTTAAAGGACTTAATAATTATTTAGTTGCAAACCGTTCGATTGGAACTTTATCCTTAACAACAAGTCTTGTTGCTTCAGCACTTGGTGCTTGGATTTTATTTGGACCCGCATCAGCAGCAACATGGGGAGGAATTGGTGCAGTGATTGGTTATTCACTAGGAACTGCATTTCCACTCTTTATTTTAATTTATCTTGGTAAAAAATTTAGAACTAGTTATCCACAAGGCAAAAGTATTATTGAAATTATAAGATTAAGATTTGGACCAAATCTTTATAAACTTATTTTAGTTTTTTCCATTTTTTATATGACAATCTTTTTAATTGCTGAAGTTACTGCAGTAGCTTTTTTAATTAATTACATATCTGGTACTGAATTATGGATTACCTCTTTAATAGTAATATCATGTTCTTTACTTTACACATTATATGGAGGGTTAAGAGCATCCTTAATCACAGATAATATTCAATTTTTTGTATTTACAGCTCTTTTAATAATTAGTTTAATTTTTATTACCTCAATTGAAACAAACGAATTTAACTTTGAAATTATTAAAAATAATAATCCGCATTTGTTAAGTTTTAGTTATCTCCCAAATTATACTGCTGGTTTAACTTTCTTTATTGCTGTTGCTGCAACTAATCTTTTTCACCAAGGTAATTGGCAGAGAGTTTACGCTGCAAAAAATTACGAGGTTTTAAAAAAAAGTTTAATATTTTCATTTTTAATAATATTACCAATAGTCTTTTTTATGGGATTTAGTGGTTTAGTGGCTGTCTCTCAAGATACTAATGTAATACCTGATCTTGCATTTTTCTCAATTTTATTAAAAGAAAATTTAATAATATTTTCAGTCATTGTAATAATTTTAGCTATCTCTTTAACAATAAGTAGTATTGATACTTTAATAAATGCTATTTCAAGTTTGGTAATAGTCGATGTAGATAAAGTATTAAATTTAAAAAATAATCATTTAAATATCTCAAAACAATTTGTTATTTTTCTTTCGGTCATAGCTTTTTTTGTAGCATCAAAAGGATTTAGTATTCTTTATTTATTCTTAATAGCAGATTTATTTTGTTGTGCGGCTGTTCTAAGTGTTTTTTATACTTTTTATTCAAAATCTTATGATGAAAAAAATGCTTATGTTTCTATATTAATAGGATTAATTGCAGGACTATTATTTTTTCCAAGTCCTGATTTTTCTAAATCAATACTATTTGGCATAATTTTGCCAATGGATTTAGCACCATCGTATATTTCTCAATCTCTTTTATTTTGTTCATTTATTGCGGCAACTTTATCACCAATAATTGCATGGAAATTGAAATAATTGATGTTTATTAAAAACCTAATTATTGTATAATTTAATAAATGCTCAATTTTATATTACCATTTATTGTATTAATTGTTGTTGTTGTTTTCATTCATGAATATGGACATTATTATTTTGCAAAAAGATATGGTGTTGGTGTAACAGATTTTTCGATAGGTTTTGGTCGAGAATTATTTGGATGGAACGATAAATCAGGGACAAGATGGAAAGTTTGTTGGATACCACTAGGTGGTTATGTAAAATTTTTTGGAGATAGGAATGTATTTTCACAAGCAGATCAAGAGGAGCTACTAAAAAAATATAGCAAAGAAGACCAACATAAATTGTTTGTAACAAAACCTCTTTACCAAAGAGCCTTAATTGTTGCTGGAGGACCATTGGCTAATTTTATATTAGCTATAGTCATTTTTACCTTCATATACATGTTTTCAGGTAAAGATTTTACACCAGCTGTAATTGATGAAGTATTAAAAGATAGTCCAGCAGAAGTTGCCGGAATGCAAAAAAATGATGTTATTATTGAAATAGATAATACAAAAGTAGAGAGTATTCTGGATGTTTCTAAATTAATAGCAATGTCAACATCAGAATTTATCGATTTTAAAGTTTCAAGATATGACCAGGAGATAATTCTAAAAGTTAAACCAAATTTTGTTGATAGCGTTGATGAATTAGGAAACAAATTAAAGAAAAGGATGGTAGGTATTAAACTTAGTCCTTATAACAATCAAATAACACACAAAAAACTTGGACCTGCACAAGCTTTGCTTCAATCATTTAATGAAGTTTATTTTGTAACAACTTCATCACTTAAATATCTTGGATCAATGTTTATAGGAGCAGGGGACAGTTCTCAATTGGGTGGTCCAATTAGAATTGCTAAAATTTCTGGTCAAGTAGCAGAATTTGGAATTATACCTTTTATCAGTATGATGGCATATATTTCTATAAGTTTAGGACTAATTAACTTATTTCCTATACCTTTATTAGATGGAGGACATCTGATGTTTTATGCATTTGAAAAAGTTTTAGGTCGTCCTTTAAGTCAAAAAACACAGGAAGGTTTTTTTCGAATCGGAATGTTTTTGTTGTTATCTTTGATGTTTTTCGCTACATTTAACGACCTTAAAGATTTAGGCTTATTTTAAGGCTTTTTTAATAGCTAAAAAAACGTTGTATTTATTGACTTTTTTTACCACTATATATTGTTGTTCAAAAAAAAATATATACTAAAAAAAAGCTTGAATTATCAATGATTTTGTTAAGTATAGTTTCATAAACCTTTAAAACCGGAGCTAAAATGAACAAAAAACAATTAGTAGCAAAGCTAGCTGGTTCGTTAAATCAAAGTAAAGCTGATGCAGAGCGTACTTTTGATACTATTACGAATACTATACTAGATGCGTTGAAAAACGACGATTCTGTAAAGATTGCAGGTTTTGGTACATATAAAGTGGCTAAAAGAAAAGCCCGAATTGGACGTAATCCAAGAACTGGAGAGCAAATCCAAATCGCTGCTTCTCAAAAGGTAAAGTTTTTACCTGCTAAAGCACTTAAAGAAGTATTTAACAAGTAAATCTCATTTAACAGCCTTTATCAGGAATGCTAAAATTCTTGATAAAGGCTGTTTCTACATGCAAAAACTGCATATCTATTTTTAACAACAATCATTAGTTTTTATTTATTTTAAAATTATAAGAACCTCTTTTTAACAATGGAGGTTAAATGACTAAACATTTAAAAAAACTTGTCGGTCCTTTAGTAAGTTTGTTTTTCTTACTAAACATGACAAGTGTAGGTTATGCCGAATCTACAGTCTCTGCAGAAGTTGGATTTATTTTTAATACATTTCTATTTTTAGTTTGTGGTTTTCTTGTCATGTTTATGGCTTGCGGATTTGCGATGCTAGAATCAGGAATGGTAACTTCAAAAAGTGTATCTGTAATTTGTGCAAAAAATATAGGATTATTTTCTATCGCTGGAATTATGTTCTGGATGGTTGGTTATAATCTAGCATATGGAATTCCAGAAGGTGGCTATATAGGAACATTCACTCCGTGGTCTGATGCAAGTGCTGTTGATACAGGATATGCAGATGGTTCGGATTGGTATTTCCAAATGGTATTCTGTGCAACAACAGTATCAATTGTATCTGGTACGTTAGCAGAAAGAATTAAATTATGGCCTTTCTTCTTATTTGCAGCAATTTTATCAGGAATCATTTATCCAATTGTCATGGGATGGCAGTGGGGTGGTGGCTGGTTAGCCGCTTTAGGTTTCTCTGATTTTGCTGGTTCAACTCTTGTACACTCAACTGGTGGTGCTGCAGCATTAGCAGGAGCTATGTTGTTAGGTGCGAGAACAGGAAGATTTGCTAAATCAGGTGAAGCAAAACCAATGAGACCATTTGCAGCTTCTTCTATACCTTTGGTAACAGTTGGAGTATTTATTTTATGGTTAGGTTGGTTCGGTTTCAACGGTGGTTCACAGCTTGCTATGGGAACTTTCGATGATGCAGTAGCAGTATCTAATATATTTATTAATACAAACTTAGCAGCGTGTGGTGGTGTTTTAGCAGCAGCAGTAATTACTAGATTAATGTATGGTAAAACTGATGTAGTTCAAATGCTTAACGGCGCGATTGGTGGATTAGTTGCAATAACAGCTGAACCATTAGCGCCAGCACCTATAGCAGCAATATTCATCGGTGCAATCGGTGGATTGATAGTAGTGTTTGGAACAAAACTATTATTCTCATTTAAGATTGATGATGTTGTTGGTGCAATACCAGCTCACTTATTTGCTGGAGTTTGGGGAACATTAGCTGTTCCACTAACAAACTCTGATGCAAACTTTAGTGCACAGTTAATCGGTGTAATCTCGATCAACGCATTTGTTTTTGTAGTATCATACATTGTATGGGCAATTATGAAAAACACTATGGGTATCAGATTAAGTAAAGAGGCTGAACTGAAAGGTACAGACGTAACTGAAACTGGTGTAATAGCTTACGCTATAAGAGACTAAATTTAACTCCCTCCCTTAAGTTAAACTAAAAAGGCCCCGTAAATGGGGCCTTTTTTTATTAAACTGTTTTTAAAAATTCTAACACTTCTTTTGCGTGGTCTTTAACTTTTACTGAACGCCACTCTTTAATAATTTTGTCATCTTTTAATAAAAATGTACTTCTTATTAATCCCATAAATTCTCTACCCATGAATTTTTTTTTACCCCAAACTTTGTATGCTTTAATCGCTTCTTTTTTTACGTCTGCTACCAAATCAAACTTAATTTTAAATTTATCTCTAAATTTTTCATGACTTTCCATACTATCTTTAGAAATACCAATAACTTCACAGTCTAATTTTTTAAATTGTGAAAGTAGAGAATTGAAGTCTTTTGTCTCAACTGTGCACCCTGGTGTATTATCTTTTGGATAGAAATATAAAACTTTATATTTACTTTTGATTTTCTTTAGCTCTAAAAGTTTTGAATTGGTTGATGGGATTTTGAAATTAGGAGCTTTATTTGGCATATTTTTTCGTAGATTAAAATTTATAATGATGTATTAAACCTTTATGAGCATTAAATCAGCACAAACATTAGTCGCAGAAGCTTTGACAGAAATCAAGACACTTTCCCCAGCGGAAGCATTAGAGATGGTAAACAGTGATAAATGCAATTTAATTGATATAAGAGATATTCGAGAACTTGAGAAAATGGGAAGAATAGAAAATTCTCATCACATTCCTAGAGGAATGTTAGAGTTTTGGATGGATCCAGATAGTCCTTACTTTAAAGAAGGCAAGATAGATATGAACAAAGAAATGGTTTTATTTTGTGCAGGTGGATTAAGATCTGCACTAGCTACAAAATCATTGAAAGATATGGGGTTTGAAAAAATTTCACATATAGATGGTGGCTTTTCTCAAATGAAGAGCAGTGGCTTTAAAGTAGAGAAATAAAAATTAATCAAATAAACTTATTCTCTTTGCGAAAAAAATTCTTATCACCCAGTATATAAATAATCCTAAAGGACCAATAAAATATGTGATTATTAAAGGAAAAAAGACTAGAATTTTTGACATGTAAAACCTCTGGCTATCTCTAACAATCCAAGATCCACAAAACAAATTTATAGCTAAGAAGTGCGTCCAAAATAAAATTAAAAACTCATTATTCTCAAAAAGCTCAGCAAGATCATAAAAACTTAAATATAAAATAAAGTTTTTATCAAAATCATATCCGGCAAAAAAGAATATATATAATAGATAAACATAAACACTTGCCAAAATAAATGTTGGAATTATTGATGTAACAAATAAACCACAAACTTTAGTATGTGGAAAAATAATAAGCATTAACCAAAAAGGTATTACACCTATATTCAACCACATATAGATCATTTCTACTGTAAAAAATGCAGATATTTGTTCAATCATGAGGGTTATATTATATTAAATGCAATAATGATTCCTATAAAAAATAAAAAAAAAAACTTAGAAGCGACAATTGATGAAATGCGCAACTTTGCACTTAATTATGTAGAAAAATTTGCACCATCAAAACAACAGCTAAAAACATATCTTTTAAAGAAATACTTAAGATCTAAAGTTGATAACGTTAAAAGAAGCAATATTTCAGATCTAATCGAGATTGTAGCTGAAGATTTAGAAAAATCTAAATTTATAAATGATAAATTTTATTCAGAAACAAAAGCGAAAAGTCTAATCCAAAGAGGTTCATCAATAAATAAGATTAGAAATTATTTAATAAGCAAAGGAGTTGGAGAAAAATACATAAAAAATACAATTGAACAAATTAATGAAAATAATGAAGATCAAGATTTTTTTTCAGCCATAAAAGTTTGTAAAAAAAAAAGAATTGGTCCTTCAAGAACTGAAGATAATAGACCTTTATTCTATAAAAAAGATATTGGTATATTAGCAAGATCTGGATTTGATTTTGAGGTTTCCAGAAGAGTAATGGAACTAGATAAAGAGGAATATTTGAAAATTATAAATCTTCTTTAGACTTTTTATTCTTTTCTTCTAAATAATACTGAATTTTGCTTTTGATATAGTTTTTTACCATCACAAATACTATTAATCCAAAAATTGATACAGAAACTATTATAATTAATATTATTCTTAATTGTTCACTCATTATATATTTTTATTTCTTTTCAAAATTATACTAGGATTTTTAAAATTTTCTTTTCCGTAAAGTATTTCATTTCCCTCAAAATCTGTAACTATGCCCCCTGCATTTTCAAGAATAGCATGCCCAGCTGCTATATCCCATTCACATGCTCTAGGCTCTGCAACATAGCCGTCGTATTCATTTGAAGCTATTACACAAAATTTTAAAGAACTTTTCATCCTTTTAAATTCGCTAACATTCATTGTTTGATAAATTTTATTAATTTCAGGTTTTAGTTTATTTGAATATGATACAAATTTAAGTTTATTATTTGAAATTTTTGAACAGTCTAATTTTACATGTTGACTATTAATTATTTCAAATGAACAACCTTTCTCATAAGAATAAAATAATCTATTTTTAGCGGGTGCATATATTATACCTGCTACTGCTCGATTATTAATTATTAAACCAGCATTTAGAGTAAATTCGTCAAGATCATTAATGTAATCATAAGTGCCATCAATTGGATCTATTAGCCAAAAATTTTTTAAATCTTTCTTGGATTTATTATGACTAGTTTCTTCTGATACAATCGGTATTTGAGGAGTTAAGTTATTTATTTTTTCAGTTAAAATTCTATTAACTTCAAGATCGCCATTGCTAACAGGTGTGTTATCTTCCTTAATTTCTTTTATTAAGCCTTTTTTTCTTAATTCTATTGAAACTTTTCCTGCATATAAAAAAGTGTCAATCAGATTTTCTATTGCTGCCTTTATTTCGATTTGTTTCATTTATTCTAACTTTTCTAATTCGATATTTTTAGCATTGATAACTTTTTTTCCTACATTTTCGAAATTCACAGTTACTTTTTCTTTAATAATTGACTGTACTTGTCCTATTCCCCAATCTTTATTATTAGGATTTATAACTTTATCACCTGGTTCAAAATCTAAAATCATTTGATTTTACTTATAATAGAAATGAGTATAAATACCACCACATGAATTTAGAGTTAAACTCAATTGGATTAGATAAGAAACCGTCTGATACAAAAGTAATTGTAGCTATGTCTGGTGGTGTAGACTCATCTACAGTTGCAGGTTTGATGAAAATGCAAGGATATAATGTTACCGGCATAACATTAAAACTATACAATGATAGTAAAGAAGTTGTTAAATCAAAAGTATGTTGCTCAGGCCAAGATGTTATAGATGCAAAAAGAGTTGCTCATAAATTAGATATTGATCATAAAATTCTTTATTACCAAGATAAATTTAAGCAAGGTGTTATTGATAATTTTGTAGAAAGTTACTTAAAAGGAGAAACTCCAATACCATGCGTACAGTGTAATCAAACTGTCAAATTTAAAGATTTGTATGAAGTTGCTAAAGATTTAAATGCTGATGCTTTGATCACAGGTCATTATGTAAAAAATATAACAATAAATGAAAAAAATAATATGTATAGAGCAGTAGATGAAAATAGAGATCAAAGTTATTTTCTATTTAATACTACAAGAGAGCAATTAAATTATTTACGATTTCCATTAGGTGGAATGTTAAAAAATGAAACTAGAGAAATTGCTAAAAAACTAAATTTAAATGTTGCAGATAAGCCAGATAGTCAAGATATATGTTTTGTTCCTAACGGAGACTATTCATCAGTAATAAAAAAGTTTAAGCCAGATTCCTTAAAAAAAGGTAATATTAAAAATCTAAATGGTGAAGTAATAGGCGTTCATGATGGAATTATAAATTTTACTATTGGTCAAAGAAAAGGAATTAAAGTATCTGACAAAGAGGCATTATATGTAATTAAAATTGATGCAGAAAATAATGAGATAATTGTTGGAGGTAGAGAACATCTAGGTAAAAAAAAAATTAATTTAAAAAATATTAATCTATTATCCCATAAAAACGAATTAAATGAAAATATATTAGTCAAAGTTAGGTCTACAGGAAAGTTATTAAGCGCCAATGTAAATTTTATAAACGAGAATGATACTGAGGTAAATTTAGATAATTCTGAAGATGGTATTTCACCTGGACAAGCATGTGTCTTTTATAAAAAAGACCAATATGGTCACAAAGTTCTTGGTGGTGGTTGGATTAAAGAATAATTAATTTTACTTTTTCTTATTCTTTTTTCTTGCTCTTCTTTTTTTAGAGCCCATTTTTCTTCGGCCTCTATGCTTTTTAGGGTATCCCATAATCTCCTTAGTTTTACAATTTTATTGACTTATTTGAGGGATATAGCATTGTCAATATAACTAATCAATTTTTTTATGGTTAATTCAGTTAAAACTTTTTTAAAACAAGTAGGAAAAGATTATCAAAATCAGTCAGTTAATCCGCCAGTAGTAAGAGCTTCAACAATAATATTTAAAACTCTTCAAGATATAAAGAAAACACAAAGTAATTATAAAAAAAATCCCTTAAGCAAAAATTTTGATTATGGTAGAAAAGGAACATCAACAACTTTTGCACTACAAGAACTATTAAGAAAAATTGAAAATGCTTATCAAGTTTATTTAACACCAACAGGATTTGGTGCAGTTTTTCTTGGAGTGATTAGTGTTGTAAGACCTGGTGATGAAATAATTATAACGGACTCAGTCTACTCTCCCACAAGATTTTTAACCGAAGACTATTTAAAAAAATTTAATATTAAAGCAGTTTTTTATGATCCAAAAAACTTAGATGACTTAAAAAAAAAAATTACAAATAAAACTAAACTTATTTTTGTTGAAAACCCAGGAAGTAACACATTTGAATTTCAAGATTTAAAAAAAATATTATCTTTTGCTAAGAATAAGAATATTTATACAGCTATTGATAACACTTGGGGAACACCTTATTTAATCAAGCCTTTAGACTTAGGTTTTGATATGTCTATAGTTTCAGCGACAAAATATTACTCTGGTCATTCAGATGTTATGGGTGGCAGTTTAGCTATTAAAAAAAGACTTTTTAAAGAGGTGGAATTAAGTCAAAAAGCAGTTGGTTTAAGACTAAGCCCTGATGATGCCTACTTAATTATGAGAGGACTAAGAACGTTGGATATTAGGTTAGACAAACATCAAGAAAATACCATCAAGGTAGCTAATTTTTTGAGCAAACAAAAAAAAGTTAAAGAGGTTTTTTACCCAATTAAAAAAAACATTAAACAATACAAAATGTGGAAAAAGTATTATTCAGGATCATCTGGGTTAATGGGTGTAAAAATTATTTCTAAAAATAAAAACTCTGTAATAAAATTTTTGAATAAATTAAAATTATTTGCCCATGGTTACAGTTGGGGAGGATTTGAAAGTCTTGCTTTATATCAAGACAAATTGGCACTGGGCAACAGGAGCTACACAAAGTTGAGTAATAACGAACATATTATAAGATTACATATTGGTTTAGAAGATCCAAATGATTTGATTGCTGACATTAAACAGGCTATTAAATCTGTAAGATGAATGACACCAAATTTTTTCCAACAAAGAAAGCATTAGTTACTGTAATAGCTGCATCTGTTGTTGTTATTATTGCACTAGGAATAAGACAAACTTTTGGAATGTTTTATTTTGATTTTGCGACTGATTTAGATATCACCATAACACAGTTCGGTTTTACAATGGGATTACAGCTCTTATTGTGGGGTGTTTTCAGTCCTATGTTTGGAATTATTACGGATAAGTATGGTGGTAATATTGCAATCTTTATTGGATTTGTTTTTTATTTATTAGCAATTTTATTATTTTATTCAGGTTTTAATACTGGTTATTATTTTACTATAACAATTGGAATATTAGTTGGAGTTGGACTGGGATCCACAGCAATCAGTATACCTGTTTCAGTTGTTGCAAAACATTTTCCAGTATCAAGCAGAACAATAGCAACAGGCATAGTAACATCAGCAGGATCTTTTGGATATTTTATATCACCACTAATCACAAGATATTCACTTGTTGAACATGGGTGGGAAAATACAATGTTATTTTTCTGTTTCTTTTTAGGTCTAGGATTAATAGTAGCATTATTTGTTTCAACACCAAAAATACCTGTCGGTACAAATCAAAATAACAATCAAACAGCTAGAGAAGCTTTAAAAGAGGCTTTTTCAAATAAAAGTTACATCTATCTTACGTTAGGTTTCTTTGTATGTGGTTGGCATATTGCTTTAGTTGCAACTCATATACCCACTTACATGATTGATAAAGGATTACCAGATTGGTGTGCAGCAATGGTTTTGGCTTTAATCGGACTTTTTAATATGGTTGGAACAATTACAAGTGGATATCTTGCAACTAGATACAGTCAAAAAATTTTATTAAGCGCAATTTACCTATTAAGAGGAGTATCAATTATTTATTTCATATTCTTACCACCAAGTGTTTTTAATTCAGTAATCTTTGGAATTACTTTTGGGATGTTATGGCTATCAACAGTTCCACCAACAAATGGAATAATAGGCAAGGTATTTGGAACTAAGTATATCGGATTATTATATGGAATTGTTTTTGTAAGTCATCAAATCGGATCTTTTTTAGGAGCTTATTTGAGTGGAGTTTTCTACGAACTTAACGGCAATTTTGATTATGCTTGGTACATATCTATCGCATTATCTATTTTTGCTGGTTTGATACATTTACCTATAAAAGAGAAGCCAATTGAAAGACCACAAATCGCATAAGCTTAAATTTAACCCGTATTTAGAAAAACTTTATCAATCAGATAAGCCACTGATAATTTACAAAGTTAATAATGGTTATGACATTTACACAGATTTTTCTAAAAAAATTAATTTAACAAAAAAAAATATACATAAATTTTTAAACTCTTTTGAAAAAATGAAATATAAAAAAGAAACTGATCAATATGTTGGTTTTTTTGGATATGAAATTTTAAATTATTTACTTGGTATTAAAATTAGCAAACAGTCTAAAAATGGTTTTTATAAAGGAGTTTTTTACAAACCAGAAACAATCATTAAAATTAGAGATAATATTTCAATATTTTCAAATAAAAAGAAGCAAGAATTTAATAATTATTTCAAACCAACTAAAATTTTATCACCATTTAAATTAAATATTAAATATCAAAAATACAAAAAAATATTTGATATTTTTTCAAAAAAAATAAGACAAGGAGAAACATATCAAATAAAAATTTGTACAAAATATCGTAATAAATCTTCAATAAATCCAATTAATTTTTTCTGGAGACTAATGAAGTCAAATGCTTCTCCAGAATCTTTTATGATAAGAGATAAAAATTATTCTATTGTAAGCTGCTCACCTGAAACTTTATTATTAAAAAAAGGTAATAAAATTATTACAAAGCCTATTGCTGGAACATTAAGAAAAAATAAAAAAACGAACAGATCTAGTGCCTTAAAGTTTTTTAGAAATAACATTAAAGAGACTAAAGAACACAATATGATTGTTGATATGGAAAGAAGTGATTTATCCAGAGTTTGTATTCCAGGAACAGTAAAAATTGATAAAGAAAAGTATGTCGAGGAATACAGGCACTTATTTCATTATGTTACAACTATATCTGGAAGCCTATTAAAGGGTATGACTATAAAAAATATTCTCAAATCTATGATGCCCGGTGGATCAGTCATAGGCTGTCCCAAAGTAAGAACTTTAGAATTATTAAACCAACAAGAAAAAGAGAATAGAAATATTTTTACAGGTAGTTTTGGCTATATAAAATTTAATAAAGATATGAGATTTAACATAATAATAAGATCTATATTAAATTATAAAAATACATCAGAAATATCTGCGGCATCTGGAGTTGTGTTAGATAGTGCAGCAAAAAAAGAATTTAATGAAAACTTTATAAAAGCAAAATCATTATTAGAATTATTTAAATGATTTATATAATAGATCACCAGGATTCATTCACATGGAATGTAGTTCATCAATTCTCTCAGTTTGATGAAGTTTATTGTTCAAACTATTTTGAAATAAATAACAGTTTATTAAATAAATCTAATACAATTGTATTATCACCTGGACCCGGTTCACCCAAAGATTATCCTAATACTTCAAAAATTTATAATAAATTTAAAGGAAGAAAAAAAATCATAGGAATTTGCTTAGGGTATCAGCAAATATTACATTGTGAAAATGCAAAAATTATTCAACAAAGGAGAATATTCCATGGTTATCAATCTGAAGTAAAAGTTGTTTCGAATAAATCCATCTTTAGAAAGAATTCCAAATTTAAAGTCGGCAGATATCATTCACTTAAGCTTCAAGAGCCATTTATTAAAGAAAATTTTGATATTACCATGAGATGCGCTAAAACTAATATTGCTATGGCTTTTGAAAACAAAAAAGATGATGTATATGGTTTTCAATTTCATCCAGAATCTTTTTTAACAACAAATGGTAAAATTCTTATTAAAAAAATCTTACAGTCGAAAAGATCTTAAAGAAAAAGAATTTAAAGATCTATGGAATGCCCATGGGGTATTCACAACTATGTGGATCTATGGAAAGCCTCAAAAGATTTTATTTTTTAAAGAACACATAACAAATCTTATTAAGTCAACTAAAAATTATAAAATCTTTGATCGAAATTTAAAAAGAAATATATTTAAAATAATTAAATCGAATTTAAATAAACAAAAAAATTATAATCATTTATTGCGAATTGCAGTTACCAAAAGTTTAATTTCCATTTCTTTGAGAGATAAATTAAAAATTAAAAAAAATCTTCAGTTAAAGTTAGTAAATTATAATAGAATTAAGCCTGAGCATAAAAATCTGAAGTATAAATTTATTTTAAAAAATTTATCTAAAATGGATAACACAAAATCTGATATTGCTCTTTGCTCAAATGGAAAAATTCTAGAAACAGGAACCTCAAATATTATTTTTATAAAAGATAATAAATATTATTCGCCTATAAGGAAATTTTATCGAGGAGTTAATCTTAAGTTTTTAGAAAAAAAGATAAAAATAAAAAAAATAGATATAAAAATAAATAAAATTAATGAGTTTGATGAAATTTTACTTGTTGGATCGGGCAAAGGTATTGCTACAACAAAAAATATACAATCAAATAAATGGAAAAGACAAAGCTTTAGTTCCTTCCAAAAAATAAGTCAGATTTATAAAAACGAAATAAAAATAAATAAGCAGTATGTCTTTTAAGTTACTAAAAAATTATATTAAGAATAAAATGAGAATGTCTCATATATATCAGCCAGTAATGATTAAATCTTTAATCAAAAATAATGGAAAAAATAATTCAAAAAATATTGCTAAGGAATTTTTAAACTATGATCCTTGGGCAATTAAGTATTATCAAGATATCGTTAAAATAATGCCAGGAAAAGTTTTAACAAAAAATTTAGATATTATTTTAAAGAACAAAGATTTGTATTTTTTAAAAGAATATAATTTTTTTTCGAATGAACAAAAGCAAGAAATAATAAAACTATGTGAAGAGAAAATTGATAGCTTTTTGAAAAAAAGAGGAAAAAAAACATTTGAACACCGTTCTAAGTCTTCAGGTAAAATACCAGGTTCAATCAGATGGCAAGTATTAGAAAGAGCAAAAACAAGATGTGAGTCCTGTGGAATTTCTAATGAAATAAAAGCATTAGAGGTAGATCATATTTTGCCAAAGTCTTTAGGTGGAAAAGATGAATTAAGTAATTTTCAAGCTTTATGTTTTAGCTGCAATTCAATGAAGAAAAATAAAAGTAAAACTGATTTTAGAAAAGTAAGAGATAGTTTTAACGAAAGAGTTTCAGGATGTCTATTTTGTAAAAATAAAGTTAAGGGTAAGTTTATTGAAAATGAATTAGCTTATGCAACTTTTGACAGTTATCCAGTTAGCAAGTTTCATACTTTAATAATTCCAAAAAGACACGTTAAAGATTATTTTGGTTTATTCCAAGCAGAAGTGAACTCATGCAATGATTTAATAAAGAAAATGAGGGAAATTATATTAAAAAAAGACAAAAAGGTTTTAGGTTTCAACATTGGAATGAACGCAGGAAAAATTGCTGGCCAAACCATAATGCATTGTCACATTCATTTGATTCCAAGAAGAAAAGGTGATGTAAAAAATCCTCAAGGTGGTGTGAGAGGAGTAATCGCTTCTAAACAGCATTATGTTAGAAAAAAGTAAACTTTATTAACATTTTTTTCTTCAGATGAGATTATTAGTCAGTTGAACTAATATTTTTTATAGATTATGAGCTTAGATTAGTATTATATTTAGCGGAGATAATAATATGTTCACAACAAATCCATTTGCTGTCCTTTCCTCAACAGTTCCTTCAATTGCTTTGCAAGCATTTGTTTTGTTGATGTTAGCATTGGTAGTGATTGGAACACTGATGGATATTATTCATAAGAAGAATGTAAAATATTTTTTTAATAATGCTAAAAAAGCAAAAAAAGCAGCAAGTAGAGAATTAAGTCTTGGAGAGAAAACAGCGATAATTTCTAAAACAGTAGTACACGATATTGGAACTACATCTGAATTAGGTTTGGGTAAAAGAAGATTTGCACATGTATTAGGAATGTATGGAACAATATTATTTTGGATTGGTTCAGGCGTTATGATATTTGGATATTCTTCTCCTAATGCTGTGACCCCAACTATTTGGCCAGTCATTTGGCACGCTGGTGCAATTTTAACTTGCCTTGGAGCTTATTGGTTTTGGTTTTTTTTAAGAGTAGATGTATCTGCTGAAGCTCACTCAGTTTTTAGAATCATAAAAGCAGATTTATTTGTTTTAGCTTTAGTATTATCTTCTACGTTTGGTTTAGCTTGGTCGTATTTCCAATATTCAGGATCTACTAGTTTAAGTATTTTATTTTTAATTTTGTTTGCAGTTGCTAACATAGTTTTATTTGGAGGAGTTTACTGGTCTAAATTTGCACACATGTTTTACAAACCAGGTGCTGCAATCCAAAAAAATTTAGCAGAAGCAGATGGATCTAGAGATAATTTACCTCCACCTGCAGATGCTCCGGAGCAATTTGGACTTGGAATTAAACGTGAGGCACCAAAGCACTATTAATATGATTGATAAAATTTTAAAGAAAGGTAATAAGTAGATATGTCAACTTTTGTATACATGACGAGATGTGATGGTTGTGGTCACTGTGTAGATATATGTCCATCGGATATCATGCACATAGACGAAACTATTAGAAGAGCAAAAAATATAGAACCAAATTTTTGTTGGGAATGTTATTCATGCGTTAAGGCATGTCCTAATCATGCAATTGATGTAAGAGGATATGCTGACTTTGCTCCAATGGGTCATAGTGTTAGAGTTAGAAGAGAAGAAGAAAAAGGAACTATCTCTTGGAGAATTAAATTTAGAAACGGTACAGAGAAGAATTTTGTATCACCAATAACAACAAAACCTTGGGGAAAATTTATACCAAAATTAGCTGAAGCTGATACTCCCAATCAAGGAGAGATTAATTCACAAATTTTATATAATGAGCCACATGGTTTAAATACTGAAAAAGATTTACCAACTTTAGACAAGAATTCATTTAAGCAAGGCGTTTATTATTAATGGCTAAGCACAAAACAATCATTGAAGAATGTGATGTACTAGTTGTCGGTGGAGGTATGGCTGGAACAGGTGCTACCTTTGAGGCAAGACACTGGGGAAGAGATTTGAAAATAATCTGTGTTGAAAAAGCAAACATAGATAGAAGTGGTGCCGTTGCACAAGGTCTTTACGCTATTAACTGTTATATGGGAATGCAGTGGGGTGAGAATATGCCAGAGGATCATGTAAGGTACGCTAGAAATGATTTGATGGGTCTTGTTAGAGAAGATTTAGGTTATGACATGGCACGTCACGTAGACTCAACTGTTCATATGTTTGATGAATGGGGTCTTCCAATGATGAAAAATAAAGAAACTGGAAGATATCAAAGAGAAGGTAAGTGGCAAATTATGATACACGGCGAAAGTTACAAACCAATTGTAGCTGAAGCTGCAAAAAAATCTGCTGATAAAATTTATAACAGAATAATGATTACTCATCTTTTAAAAGATGAAAAAAATCCAAATCGAATAGCTGGTGCAGTTGGCTTTAATGTTAGAACTGGAAATTTTCATGTATTTAAATCTAGAACAGTAGTTGTTTCTGCTGGAGGAGCATCTCACATATTTAAACCAAGAGCAGTTGGTGAAGGTATGGGTAGAACATGGTATGCACCTTGGAGTAATGGATCTGCTTATGCATTACCTATTCAAGCAGGTGCAAAAATGACTCAAATGGAAAATAGAATTGTACTTTGTAGATTTAAAGATGGTTATGGTCCAGTTGGAGCATATTTCCTTCATTTAAAAACATATACTCAAAACGCTAATGGCGAAAACTATGAAAAGAAATGGTATGAAGCTACTAAAGAATTAGTAGGAGAATATATAGACCATCATCCAACACCAACTTGTTTGAGAAATCACGCATTTATTCAAGAAACAGCTGCAGGCGGTGGACCAATCCATATGGTCACAAAAGAAGCTTTCCAAGATCCACACTTAGAAACGGTTGGATGGGAAAATTTCTTAGGAATGACAGTTGGACAAGCAGTAGTTTGGGCGTCTCAAAATATTGATCCAAAATATACAAATCCTGAATTAACAACCTCGGAGCCATATGTAATGGGATCCCATGCTACATGTTCAGGAGCATGGGTTAGTGGACCAGAAGATATAGCACCTGATGAATATTTCTGGGGATACAATAGAATGATGACTATCGATGGATTATTTGGAGCAGGAGATGCAGTTGGTGGAAGTGCTCATAAGTTTTCATCTGGTTCATTCACAGAAGGTAGGTTAGCGTCTAAAGCTGCTGTTAAATATATTCAAGATAAAAAAGCTGATGATATCGAAGTTTCTGATGCACAATTAGAGAAGCTTAAAGAAGAAATATTTAAGCCAATTGAGAACTATACAGTGGGAAGAAATGAAATTACCGGAGGAACAGTTTCTCCTAGCTATATTTTACCAATACAAGGGCTACAAAGACTACAAAAAATTATGGATGAATATTGTGGTGGATTAACAAATAATTACATGACAAATGATAATCTACTTAAAAAAGGCTTAGAACAGCTACAATTACTTCAAGAAGACTTAGATCATGTAGGAGCTGAAGATTATCACCAATTGATGAGAGCATGGGAACTTAAACATAGAGCTGTAACATCAGAATGTGTTGCTCATCATACGTTATTTAGAGAAGAAACGCGTTGGCCAGGCTATTATTATAGAGGTGATCATATGAAACTTGATGATGAAAACTGGCATTGTTTAACTGTTTCTAGAAGAGATCCTGAAACTGGAAAATTTGAAATGGAGAAAAAGCCTGTTTATCATATCGTTGATGATAAAGAGAAGAAGCAAGCTTCCTAACCATTTTAGATGAGTATTGTCGAAAAATCAGACGAAGAAATCATTAAAATTGCTGATCCTATATGGGATAACATGGTTAGATGTTCCAACATGAAAGACTATGGTGGTTTTACAAGGGATTTATCATCTCAAATGCTTTATGGGGCCAACGAAGTAGAGCTTGGCAAGCAATGGGCAAGCAATAAGCTAATCTCAAGCCTTAAAGAAGGGTGCAAGGCTATAGGCTGTTTGAGAAGAGGCTTGTACGTAACTGTTATCTATAAACAAAACAGTACAGAGATACCTGGAGACTTTTTAGGTCGACTCGTCCTTGGAGAAGAGGGAGATGAGGTCAAAGTCTTCGGGGCAACTATTTTTTAAATTTAACTAAATATTATTTGCATTTAATAAAACTTGTGGTATTTCGCGGGTATGCTTCAAGCTTTTAATCAAAATATTAAGAAAATCCCTTTATTAGTTTCAAATCAGTTTTCAAAAATAATTAAATCTTTTCTATATCTTTTTATATTTTTTACTTGGGCAATTATAATACTAGGAACATTTCAAAATTTTATTTAATTTATTCTTATAATCATTGACTTTAGATTATGAGAGGAATAGTTAGATTATATGGAATATTTTCTTCCAATTGCTCAAGTCGAGATTAACATACTCTTTATATTTGGTTTAAGTTTAGCAGTTGGTATTCTTTCAGGATTATTTGGTGTAGGTGGGGGATTTTTAATGACACCATTTTTAATTTTTTTAGGTATTCCACCAGCTTATGCAGTCCCAAATGAAGCAAGCAATATTTTAGGTACATCTGTATCTGGTTCAACCACCCATTACTTAAAAGGAACATTAGATTATAAAATGGGATTGATGATTGTGGTTGGAGGAACCATTGGAACCTTACTAGGGATCTTAACTTTTTCTTATTTTCAGGATATTGGAAAAATAAACATCGTTATCTCTTTAGCCTACATGTATATCTTAGCTATACTTGGAACTTTAATGCTTATTCAAGGAGTATCAGAAATTGATAAGGCTAGAAAAAAAATTGTTGTTAGAAAAAAATTACATACTCATTATTGGATACATGGGCTACCTTTTCGAATGCGTTTTAAAAAATCAAAAGTTTATGAAAGTGCATTTACTCCAATTATTATTGGTTTAATTGTTGGATATATTGCAGCAATTATGGGAGTGGGTGGTGCATTTATATTGGTTCCTGCAATGATTTATATTATTGGAATGCCAACAAAACTAATTCCTGGCACATCTTTGTTTGTTACAATATTTGTAAGTGCAATCGTAACAGTTCTTCATGCTTTTAATTACGGCACAATTGATCTTGTTTTAGTTTTTGTACTTATACTTGGCTCAATTATTGGCGTTCAGTTTGGTCAAAAAATTGGTGAAAAAGTTGATAGCTCAGAATTTAAAACAATCTTAGCAGTACTTTTATTATTAGTTGGAATTGCAATTGCTTATGACACTTTTATTAAAGAAGACGTAATTGTTGAAACAGTAGCAAATGGAACTAAAAACCTTGGTAACATTGCACAGTTTATTTTAGATTATTCGAAAGACCTTCCAGTTTTTTATGGACTTACATCAGTTGTATTAGCAGTAGTTCTTGGTATTGGAGCTGCAATTTTAAGAAATTATATTTCTAAGTGGAACAAAGCAAGAGAAGCTAAGCTTAAAGCTTAAGCACTTCTGTATAATTTAGTCATCACAAATTCTCTATGACCTAATGCTTCAGCACAAGTTAATCTTCCGTTTGCAACTCTTATTGTAGCTTTGATTAATTCATCACCAGCTTCATCTAAATTCATTTCTCTTGATAAGATTTTAGAAACATCAACATCAATATGCTCACTCATAGTTCTAGCAGTTAAAGGATTAGCAGTTAGTTTTACTACTGGCTCAATTGGGTTTCCAATTATATTTCCTTGTCCAGTTGGAAATAGGTGAAGATTGAATCCTCCTGCAGCTTGTAAAGTAACACATTCAGCAGCAGCTGATGAGGTATCCATAAAGTATAAGCCTGGACCTTTAGTTGGTTCTTCTGCTGGTTCTAGTACATCAATAAATTTGCATCCCCCAATTTTTTGAAAGTTTCCAAATGCTTTTTCTTCGATTGTAGTAAGTCCACCTGCTATATTTCCAGCTGTTGGTTGACTTTCAGAAAGATCGTCAGTTGCTTCTTTTAAGATAAAATCATTATACGAACTCCAAGTTTTTCTAAACTTCTCTTGAGCCTCAGGTGTTTTTCCTCTTTTTTCACACACAGTTTCAGCTCCCGTTAGCTCAGATGTTTCACCAAAACATAAATGAACACCCAAGGGCTCTAATTTATCCATTAAATTTCCAACTGTCGGATTTGATGCTAATCCTGATGTTGTGTCAGACTCTCCACATTTAACTGATATCCATAAATCACTTATAGGACGCTCTTCTCTTTGTTTCTCAGATGCCCAAATTGAAAATTCTTGAGCTTTCTTTGAAACTCTTGCTATAGTGTCTATATCTCCTACACCTTCTATACTAAATCCTTCAACTGGTTTTCCAGTGGTTGCAATTGCATCAACAATTCTTTTTGTCCATTTAGGCTCAATACCTATTACTATAACTGCTGCAACATTTGGATTTTTTCCTGTTCCAATCATTGTTCTAAAATGAAGCTCTAAGTCTGCTCCAAATTGTAATCTTCCATAAGAGTGTGGAAGTGCAATCGTACCTTTAATATTATTAGCTACAGCTTCAGCACAAGCATTTGAAATATCATCAACAGGTAGAATTATTACATGATTTCTTGTTCCTGTTCTTCCATCTTCTCTTTTATATCCTAAAAATGTTTTTGGAATTTCCATTTTACCACTTTTTAGTTTTTACGTTGTGAACATGCACATGCTCACCTTTTTTAATTGATTTTACGACTTTGCCAATATCATGCCCGTACTTTAATATTGTATCTCCCTCGTTAAGATCAGTCATAGCAATTTTATGACCCAAAGGTATTTCATCCATCGATTGAATTTTTACTGATTTATCATTTTCCATAATCCAGCAATCACAGTCTTGTTTTGGAGTAATTTTTTCAATAACTACAACCCCTACATTGTCTTTTTCATCGTGGATTATAATATCTGTGCCAGCCATTGTGACGATTTCTTTGTTTGAAATTCGACCCAATTTATATATGAATTGGGCACTTTGACAATTAAAAAATAGAATTAAGAAGGATTTGATATGGCTAAAATGACAACCGAAGAAGCTTTTGTAAAAGTTTTACAAATGCATGGTATCGAACATTCGTTTGGTATTATTGGTTCTGCATTCATGCCTATTTCTGATCTTTTCCCAGAAGCAGGAATAACTTTTTGGGATGTTGCTCATGAAACAAATGGTGGATTGATTGCTGATGGTTACACGAGAGCAACAGGAAAAATGTCAATGGTGATTGCTCAAAATGGTCCAGGTATTACAGGACTTGTTACACCAATAAAAACTGCTTACTGGAATCATACTCCGTTACTATTAGTTACACCACAAGCTGCAAACAAAACTATGGGCCAAGGTGGTTTTCAAGAAGTAGAGCAAATGAATTTATTTAAAGACATGGTCTGTTATCAAGAAGAAGTTAGAGATCCATCAAGAATGGCAGAAGTTTTAAACAGAGTAATAGAAAAAGCTTTTAGAGGGTCAGCGCCTGCACAAATAAATGTACCAAGAGATTTTTGGACACAAGTGATAGATATAGAATTACCTCCAATTGTTAGATTTGAAAGACAAGGTGGCGGAAAAGATGCTGTTGATAGAGCTGCGAAACTATTATCGGAAGCAAAATTCCCAGTAATTTTATCTGGGGCAGGAGTTGTTATAGGTGATGCCATTGATGATTGTAAAAAATTAGCAGAAAAGCTTGATGCACCTGTATGTAATGGATATCAACATAACGATAGCTTTCCAGGAAGCCATCCATTAGCTGTTGGCCCATTAGGTTACAACGGATCTAAAGCTGCAATGGAGTTAATTTCAAAAGCTGACGTGGTTTTAGCATTAGGAACAAGATTAAATCCATTTTCAACTTTACCAGGGTATGGAATTGATTACTGGCCAAAAGATGCAACAATTATTCAAGTAGATATGAACCCTGATCGTATTGGTTTAACTAAAAAAGTTACAGTTGGCATTTGTGGTGATGCTAAAATGGTAGCTCAACAAATATTAGAAAAACTTTCATCAAATGCCGGAGATAATGGTAGAGAAGATAGAAAAAATCTTATTCATCAAACAAAATCTGCATGGTTGCAAACTCTTACAAGTTTAGATCATGAGGATGATGATCCGGGAACTGTTTGGAATAAAGAAGCAAGAGAAAGAGATAAAGACAGAATGTCTCCAAGACAAGCATGGAGAGCTATTCAAGCTGGGATGCCAGAAGATGTTATAATTTCAAGTGATATTGGAAATAATTGTGCAATTGGTAACGCTTACCCAACATTTGAAAAACCAAGAAAATATTTGGCACCAGGTTTATTTGGACCATGTGGTTATGGATTTCCATCTATTCTTGGAGCAAAAATTGGATGCCCAGAAACTCCAGTTATAGGTTTTGCTGGTGATGGAGCATTTGGAATAAGTATGAATGAAATGAGTTCGTGTGCAAGAGAAGAGTGGCCGGCAATAACGATGGTAATTTTTAGAAATTATCAATGGGGTGCTGAAAAAAGAAATTCAATTTTATGGTTCGATGATAATTTTGTTGGAACAGAGTTAGATCCAGAGTTAAGTTATGCAAAAGTTGCTAATGCATGTGGTTTAAAAGGTGTTATTGCAAATACAATGGAAGAAACCACTAAAGCTATTAAACAATCATGTGAAGATCAGAAAAAGGGCATTACTACATTTATAGAAATAATTCTAAATCAAGAATTAGGTGAGCCATTCAGAAGAGATGCTATGAAAAAACCAGTTAAAGTAGCTGGTATAAGCAAGAGTGATATGAGACCTCAAAAGTCTCTTGTTAGTTGATATTAATAAAATTTCATAATAGATATGAAATTTGTCTCTTACAAACACGATAATGTTGAAAAGTTTGGAATAATTGAAAATAATCTCATCACCGATCTAACTGGAAAGATAGGTGGAGCTTCAAATTTAAAAGAATTAATAAAGATTAAAAAAATCAAAGAAGCAAAAGAATATGTAGTAAGCAATCCCGGTTCTATAAAAACTGAGGAAATTGAATACTTACCCCTGATTCCTAATCCAGGTAAAATTATATGTGTAGGTTTGAATTACATTGAACATGCAAAAGAAACCAATCGTACTGTTGAAGAAAACCCAGTTATATTTCACAGATTTCCAGAGAGTCAAACAGCTCATATGCAGGCAATCCAAAGACCATCTGTATCCAAAAGTTTAGACTTTGAAGGTGAAATGGCAGTTATTATGGATGAAGGTGGCAAACATATCAAACCAGAGAATGCTTTAAAACACATTGTTGGTTTTTCATGTTATAACGAGGCAACAATTAGAGAGTGGCAAAGACATACTAGACAATTCGGTATGGGAAAAAATTTTGAAAATACAGGAAGTTTTGGTCCTCATATGGTTTTAGCAGAAGATATTCCAGATTATAAAAGTTTAACAATAGAGACGAGGCTTAATGGTGAAGTGATGCAAAATGCTAAATTAAGTCAATTAATTTTCGATTTGCCAATTTTAATTTCTTACGTATCTAAAGCTATGTCTTGGCGAGCAGGAGATGTTTTAGTAACAGGAACTCCCGGTGGAGTAGGATCAAAAAGAAATCCACCTGTATATATGAAACCTGGAGACAATGTTGAAGTTGAAATCTCAAATATTGGAGTTTTGTCTAACACTGTTGAGGATGAAATAATTCATAAATGAGTAATAATTTAAAAGTTTCAATAATTATAATACTTGGAGTTATAGCATTGTATATATCAACTCAGTATTATTCAGGTTTTAATAAAAGCAAAACTATTAAAGCGTGTATAATTGGAAAAGCTGAATTAGATTCAAATAAACCTGAGAGCGAAAGACTCTCTGCTGATGAAGTTAAAAAATTTTGTGAAGATCAAATAAAATGATGAAAAAATCAAAAAGATCAGATGTTGATCCATTTATAGTAATGGATGTAATGGAATCAGCGAGAATTGCTGAGGAAAAAGGAAAAGATATAATTCATATGGAGGTAGGGCAGCCAGGAACACCAGCACCTAAGATTGCAAAAGACTATATTACCAATGAGATAAATAAAAACAATCTAGGCTATACAGTATCACTTGGTCTACCAGCTCTAAGATCAAAAATTTCAAAGTTATATGGAGATTGGTACAATTTAGATCTTAATCCAAATAGAATAGTAGTTACAACAGGCTCTTCTGGAGCTTTTATATTATCCTTTTCTGCACTGTTTGATAGTGGAGATAGAGTTGGAATTGGATCTCCAAGTTATCCTAGCTATAGACAAATACTAAAATCATTAAGTTTGGAAACCGTAGATATTCAAACCAAACTTCAAAATAGATTTCAACCTGTTCCAGAAGATATTACAGATAATAATTTAAATGGAATTCTTGTTGCATCACCTGCAAATCCAACTGGGTCAATGTTGGATAAACAAGCTTTAGAAAATTTAATTAATACTGCAAATGAGAATAATGTTAGCTTTATTAGTGATGAAATTTATCACGGAATTCAATATGAAAATAATCCAACATCAGCTCTAGAGATTACAGATAATTGCTATGTAATTAATTCTTTCTCAAAATACTTTTCTATGACCGGTTGGAGAATAGGGTGGATGGTTGTACCAGAAGATCATGTTAGACAAGTAGAAAGGCTTTCGCAAAATTTGTTTGTTTGTCCTCCACATGCAAGTCAAGTTACAGCTCTTGCTTCATTAGATGCAAATGAAGAGTTACAATCGAATGTTGAGGTATATAAAAAAAACAGAGAGATACTTTTAGAAGAATTACCGAAAGCAGGATTAAAAAAGTTTTCACCACCTGATGGAGCTTTTTACATCTATGTTGATATTTCTGAATATTCAAATGATAGCTTAGCTTTTTGTAAAAAAGTTTTAGATGAAGCAAATGTTGCGATAACACCAGGAATAGATTTTGATCAAAAAAGAGGAAATTCTACTATTCGATTTTCATACGCTAGAAGCACAAAAGATATAATTGAAGGTGCCAAGAGAATTAAAGATTTTATGTCTAAAAATTATTAAAAGGGGTCAGCTCAATTGGTTATTACCAAAAGAGCTCCCCTTTTTTATGCCATTTTGGCCAAATCCATCAAATGGATTTAGTTTGTGTTATTTTTAATATGTGATATCTCACCAGCTAAGTGTCAGGTGGCGTTATTCTAAGCATTTGCACCTCCTTCACTTATAAAAATAAGTTTTAGGTAGGTTGTATTCAACAAATTTATTTCTATTTTTTATAAATATATTATTTGAATACAACCTATCTCTTTAGTAGATTCTCGATATTAAAATAATCAAAATATTCTCAAACCCTTAAACGAAACTTATGTCACAGAGACAGACAATAAATATATTTGTAATTAAAATCTCATGAAAACGATATTTGTTATTGGATCAAAAAAACATACTCTGAAATACACAAGAAAAATGCCTGAGGGTGAAGTTAAGAAAATGAAATCTTTTGTTACAAACAAAGGACAAAAACTTGAAAAAACTTCAAAATTTAAAATTTTAAAAGTATCAGACGACAAAAATTCAAGAACTTTCAAAATCAGTCTTTAATTATTAAAAATGAACAAAATCGTATGGTTCAGGAACGATCTACGTGTATCTAATAATGATGCATTCAACGAAGCTGTAAAATCAGGAAAGATTTTACCAATTTACATATTTGATAAAGAATATCACAAATTATCTACATCAAGCTCTTTCCACTTAGATTTTTTAAAATCATCATTAGAGGACTTAAAAAAAAAATTGAGTGAAAAATATAATGCTAAACTCAATATATATTATGGAGATACATTAAAAATTTTAAGTCATTTAACTAATAAATTTAAAATAAACGAGGTTTATTCAAATATAATATTCAAGAACATGTATATAACTAACTTAGATAAAGAAGTTAGTTTTTTATTTAAAGAAAAAAATATTAATTGGAAAATATCAAATCAATTTGGTGTTCAATTAAGTCATAGAATAAGAAATAAATGGTCATATAATTGGAATAAATTTATAGATAGTGAAAGCGTAAATTCAAATTTAAATTGCGAGTTTATTTCAGATAATTATGTAGAAGATTTATCAAAAATAGAAACAAATAATTTAGAAAATGGAAAAATTCAAATTGGCGGAAGACAAAACGCACTTCAACTTTTAGATTCTTTCCTTAATGACAGATCAGAAAATTACCAAAAAGAAATGTCTTCCCCGATAACAGGAGAAACCTCTTGTTCTAGATTAAGCCCTCATATTGCATTCGGAAATATTTCCATTAAAGAAATATTTAAAAAAACTAATGATAAATTAAATTCCAATTTATCTTTTACAAAAAAGAAATCCTTAATTGCTTTTAAAAGTCGATTAGCCTGGCACTGTCACTTTATACAAAAATTATATGATGAGCCAGAAATTGAATTTAGAAATATGAATAGTGCTTATAATGGAATAAGAGAAAATGATTTTAATGAAGATTATCATTTAGCATGGAAAAATGGAACTACAGGTTATCCATTTGTTGATGCTTGCATGAGGTACCTTAGAACTAACGGATGGATTAATTTTAGAATGAGAGCAATGTTAGTTTCATTTGCCTCTTATCAATTGTGGCTAGATTGGAAAAAAACATCAAAACATTTAGCAAAATTATTTACAGATTATGAGCCAGGTATTCATTATTCACAATTTCAAATGCAATCAGGAACAACAGGAATAAATTCAATAAGAATTTATAATCCAATTAAACAATCAATTGACCAAGATCCTAAAGGAGATTTTATAAAAAAATGGGTTCCAGAATTAAAAAATGTTCCAGGAAAATTAGTTCATGAACCATGGAAATTAACATTCATTGAACAAAAGGGAATAAATTTAGAAATTGGTAAAGATTATCCTTCACCAATAGTTGATAATAAAATATCAACAAAAATTGCAAAAGAAAAAATCTGGAATATTAAGAAAACTACAGAAGCAAAAATTATTTCAGCAGAAGTATTAAATAAACACGCCAGTTTATCTCAAAGAAGATAAAATTTAATTACCGTAAGGTATTCCAACTAACTTTCCATTTTCATTATAAAAATAAAAAAAGTTCGGGTTTATTACTTTTGGCTTTTTTGAAAGCGTTTTAGATTTATTTGTTGATTTATTTTTTTTTAATTTACGTTTCACAACAAATAAATACTAAAAAAAATAAAGTAAACTATTGATAACTTTTCAACCCAGATATGCATTTATTCTTAATCAATAAATTCAAATTAAGTATATCTATTCATTTTACTTATGAAATTATCTGAATTATTTCAGCAAAATGGCTTTGATTTAGGAAATCTGAAAGAATCTTTTGGACTAATAGATGGAATATCAGAGCACATAATAGCTGCAAGTGATGAAGTTTTAGCAAAGCAGCATCAAATTTCACAAAACATTTATTTTTTAATTAAAGGCAAAGCTACATTTACCAAGTATTTTGAAACTAAATCTATAACCTTTGCAAAAATAACAAAGCCTGCAACACCATTAGGTATATCTGGACTTAATCAACCCAATAGATTTATGGGTGAAATATTTATTGAAGGTGGAACAGAATATATTTCGATAAAAAAAGATGATTTAAGAGATTTACAACAAAAAAATAGTAAACTTATATCAACATTATACTCAGCAATTTCTTTTTTTTCTTTCCAACTGCTTGTCTCTTCAAGAAATTTAAACACTTTGTATCAAGATGATGAAATACAAATTTCTCCAGGCATCCCATCAGAAAAAAGTATTACAAATATACATAGAATTAAATCTGCTACTTTTTTCTCAACACTTACTGATGATGACTTAGAAAAGTTTATTAAATTAGGTAATATTAAGATGTATTCATCAAATCAATATATAGTTAAAGAGGGAGACGTTTCTAAAGGTTTAAAGATATTATTAAGTGGTAAAGTTGATGGCTTATTCCATAACTTTATTAATGGAAAAATAAGAAGAAATTTTAGAACTCTAACTAGAGCTGGTATTGCGCTAACTTTATCTTCCGGGAAAGGAGATTTTTTTAATCCATATACAATTAAATCTACTAGAGATACGAAAGTTTTACATATTTCTAACGAAGCACTCGAAAATCTGATTATTTCTGATCCTGAATTATCAATAAAGATTTTCAAAAGACAATTGTGGCAGCTAGGACGTTTCCAACAAAGTGCAACTGGTCTAACAAAATATTCAGCGGAAAACGAATTAGAATTTGTTAATTTATTATTGAAAGATAATACTGCAAGAATACCAGCTAGTTCTAAGTTATATAGTATTCCACATTTATTGAAGAGTACTCATACTTATGCAATGGCATTTGATGTTGTTTACGAACTACTTATTAAAGGAAATGAGATAGAAAAATCATTATCTAGTTTAATAAAAGATACCTTAAATAATTTAGAAAGAGAGTCTCGTTTCCACAGTCAATTAAATATTATTTATAATAGAGTTTCAAATTCTTCTAGTAATTCAGATAAAACAAAATTAAGAGAGTTAACCAATTCAAATTTCACCAAAGCTTTTGATAATGTTAAATATGTAATTAAGGGTTGGGAAAATTTGCCAGATGAACCAACAAATATTTTTTTCTACAATCACTTAGCAGCTATAGATGATAATCAGCTTGCAAATGGGCATTCGTTTTCAATCGACAGTCATTTCATCAGTTCAAAAATTTTATATCCAAAATATAATGACGGAGGTCAACGTATCGTTAGAACAAGTCGGAATACAGAATTTTGGAGATATAATTACTATGAAAATTTAGATTACATTTTTGTTCATACGCCAGAATCTGATAAGTTGGATGAAAGTGATGAGGAAAAGAAATTAAGAAAACAAAAGCTTTTTGATGAAGCTCAAAAAGTATTTAATCAAAAACAACCGATTGTAATTGCGCCTGAAGGAACATCAGAAACAGAAGATAATAAAACACTAACATCTCCAGGACCATTTAAAGCTGGAGCATTTAATCTAGCATTTAAACTTAATCCTAAACCAAAACTTGTTCCAATTGCTCTTGCTAATTTTGATTACCCAGTTTCTAAAACAATATATTCAGCTGTTATTAAGGAGCCAATAACTATAAGTGATCATGTCAAAGATCCAGAAAATCAAGCAGAAATGAAAAGCTTCTTAGATAATTACAGAACCAAATTTAGATCTTATGTAGAAGAAGCTATTGATTTAGCTAAAAATGTTCAAGACAACATAGTTAAAATAGAAAATTTGAAGACTAATGTAAATTTAGTTAGTCCAGTTGAAGAAGAGTTTGAACTCGACGTTAGAGAATTAGAACATAATTCTTTTCAACAGACAAAAACAAATAACAGTGTTGCTTTGTATGGAAGTTCAACTTTTAAAATGTGGTATAATGCCAAAAACGATTTATCAATAAATAATCTTTATAATTTAGGTTTTGGTGGCTCAACTTTAGTCTCTTGTAGAAGATATTTTGATAGATTGGTTGCTCCTTTAAACCCATCTAATCTTTTCTTTTATGCTGGAGATAATGACATCGGTTATGGAATGGATAGTGATGAATTATTAAAAGAATTTTTATTATTCTCTAACCAGGTTGAAGAAAAATTGCCAAAAGCAAAATGTTTTTTTATTTCAATTAAGCCTAGTCCCTTTAGAAGAGATCTTATGACAACAATTTTAGACGCTAATTCAAAGATAAAAAAACACTTAACTAATTTGAAAATGTGGGATTATGTAGATATTACAACACCAATGATAAATGCTGGTTATGATAAGTTTTATGATGAAGATCCACTACATATGAATGAGCTTGGATATAGTTTGCTAAGTAAGCTTGTAAGAGACAAAATTTATAATTAATATTTTTTAATGAGTTTTAAAAAATATCTATGGAAATGTAGATTGTTAGTCCTCAATACGCCTAACTACAGTCATCCAGAATATAAAAGATCAAAAGATTTGTATCAAAAAGAAATTAAAGGCTTTCACAAAAGATATATAAAATTAGTCACAAAATTAGATAAATCAAAAAAATTTAAAGTTACTTTAATTGGTTTTGATGGCACAATTAAAATTGAGTTAGATAGAATATACACAAGAAAAATCTTTGAAATAGTCGATAAAATGCCAATGGATAAACTAATAAAAGATAAAAAATTTAAACCATTAAATCTTTCTTTATTTTCAGATTATAAACCAGAGACAACCTTAAAAGGTTTAGGTTTTAAAGATAAGGAAAAAGCATTGTTTACTGTTTCAGCTATAAAAAAAAGACCAATAAAATATCAAGTAAATATTATTGCAACTATGCTAGGTAGGGCTAAAAATCATCCAAATAAAACAAATGATATGAATGATGCAATAATTATTTTTAATAAATGGATGGAAGACTATAAAAGAAATAAAAAAATGAAAAATAAAGGCTTTACACTAATTGAACTTTTGGTCGTAGTAGCAATCATAGGTATTTTAGCTGCAGTAGGCGTGGTTGCTTACAGCGGATATACAACTGGTGCAAAAATTGCAGCAACTAAGTCTAATCATTCAACTATAGTTAAAATGGTAGTTGCAAAATCAGCATTATGTAGTGTTGGTGAAGCAATAAAATATAATGATATAAATGGTAATGAGAAGACTGCAGATTGCCCTATGAGCATTGATAACTTTATTAATCACATGAACCAAACAGTTTATGGAATGAATTGGAAAAGTCCTTTTTATGCAAATCCTCCTTATGGATCTTGGTGTAGATTGAATGTCACAAACTGTAATCCACCAGGATATATGACATCATGCCCTTCACACGCTCAACAAAGTGGATATCTTTCAATATTTAAATTAAATTCTACAACAATAAAAGTTTGCTCAAATTTAGGAAATAGCACAGGTAAAACTCAATATATTGAAAATGAAATATCATTTGAATAAAAAAGGTTTCACATTCTATTAAATTAAAATTAAATGATTGAATTTTTATTTAAAGTATCACTTCTAATTTTTGGATTAATAGTAATTAGGTTTGGTATAATTCAGATTAGAAAGTACAAAAAGGGTGAAATTAGATCAAAGAATAATATTTTTAGTCAAATTTCATTTTTAATTTTCTTTGCTGCAATTATAGGGTTAGTTATTTATTCAATTTTAGGCTTACTCGAGTAAGCTAATTTATCTCATATTATAATTTTAAAATTCTAATAAAGAGCTTAATTATGAAAATAATTATCTTTGTTTTTCTCAGTATTTTATCAGTATTTAATTATGCAAACGCTAAAGATTTCTTCTTAAATATAACTGATCAAATAGCAGAAAATGAGTTTCGATTAAGCTATGGAGTTTCAGTTACCGATGTTAACAAAGATAATAAATATGAATTTGTGGTAACTGGCTTTGGTTTTAAAAATTTAGCTCTTTCTTATAAAGACGGAAAATTAATAAATATTGTAAATGAAAAAATATTTACAGATGAACAGAGAAGAACAATTGGTGTTGCTGCATGTGATATCGATCAAGATGGCTATGAGGAAATATATTTTTTAAATACTGATACATATAGTGGATCAAAAATTTATTCTGATCGACTAATAGATTTAAATAACAATAAATTCGAAGATTTATTTGAAAAAGAAATTAATCAAAATGAATTAAACTTAACAGCCGGAAGGTCAGTTGTTTGTGTAGATAGAAATGGTGATGGTGCATATGGTATTTATGTAGCTAATTATGGAGGTCCTACTAGATTTTATGAATTAATCAGAGATCGAATAAAAGACCAGGCTAAATTATTATCGATCGATAAAATTACTGGGGGTAGAGCCATAGTGTCTGGACACATTCTCTCAGATAGATCTGATATTTTTGCAGCAAATGAAAGAGGAGATAACTTTTTATACTATAATTCTAAAGGGTCTTTCCAAGATGTTGCCGAAGAGTATGCAGTTCAAGATAGATTTGAAAATGGAAGAGGCACAGCTTTAAGTGATCTTTTATATAGAGGACGATTAGATATTTTATCTTCAAACTGGGATGGAATGCATAGAGCATATGTTTTAGATGGAGATAAATTTAAAGATATATCAACCTCTCCGTATAACGATCCTACAAAAATAAGAACAGTCATTTCTGCTGATTTTGATAATGACGGATATGATGAAATTTTTATGAATAATATTGGAGAACCAAATAAACTTTTTAAAGTTTTAAATGGCGGAGTATTTAAAGAAATTAAAATGGAAAATGGTCTAGAGACCGTTGGACTTGGAACTGGTGCAGCTGTTGCAGATGTTGACGGTGATGGAATTTTAGAATTATTAGTTTCACATGGTGAGTCAGGTTTTCAACCTTTAACTTTATATAAAGCAGATATTACAAATTTTAATTATCTACGTATTAAACCACTTAATCAGTATGGAGCTCCAGCAAGAGGAGCAACAGTAACAATGAAATCTAATAAAAGAATTCACTCAAAAACAATAGATGCAGGCTCAGGATATCTTTGTCAGATGGAACCAGTGGCTCATTATGGAATAAGAAAAGGTGAAAAAGACTTTAAAGTTGAAATAAAATGGACCGATGGATCAATAGAATCATTTGATATTGATGAATTAAATAAAACTTACGAATTTAGACAAAAACTATAGGACAATACTACTCATTATATAGTATTGAAAAATTATAAAGCTTTTATATATCAAGCTTATGACTATTTGTTCTTTATCATTATTGGCATTATTTGTTTCAGGAATTGTAATGTATCTTTTTAGAGAACCATCTGAGGAAGAAATAAAAAAATTCAATAGTAAAACTCAAGACCGAAGTAACTGGTCAAATATGGGTTTTTAAATCATTAATTAATGTACAGTATTAAAAATATACTTAGTCTTATTATATTTATTATTTTTTTTTCAATTCCAATAAATTCATCAAATTCTCAAGAAAAAAACTATTATCAAGATATTGTTAATGACTGGAATAAAATTTTCCCAGACAGAAATAGAAATGCGGCAGGTCCTAAATTTTTTAAATATATAATTGATAAAGATATCTCTTATGAAGATTTTGTTGAATATAATAAATTATATTGTGCGGTATCAGGTTCTTTAATAAGTCCAAATGCAGTACCTGAATATGTTTATTTGAGTGAAAACAATACGGGTAAGAAAATATGCGGTGAATATTATAGATGCTGCATTCCATGTTCCTGTGATTTAATGAAATATTCAAAAACAACTAAAATGAAACATAAATTTAAAGGCATAGAAAAAGAATTTTATGTTTTCACAATTGAAAATCCTTGTGGAAAAACAGATTTTCCAGAAAGGGTAAATAAAAAATATTTTTGTAATGGCAATGATTTAGATACGAAACAAGTTTCAGTATTAGATGGAAAACTGGTCATTGGTTTATTACACAAAGCCAAAACCTGCACTCAATATAATGTTAATGCCATTGAAAGGCACCAGGTGACAGGCAGATATTGCACGCTTAGAAACAATACTCCATTAGATCAGCTTCAGTCAGGTATGGGAGATATATTCATTAAACTTGCAAGATAACACCAAGATTATATATTCATCAAAATGGTACTGTATAACGAAAAAATTAAACACCTTAGTTGCTCTGATTTAAGGGTATTTTTGAAAAGATTGGTCAAAGATAAGATAGAAAAAGAGTGGACCGAGGACTTCATTGATAATATGAACCTCGTAATAATCCCTAGAATGACAATAAAAAGACGTTATGAGAATAAGGGTATAGATATGTCAAGACTGATTGATAATCCTACCTACTATCAGCATGTCAAAAAGAGTGTCGACTCCCGAGGCAATCTTGAATTTAAAGATCGATAATTTTTTTCCGATACGCCAATTTAATCCCTAGCACTGCATCCATATTTTCTATAAGCTGTTTTAAAAAAACAAACTTAAGAGGGAAATATGAACAAATATTTTAAGATAATTGTTGTTTTATTATCGTCTATATTTTTAAGTTTCTCAGCAAATTCAACTGAAGTAAAATTTGGACACGTAGGAAAACCTGGATCTTTATTTTCTGCATCAGTTGATCATTTTGCTAAACTTGCAAATGAGAGATTAGGCAGCAAAGGAAAAGTAACTGTTTTTGGTTCTTCGCAACTTGGTAAAGACAAACAAGGAATGCAAAAACTAAAATTAGGTACAGTTAACATGTGGTTACCTTCATCAGTAATGGCATCTATTCATGATGAGTTTGGTGTATTTGATATGCCTTTCATTATTAAAGACAGAAAACACATGAATAAAGTTGAAAGCCAAGTTTTACCAGGAATGTTTAAAAATCTTGAAGATAAAACTGGATACAAAGTTATTGCTGTTTGGGAAAATGGATTTAGACATATCACAAACAACACTAGACCAATTAACACTCCAGGTGACTTAAAAGGAATTAAGTTAAGAACACCTAAATCAAAATGGAGAGTTAAAATGTTCCAATCATATGGTGCAAACCCAACTCCAATGTCTTTCTCAGAAGTATTTACTGCTTTGAAAACAGGAACTATGGATGGACAAGAAAACCCATATGCTCAGATTGCTAGTGCTAAATTCCAAGAAGTTCAAAAATATTTATCAATCACAGGTCACGTTTACACTCCTGCTTATGTAACAGTACATAAAGACCACTGGAGCAAACTTCCTGCAGATGTACAAAGTATTTTAGAGCAAGCTGCTAAAGATACACAAAAATTTGTGTACGCTGAAGCTGCTAATCTTGAAAAATCTTTATTGGGAGTTATCAAATCAGCTGGAGTTCAAGTTAACGAAGCTGACAAAGGTGCTTTCATTAGTGCAAGTAAAGGAATATACGATCAATTCGCGTCAGAAGTACCAACTGGTGGTGCGTTAATTGATAAAGTATCGTCTTTAGCAAATTAACATAATTTGTAACAGGCCCTCTATCAGAGGGCCTGAAAAAAAATGACATTGCAAAAATTTATAAATTCTTACGAAAAAATATTAAAACTAATACTGTTTATAATGATGGTAGCATTAGCAGTAACAGTTTTGCTTGGTGTTACTTTTCGTTTTGCTGGTAGTGCTTTAGTTTGGTATGACGAGGTTGCAGCTGTTCAACTTGCTTGGATAACTTATTATGGTTCAGCCTATGCGGCTTTGAAAGGCTCTCACATAAGTGTTCCAAGTATTTTCAAAGCCTTTCCATTAGCACTTAGAAAAATTTTCTTTGTAGTGTCAAAATTAGTTGTTTATGGTTTTTTAATATTATTGGCTTACTATGGTTATTTAGTTTTAACTCTAATAACAGGAGAAACCTTAGTAACATTAGAGTGGGTGCCACAACCTTTTGTGCAATCAGTTATTCCAATTGCATCATGTTTATTTATTTTATCTGAAACTTTAAGAATCCCCGAAGACTATAAAAATTTAGTTCTTCAAACAACAGGTGACGAGCAAACAGGAGATATTTAATGATAATTCTTACAATGTTTGCTGTGCTTTTACTTCTTTTATCTATAAATGTTCCTATCGCTATTGGCCTTGCAGTAACAACAATTATTGCAATGGTATTGAAAACGGGAACAAGTTTTTTAATTGATACTGCAATCGTAATGTTTGATGGATCAATGAAGTTTCCATTGATTGCTATTCCACTATTTATCTTAGCTGGATCAATAATGAATAGTGCAGGTATTTCTAGAAGATTAATAGCATTTGCTTCAGCGCTTGTTGGATTTATCAAGGGTGGTTTAAGTATGATCAACATTGCTACCTCTATGTTTTTTGCTGAAATTTCTGGATCTGCGGTTGCTGATGTTGCTGCATTAGGATCTATTCTAATTCCAGCGATGAAGAAAAAAGGATACCCTGGTCCTTTCGCTGCTGCAGTAACTTCATCTTCAGCATCATTAGCGATAATTATTCCACCTTCAATACCAATGATTGTTTATGCGGTAATGGCTCAAAGTTCAGTTGTGCAATTGTTTGTAGCAGGAATAGTTCCAGGAGTAATAGGTGGCTTCTTCTTAATGTTAGCAGCATATATTACTGCAAGACGTAAAAATTTTCCTGTTGAAGAAACATTTAATATTCCAAATGTTAAGAAAACTGCAAAAGATGCAGCATTAGCATTTTTATTACCAATTATAATCTTAGGTGGAATTTTTGGAGGAGTTGTAACTGCAACCGAAGGAGCAGGTTTAGCTGTTGTAGCATCATTAGTTATTGGATTTATTTATAAAGAAATAGATTTTAAAAGATTATACGAGTCAGCTTGTGAAGGAGCAATTCAAACAGCTTCAGTAATGTTATTAGTAGCTGCATCTGTATTACTTGGTGAATTTTTAACAATTGAACAAATCCCACAAAAAGTTGCAGAGTCAATTATTGATTTTACAAATAATAAATATGCAGTCTTAGGAATACTTAATGTATTTCTTTTAGTAATAGGTTTCTTTTTACATTCAGTTGCTGCAATAATTTTAACAGTTCCAATTGTAATGCCATTAGTTAATGCGGTAGGTATTGATCCAGTTCACTTTGGTATAATTGTAACTTTAAATTTAGCAATTGGTCAACAAACACCACCAGTTGCAAGTGTCCTAGTTACAGCTTGTTCTGTTGCAAAAGCAGATATATGGGATGTAACAAGATCGAATATATCTTTTATATGTGTATTATTAGTATTGTTAATGTTAGTAACTTATGTTCCAGCTATACCAATGACATTAGTTGAGTTTTTTTATAGGAGCTAAATGAGCAAATTAATTAAAGTAAATAAAAAAAATAAACATTTAGTTGAAGTTGTTATCAATAGACCAGAAAAAATAAATGCGATGACTAAGCCAATGTGGATTGAGCTTGGCAAAGTTTTTAAAAAGCTATCAAAGAATAACAATTTAAGATGTATTATTATAAGAGGAGAGGGTGGTAAATCTTTTTCACCAGGAAATGATATTGGAGAATTTAAAAAACAAAGATCTTCATCAAAATTAGCAAAATCTTACGGTAAATTTTTACATGGAACACTTGGAGCAATTTTTGATTGCCCAATACCAACAATTGCTTTGATTGAAGGAATATGTGTTGGAGGTGGATTGGAAATAGCAGGATGTTGTGACATTAGAATTTGTGGCAAAAGCTCTAGGTTTGGAGTTCCAATTAAAAGATTAGGCTTAACAATGGCTGCAAAAGAACTTGAGGTACTTTTGAAAGTAACCAATTACACAACTGCTATGGAAATATTGTTTGAAGGAAGAGTTTTTGGAGCTGAAGAAGCATTTCAGAAGAGACTAGTTAATAGAGTAGTTAATGATAAAGATGTTGAAAAAGAAGCTTATAAATCAGCAGAACTAATATGCGAAGGTGCTCCAAAAGTTGCAAGGTGGCACAAACAATTTGCAAGAAACATCTTAAAAAATGGAAAAGTCACAGAAAAAATAAATAATCTAGGTTACAAATGTTATGATACTCAAGACTTTAAAATTGGATATCAATCTTTCTTAAACAAAACAAAACCAAAATTCAAAAATAAGTAATAGATGACCGCATCATTAAAAGGCATTCGTGTACTTGAGATGGCACAAATAATGGCTGGTCCAACATGCGGATTGTTATTAGCTGATCTTGGTGCAGAGGTAATTAAAATAGAAAAGACACCCGGAGGAGATGATACCAGAAACTTCTTACCACCAGAAATTAATGGTGAGTCCGCAGCCTTTATGATGATGAATAGAAATAAGAAAGGTATCGCATTAAATTTAAAAGACAAAGATGGAATAGAGATATTTAAAACGATGGTAAAAAATTCAGATGTAGTTTTGGAGAATTTTAGAAAAGGCACCTTAGAAAAACTAGGAGTTGGATATGATGTTATGTCAAAAATCAATCCTAAAATCATTTTATGTGAAATATCTGGATACGGTAGAACTGGTCCTTACGCAGATAAAGGAGGATTTGATTTAGTTGCACAAGGTATGAGTGGATTAATGAGTATTACTGGTGAAAGCAAAGATAAACCACCAATGAAAGTAGGTGCACCTATTACAGATATTACAGCAGGTTTACTTGCAGCCAGTGGAATTTTAGCAGCATTAGTTCATAGAGAAAAAACGGGTGAAGGACAAAAAGTTGATACATCTTTATATGAAGCAGGTATTGTTCATACTTACTGGCAGTCTGCTATTGCGGGTGCAACTGGAGAGTCGCCTGGTCCTTTAGGATCAGCACATCCTTTAACAGCTCCTTATCAAGCATTTAAAACAAAAGATAAATGGATAACAGTAGGTGCTTCAAATCAAAATACTTGGCTTATGTTACTCAAAGCAATTGGTCGTGAAGATTTGCAAGAAAATGAAAAGTTTTCATCTAACTTAAACAGAAAACAAAATTTAAAAGAACTAGTTAATATTCTTAATGAAGAACTAATTAAAAAAACCTCTAGTGAATGGTTAAAAATCTTTGATGATAATGGTTTACCATGTGGACCTATTAACTCGATAACAGACATGTTTAAAGATCCTCAAACAATTGAAAGAGAAATGGTTATAGAAGTAGATAATAAAAAAGCTGGTAAAAGTAAGGCTATTGGTATGCCTATTAAATTTTCAAAAAGTAAAACTGAAAAATCAAAAGGTGCTCCAAACCTAGGAGAGCATACAAAAGAAATTATGCAAATTTTTGGTTACAAAGATGACCAGATTGTAGATTTTTATAATAGGAAAGTAATTCTTTAATTAACAGTCTCAAAAATTTTAAATAATAATTCTGAGACATGCTTACCTTTTTTCTCAGATAAATCAGATATTTGATGTCTGCAGCTCGTACCATTTGCAACTATAAAATCTTTTTCATCACTATTATTGATTGCAGGTATTAAAGAAAGATTAGCCATTTTTTTAGATACTTCATAATTTTTACTGTCATATCCAAATGAACCAGCCATTCCACAACAACTAGACTCTATCATTTTATTGTGAATATTTAATTCTGATAAAAGATTAGTTAGACCCTTCATTCTATCTTGTGATTTTTGATGACAGTGTCCATGAATTAATACATTTTGATCAAACTTATTTGCTTTAATTTTATTATTATTTCTTATTTGTTCTAAAATAAATTCCTCAAGTAGGTAAAATTTATTTTTAATTTGTTCTTTATTATTTACATTCTTTAAAGTCTGATACTCATCATTAAATGTTAATAAACAGGATGGTTCAATACCTACAACTGGTAAATCTACATAATTATTTTGTATAACGTAATCATTAAATCTATTTAGTTCTTCAGATGCTTTGTCTAATTGACCATAAGATATATAAGTTCTGCCACAGCAAAGGGGTCTCTTTAATTTATCTTTACCAAAACTTGGTATAATTGCCTGATAACCAAATTTATTTAGTACTTTAATTGCATAAACCAAATTTTCATTTTCAAAATTAATATTAAATGTATCTGCAAATAAAATTACTTTGTTTTCTGATACTGTCTGACTTTCATAAATCTCTCGTAACGCGTTCTGGTTTTGAACTTCAGGCATAGTCCTTGCAGTTGCAAAACCAAACTTTTCAACAATTGTTGAGATTAGCGGTATATTTTTGATCTTATTGAATATAGGAGCAACAATTTTTAATAACCAAATAAGTCTTGGCATATCTGAAATAACTCTATCTTTAATTCGCATACTAAATTTTTTATAGTAATGAGAAAGAAACTCAGATTTCATCTTAGCCATATCAACCGACATAGGACATTCTCTTTGACAAGCTTTACAGCTCACACATAACTCCATAGTTTCATACATTTCTTTTGATGCAAATGAACCCTCTGGAAGTTGATTAGATAAAGCTAATCTTAAAGTATTTGCTCTACCTCGGACTAAATCTTTTTCTTCTTTAGTTACTCTGTATGATGGACACATCACACCAGAGTCTAGCTTTCTACAAGCTCCATTGTTATTACACATCTCAACAGCATCAGAGAATTGACCCCAATTAGACCAATCATAATGTGTATCTATATTTTCTGTTTGATAACCTGATTTGTATCTCATTAGAGATCTATCATTTGATTTAAATGGTCGAACAATTTTTCCAGGATTTAAAAGGTTTTTACTATCGAATGTATCTTTTATTTCTTCAAAAGCATTTATGATTTTTTTACCAAACATCATTTCATGAAATTCTGATCTAACAATTCCATCACCATGTTCTCCTGAGTGAGAACCTTTATAATCTTTAACCATTTCAAAAGCCTCTTCAGATATAGATCTCATGTTTTGTATATCTTTGTCTGATTTCATATTTAAAACTGGTCTTACGTGAAGAGTTCCAACAGATGCATGTGCATAAAACATTCCACTTGTTCCATATTTTTTAAATATTTCTTTTAATCTAGCTGTGTAGTCAGCTAAGTGTTCTAGAGAAACTGCACAATCTTCGATGAAGGCAACTGGTTTTCTATCACCTTTCATTGACATTAAAATATTTAATCCTGCTTTTCTTATTTCAAAAACTTCTTTCTGTTCTGAAAGATCTGAATAATATGAAAACTCGTTTTTTTTGTTTTGATTTAAAACTAAATATTCTAGATCTTTTATTTTCTTTTCATATACACTTTTCTCTGTATCAATAAATTCAACCATCAAAACTGCTTCAGGATTTCCTTTGATGTATTTTTTTATTCCTCCAGCATACATTGGTATTTCTTTAGCTAAATTTAATAAATTTTGGTCCATCAATTCAACACAAGTTGGTTTTAATTTTACTATCTCTTTTGATAATTCCATTGCTTGATGGAAATTATCAAAGTAGCAGACACCTAAAATTTTATTCTTTGGTATTTCTGATAATTTTAATTTTATTTTATTGAATAAAGACAATGTTCCTTCAGAGCCAACAAGAAGATTGGATGAGTTAAATCCTTCTGGATCAATTAAATCGATGTTATATCCTCCAACTCTTCTTTGTGTCGTTGGCCAGTTAGCATCAATTTCGCCTCCAACCTGCTGTCTTACATCTATGAATTTATCTATGATTTTATAAAGTCTATCTTGGTTATTCTTTGTTGCCAAATAATTCTTATTTATTTGATCAAAATTAAATATTGAGCCATCATCTAATATTGCTTCAATTGCTAAAACGTTATGAACCATGTTGCCATAATATAATGATCTAGATCCACAGGAATTGTTAGCTGACATTCCTCCAATAGTTGCTCTACTACTTGTTGAGACATCCACTGGAAACCAAAGACCATGAGGCTTCAAATAAGCATTTAAATGATCTAGTACGACACCTGGCTGAACCCATACATATTTTTCTTCAACGTTAAGTTCTAAAATTTTATTTTGATGTTTGCTATAATCTAGTACAACACTTTCGCCAACAGTCTGACCACATTGAGAACTTCCACCTCCTCTAGCTAATAGAGGTACAGAATTCTTTTGTGAATACTCCATTAAACTTAAAACATCATTTGTATCTTTTGGAAGAACTACACCAAGAGGTTTAATTTGATACACAGAAGCATCGGTACTGTATCTTCCACGTGAGAATTCATCGAATAAAGTTTTTCCATCAACTTTACTACTAATTTCTTTTCCAATTTTTTGTATCTGATCTGAATTAAACCGCATAAAACTTAATTAAAGGTTTATTTATTTTTGTAAACCAGTTTACCGAACTTTTTTAACGCGGTTTCTGAAATCTCTAAACCTAAACCAGGTTTTTCATTTAAATGTATCCATCCATCACTCATTTTATGTGGATTTTCAAATAATTGTGCTTGAAGAGGATCTCTTTCATCATCAAATGACTCAACAATTCTCCCAGCTGGAGTTGATGCTACTAATGGTGCATGAATATAACAATCATGATGTGGTGCTACATCTATATGATTTAATTCACACAGTGCAGAAAGTTTTTTTCCATTAGTAAAACCACCAAACATTGTGCAATCAAATTGTAAAATTTGTATTGCCTCTTCTTCAATCATGGACCTACACCCATAAATAGTTATTTCACTTTCACCACCTGATAATGGAATTTTAGTTTGTTTTGATAAAAGTTTTAAAGTCCTTCTATCATCTTCCCATCTAACAGGTTCTTCAATCCATGTAGGATTAAATCTCTCAAATTCTTTTACACCTTCAATTGCAGTTTTTAGATCCCATGCTCTATTGACATCAATCATTAAACCTTTTTGATCTCCAATTTCATCTCTAATGATTTCTAATCTCTTAGCGTCTTCTTTAATACTAAGCCCTCCAACTTTAACTTTAAAACTTTGATGACCAAGATTTATTAATTTTTTTATTTCATCTCTTAGTTCTTTTTCATCTTTACCGTCTCTGTAGTAAGCACATGTTACATAAACAGGAATTTTATTTCTGTATCCACCAAATAATTTATACAATGGGATGTTTGAAGCTTTTCCTATCAAATCCCAACAAGCAATATCTAAAGCGGCTGAAATTCTAATTAATGCTTCTCTGCTCCAACTTTTTTCGCTACTGGTTCGAGTATCTGTTAATTTGAAAATTTTTTCATAAATTTTTTCAGGGCAAAATGGATCTTCTCCAATTATTAAATCTTGTAAGCCATTTGAAAATGGTTTGATGATAGGAGCAATATCAGTATAGCTTGTTGCTAAACCAAATCCTGAATGACCATCTTTAGTTTTAATTTTAATTAAGAGTTCATTAGCTGTTGGTACAATAAAGTGACTAACCCAATGTGGTTTTACTTCATCTGGATTATTAAGAACATAAACCTCTAAGCTATCAATTAAATTACTACTATTTGTCATACATTATAAATTTGCTTATATAATTTCTTTAGCATATACAGCGGTATGGCAATTTCAAATAATATAAGACCTGGTAGACATTTTTTACAAATTCCAGGACCAACAAACGTTCCAGATAGAGTTCTAAGAGCTATGGATTATCCAACTATAGATCATAGAGGACCAGACTTTGCTGAATTAGGACTAAGAGTTTTAGATCGAATAAAATTAATTTTTAAAACTTCTGAACCTGTAATAATTTTTCCAGCTTCAGGAACAGGTGCTTGGGAAGCTGCACTTGTAAACACTTTAAGTGCTGGTGATAAAATCTTGATGTTTGAAACTGGACATTTCTCAACTCTGTGGTGGGATATTGCTCAAAAATTTAAAATTGAAGTAGACTTTGTAGAAGGTGACTGGAGAACAGGTGTAGACCCAAACATTGTTGAACAAAAATTAAAAGAAGACAAAGATAAAAAAATTAAAGCAGTTTGTGCTGTACATAATGAAACTTCTACTGGAGTAACAAGTAGAATTGGAGAAATTAGAAAAGCTATGGACAATGCGGAACATCCAGCTTTATTATTTGTTGATACGATATCTTCATTAGGATCTATTGATTATAGACATGAAGAGTGGAAAGTTGATGTAACTGTTGGTGGTTCTCAAAAAGGATTACTATTACCACCAGGACTTTCTTTTAATGCAATAAGCTCTAAAGCTTTAGAGGCATATAAAACATCTGAATTACCAAAATCGTATTGGGATTGGGGACCGATGTTAGAAAATAATAAAAAAGGTTACTTTCCTTACACACCAGCTACAAATTTATTCTATGGTTTGGATGAAGCAATCAATATGCTTACAGAAGAAGGTTTAGATAATGTTTTTAAAAGACACAAAAGATTTGCAGAAGCTACAAGAGTTGCTGTCAATTCGTGGGGATTAGAAATACTTTGTAAAAATCCAGAAGAATACTCAGACTCATTAACAGCTGTAATGGTTCCAGATGGTCATGATGCAGATTTTTTAAGAAAAACTATTTTAGATCATTACAACATGTCATTAGGAACAGGACTTGCAAAAGTCGCTGGTAAAATTTTTAGAATTGGCCATTTAGGTGATTTTAATGAACTAATGTTAGCTGGAACATTGGCAGGTGTTGAAATGGGTTTAATGAAATCTAAAATACCTTACAAAAAAGGTGGAATACTTAAGGCACTTGAGTATCTTTGTTAATCAATCAAGTTGTGAATTATGCTTGATTTTTGCATCATAGGATCGGGAATTTCTGGATCAACGATAGCAAAATTATTAAATAAAAAATATTCCGTTGCAGTTTATGATAAAGCAAGAGGTTTTGGCGGAAGAAGTTCATTTAAAAAATATAAAGATAAAGTCGGATTTGATCACGGACTTCAATATATCTCTCCAAAATCTACAAAATTTAAAACATTTACTAATCAACTTATTAAGAAAAAAATTTTAAAAAAGTGGGGGGGAAATCATTTATTTCTGCATAAAACAGTCAAAGAAATTAAAAATCATTTAAAATTAATTGGAACAAAAGGAAACAACTCCATTAGCAAACATTTATTAAAAAAAATTAAATGTAATTTTGAACATGAGCTTACAAATGTAAAGAGATTAAACGACTATTGGGAATTAACATTCAAAAATGATGTAAAACAAAAATGTAAAAATCTTATTTTGACTTGCCCATTTCCACAAAGTAAGAAATTAGGACGAAAATATCTTAATAAATCTTATTTAAATCAAAAAGTTAAGATGGATGCCAATTTGACAGTTATGATTGTTACCAATAAGCTTAAACAGAATAATAGTAGTTACTTTTTTAATGATGATATGCTTGGTTGGGCTGCATACGAAAATAGTAAGAAAAGATTTAAATTTAAGTATGATTTATGGACACTTCAAAGTACTTATAAATACGGCAATAAATTTACAAAAGATTATAGAAATAAAAGAAAATATTATACCAATCAGCTTGTTAAAAAATTTGAAAAATTAACAAAGTTAAAAATCAAAAAAATTCATCATTCGAGAATTCATGGCTGGATGTATTCATCAAATTCAAAACCACTTAAGCAATTATCTGTATGGAATAAGTCTTTAAAATTAGGTTTATGCGGTGATTATTTTGGAGGTCCAAGATTAGAAAATGGGTGGCTAAGTGCACACGATTTACACAGTAAAATACGATATGGTAAATAAATGAAAATTATATTTTCGATAGTAATTTTACTTTTTTCATCATCAATTAGTTTTTCCAAAAATACTGATATCATCCATGACTTTAAAATTACTTTTGATTGTAAATTAGAAAAAATAATGATCAAAAATAAAGATTTTAATTATCAAACTTTTACTGCAGACAATATTGAGGTAGATAAAAAAAAAGTTTTAAAAGTTGTAGCAGCACAACCAAGTAAACTTACTATTAATGGTTTATCAGAATTTATAGATACTTATTCAGATATTAGTAAAGATAATGTTAGAATTGCTAAAAACGATACCATTTTATTTAAAAATATAGATAAAGAAAAAAAATACTCAGAATCAGTATTTTTAAATAGATCAACAGGTGAATTAATTCACGAAGTTACAAAAAATATGAATACTAAAGATAATGAAAAATATATTTCTTTCTTTAGTTGTAAAAGTTGAATTTAATTTACTCGATTTCTTCTTCTAATTTTTTTCTTTTTGATTTTGGTACTAAATTATATGCTTTGTCAAAATTAGATTTGAGAGTATTAATTTCAGCTTTAAGATTTGAAATCTGATTTTGATAATTAATAAGCATCTTCTCAATAGTAGTTTTTAATTTTGAATTTTCATTTTCCATTGAAACTATTTTTTTTTGAAATTGATCTTTAATTTTATCTATATTCGTCTCATTTTTTAACTTTGCGAGCTCATTATCACTTTCATTTTTTTTGATTAGACTATTAATTTGGTTCTCATATTTTAATTTCAAATTATCAGTGATTAAATCATCAACAAGCTGAGCATAGGCTAGGGCTATAGCCTTTGTTGGTGGATTTCCCTTTCTCCATACTGGTATCAAGTTACTAAAACATTTTTTTTCGATACACTTTTTTAGTGTATTTTCAATTTCGTTTACTTTATTTTTATCTTTGAAATTTTGTTCAAAATCAATATTTAAGATTTTATCGTAATTATTTAAAACTAAATTTTTTGCTTTTGTAGAGTTCATCATTACCAGTTTGTCAGTTTCTTTTTTACTAGATAGTAAATATGAAGCTTCTGGTAGTAAATTATCAGCTTTTGCTGTTAAACTGTGTAAATAGAAAAGCGAAATAATAATAATTATTCTCATTTTAAAAATTAAATTTATTTAGTATTATCTACTAAATGAAAAAAAAAATACACTTTATTTTTTTTGCTTGTTTACTTATTTTTTTTAATTCAAATTTAAATGCAGATGAAAGTCTGTGTTTAGATGAAGAAGGCTTCATATACCCTATATTTGGTAATGATATTTGTTCTAATAATAGTAAAGAAATTAATCAAAAAGAATTTACTCATATAATTAATTTTAACCAAAGTGAAAGATTTTTAGAACTTAAAAATTTTAGAAAGTCCGAGTCAAAGACTGAAAATAATGAAATATCAATTGTAGAAACAGACACAAAGGAAAAAGATGAAGAAAATATTTTAAAAGTCTCTGAGGAGATAAAGAAAAAAGCAAAAAAAATTGAAATCAGCTCTAAAGATAATGAGGATATTCTAGCTAAAATCAAACAAAGAAAAAAAGAAAAAAAGGATAAAATTCTAGCCAGAAAAAAAGAACAAGAATTAAAGAAACAACAAAGATTAGCTGATATTAAAAAAAGAAAAGAAGAGCAAGAGAAGAAGAAGATAGCTAATAAAATTAAACAACAACTCAAAAAGGAAAAAAGACTAGCTGATTTAGAAAAAAAACGAAGAGAAAAAGAATTAAAAAAACAACAAAGATTAGCTGAAATTGAAAATAAAAAAATTAGAGATGCAAAACTAAGAGCTGAAAAACAAAAAGCTAAAAACAAAATTCAAAATATAGAAAATGTTAATCAAAACCTTAAAATTGTCTTTTTAAATAATTCGATAGTTAATCAAGAATTATTTCCAAAAATTAATCCTAATAATGAAATTGATTTTAATGAGATTAATAATTTAGATGAGCAAACTGTTAATACATTGTTTGCAAATAATTCTAATTTAGTAATAATTATTCCAAAAGATTTTGATACATTTTCATCTGTAGTTTCAGAAAATGAGGTGGGTTCTACTTATGTTGCTGGTACAAAATCTATACCTAATCCTGAAATAAGTAGAATTGAAGCAGAGCTTAGAAGTGCAGAAAGAGACTATTTGATAGCTGAAAGAAACTTTCAAAATTCTACCATTGCAGCAACATCTTATAATCCTTATGGTGGATGGGCGTCAATTTTTAATCAAATGGCAGGTCTTGCAGGTCAGGCTGCAGCAGGTGAAAAAAGAAATAATGCAAAAAACAGATATAATAGATGGTCTGCAAAACTATCATCTACTCCACATTATTTAGAAAAAGAAGTTTTAAGAAATTACACTTACATAACTCAGGGAATAAAAGCAGAAAAAAAAGCAATATTTCAAGTAATACAATCAAAAGATTATAGTTATAAAGAAAAATTTATTACTATCGAAAAAAATAAAAATTTTACTGCTGCTTATAATATTGATCCACAAGATAAAAAATATAACTCTCTAGTGAGTAAATATTCTGAAAAAAAAGACATAACAAGATGGCAGAAACAAAAATTATCTAATATCTCAGCAGATAAATTTTTAAATCTAATTGAAAATGAAAACAACTTTACTGAATTGCCTGGAAAAAATGAACTTTATGTAAGTTTGAATATAATTTCTACAGTAGATGATAAAGAAGAGGAATTATCTTGGTGGCAAAAATTAACTAGTGGTAAAAAAAAACAAAACAATAAATCAGCATCACTAAATAATAGTTCAGGATTTGAACTAAAAGATGAAAGATTTGATAGTGTTGTTATCGTAAAAACAGATAATGGTTTAGGGTCTGGTTTTTTTGTAAGCAAAGATGAGATACTTACCAACTATCATGTTATTGAAAATGCATCTACAATAACAGTTACTAACAAAGCAAATAAAAGATCATCAGCTGTTGTCATTAAAAAAGATTTAAAGAGAGATTTAGCTTTATTAAAAACAAATTTTGTTGGAAAACCGGTAACCTTCTTTGATGGTCAATTAAAGCAAGGAGAATTGGTAGAAGCTTTAGGTCATCCTAAAGGAAGAAAGTTTTCACTTACAAAAGGATGGATAAGTGCAATAAGAATGGAGTCTAGTGTTTATAGTGTAACTGATACTGGTAAAGTTTTATTTATCCAAACAGATGCTGCAATTAATCCAGGTAATTCAGGAGGACCACTTTTTTATAAAGACAAAGTTGTTGGTGTAAATACACAAGGTTTAAATAAAGAAGATACTGAAGGTATGAATTTTGCTGTCCATTTTTCGGAAGCACAAAAATTTCTAAATAAATAATATTTATTACAATTTATTTACTAAATAATGTGTAAAGATTTTTATAAATAATATCTGAAAAATTATTGCAGTTTTTAAAACAAGTGCTACCAGCAATTGCAAGTTTTTTATTTCTATTAAACAGTAACAATTCACCTTCAGAATTAAAATCTAAATCTTTATAATTGCTATTTATTTGGGTATAAAAAAATAAACTATTCTTACTATTTCTTCCAAACTCAGCGTTATTGATTTCAACTAAAGTATCATCATTTTCGCTTATATAATTCTTGATTTCATTTACAAGATAATCTTTAACTTCACCATTTTCTCTACAATTGAAATAAAAATTATAAATACATTTACTTGTACCAACTGTTTGTATTTGTTTATATATTTCTCTATCTATTTTTTTATTCATTATAAAAACTATTACATATTTATTTAATTTATATTCATTTAATATTTGTATTATAGAGTTTGTGGTAATCTTATCTAAAACTTTTCTGTTTGCAGGTTCTTCATAAAAATGTTCAAACCATTTTATCAATTCTTTTTCAGACATTTTGTCCAGTTTTTTTCTAATTTCAGGCGTTAATGTTTTCTCTAAATGTTTTGTAATTGGCCCTGCTTGTAAATTGGAATATTGAGTTATTAAATCTTCAATTCCTTTTGAAGTTGATATTTTTTCAAATAATTTCAAAGCTTCCTGGTTCTCAACTATAATAATTAATTTGCTATTTTTACCCACCCCTAAAATTTTCAGATACTCTTCATACTCTTTGCTCTTTATTACTGTTTTTAAATTAGGAAACTGGGAAATTAATTTTTCTATTTGTCTATATTTAATTTCTATACTTTTGTATTTATAAGGAACTTCAAAGACCATTCCTTTTGCTATTTGAATAGTTTTTGCTTTAGAAATATTTGTTACTAAAAGAACATATAAAAAAAGGATTGTTAAAATTTGCTTCACATCTAAATGTTATCAAAAAATTTCAGTTTAAAGAACCACTAAATCTAATTTTTGTTTACCCAATCTCTCGTTTCCACTTTCAGTTACTAAATAAGTTTCACCTAAGTTCATAGCTAATTGATTTTCAGAGTCCATCAATATCATATGCATAAAGAATACATTTCCTGGCCTAATCTCATATGGATTTCCTGTGTATAACATTGGCCAATCCATCCAGTTTGGAGAAAATGTTGCTCCTAATGAGTAGCCACAAGCATTCATTCTTGAATTTTTAAAGCCATGATCATCAAAGGTTTTTGCATGAATATCAAAAACTTCTCCAATTTTATTTCCAGGTTTTAATTTATTTTCACAATTTGCAAGAGCTTCAACACAAGCCTCATGCATTTTATGATGTTTTGGATCTGCTTTTCCTATTGGTATTGTTCTAAACATTGCTGAATGATAGTGCCTATAGGTTCCAGCCCATTCAATGGTCAACTGATCTGGATTATTAAGTATTTGTTTTTCTGCTTGATAACGACAGAGTAGGGCATTCTTTCCAGATCCTATAATAAATTCATTTGCAGGATAATCTCCGCCTCCTTCAAATATAACTCTGTTCATTTCAGCTAAAATTTTAGATTCACTTACACCTGTTTTTGCATGCTTCCAAACTTCATCTAAAGCTTTGTCAGCCAAATTTGCTGCCTTTTTTACATAACTAATTTCTTCATTAGATTTAATTACCCTTAGTTTTGTTATTAATTCCGACTTATCCTCAATTGAGCAATAGTTTTGTAAAACTGTATTAAGTCTTAATGCATTTCTTCCTGTTAGCCCGTATGCTTCATATTCAATACCAATATTTTTTCCTTTTAAATTTAACTCATCTAAAATTATTTTGAGATCATCAGCAGGATTAGCACCATCTTTATCAACCCAAATTCTGATATCACTGATATTGGAAGTGTTTTGAGCTTGCCTTAAATCAGGGGCTCTAGTTAATAATATTACATTACCTTTTTGATCTAAAACTAATGCTTGAAAAAAAACATATCCGAAAGTGTCATAACCAGTGAGCCAATACATAGACTCTTGTCTAAACATAATAATAGCATCTACACCCTCATTTTTCATAGAGTTAAGTGTTTTTTCTTTTCTATTTGAGAATTCTTCTTTACTAAAATGAAGACCCATTAACGAATGTTAACACTAACGGAACCAATTTTATCAACTGTTCCTTTGTATATTCCTTTTCCTTTAAATGGAACTACCCCCACAGTTGAGCCTGTGAAAACATAAAAATCTTTATTTAAATTAATCTTTTCTTTCTTAACTTTATTTAAAACAAATCTTAAAGAATTTAATGGGTTAATATAAACAATATTTGTATTACCATTTACTTTTATACTATTCTTCTTGCTTACTAATGAAGTTTTTAAATTATTTAAGTTTAATTTTTTAAATTTTGTTTTTCTACCAACAACAAATTTGATGTTAAATCCAAAATCTCCACAAATATCTCCCAAATATGTAAATTTTTTATTTCTTTGTCTAAATCCAACTATTTCAAAACAAGGTCCCATAAATTTAATAAATTTAGTGACATTTGATTTTGTAACTTTACCTTTAAAATCAAAGAAAGATTTCTTAATAAAATAATAAACTTCAACCTCTATACCTTTAGTGTGTTGGTTTATTTTTACTGTTTTACCAGATTTAACTAATCTTTTTTTAAATACTTTTGCTGTAAAAGGTTCTTTTTCCTTTAATTTTTTTAAAGCTTGAATTCCAGTTCCACCTGCTTTTATTCCAATTGTTTCATCTTTAATTTGATCTTCACACAATTTTCTAAGCTTGTTGGCTAAATTAATATTTTTACAATATTTTATTGGGATAGGATTAATGACTGTATTTGTGTTGTAGGCTTTTACTAATCTGTCAGCAATACGATTAATTTCATTTTTCATAGCCAGAACTTATTGAAGAATGCTCATAGGATCAAGTCTAGTTTGAAACCAATTTATCCTAAAATCTAAATGAGGCCCTGTTGATCTTCCAGTGGATCCAACAGTTCCAATAATTTCTCCTTGTTTAACTTCATCACCAACTTTAACCATTACATTCTCAAGGTGTGAATATATCGTTGAAATTCCATGTCCATGGTCCATTATTACAGTACCACCTGTATAATAAAGATCATCTTCCGCCATTGTGACTATTCCAGTTCCAGAAGATTTAATTTTAGTCCCCTGTTTAGCTGCAATATCAATTCCATAGTGAGGCCATTTAGGTTTGCCATTAAGAATTCTTTGGCTACCGTAAACCCCACTAATTATTCCCTTAACTGGCATAATAAATTGTTCAGTAAAGAAAGTTAAATCTGAGTTAATGGCTCTTGCTTTTCCAATTCTCCCATTTTCTTCTTTAATTCTTTTATATACAGATTCTGGTGGTGTAACTTTATTTTCAGGCAGACCATCTATTCTTTGAATATTATATTTTCTTTTAAAAACTTTTTTTATAATTTTGTTTTTTTTACCATTATTTATTTCAGTAATAGCTACATCGAATTTTCGATCTCTATCAATACCGAATACAAAATATCCATCTTCGGATACCTTAATTTGCGTTTTATCTACAAATACCTTTGATCCAGCTTCTGCTTTACCTAAAATAAAATGTCCTTGTAAAAATTTACCTTGAAACTCTAAAGCATGAGAATGTGTAGAAAATATAATTGCTAAAATAAGCAACAATTTTTTCATTATTTTGCTGTCCAACCCCCATCAATTACAATTGATGTCCCAGTTATCATACTTGCTGCATCTGAAGCTAAAAAACATACCGCTGTAGCTACATCAGACTCTGTTGCAACTTTTCCCATAGGTATATTGCTTAAAGCTAGTTGTTTAAATTTTTTATTTTTAAAGAATTTTTTAACCATTGGGGTTTCAACAAATGTAGGTGCAACAGTGTTTACTCTAATATTTTTTGTTGCAAGTTCAACTCCCATTCCTTTTGTTAATCCCTCAATTCCAAATTTTGTCATGTTGTAAACATTTCTACCTGACATACCAACATGCCCTAATTGTGAAGACATATTAATTATAGAACCAGCTTTTATTTTATTTTTAATCATTTTAAGTGCAATTAAATGCGCAACATTAAAAGCTGCTTTTATATTTAAATCTACAAGATAGTTCATACTTGTTTGTTTAATTTTTTCAAAAGGCTCAGGAATATTTGTACCTGCATTATTTACAAGTATATCTACTTTCTTAATTTTTTTTAATTTTGAAGAAAGATCTTCGTAATCCATAATATCGCAAGTTATTTTAGTTAATTTTCCTTTAACTTTTTTTATATCTTTTTGAAGTTTATCAAGATCAGAGGTAGTTCTACTTACTCCGATTATAGTTGCACCAGCTTCTGCAAGTGCAATAGAACATGCTCTACCAATGCCTTTTCCAGCACCAGTAACTAAAGCAACTTTATTTTTTAAATTAATTTTTTTTAAATACATTTATAAAAATAGTTTTACGTCTGTATATATTAGCTCTATTGCAACAAACAATATTGCTAATAATCCAACCCATCCTATCCATTTATACTTTTTAATCCAGCCAGATATCAATGTTGCTGCAGTAGCCATTAAAACTATTGATAAAACTAGACCAAATATTAATAACATGTAATGGTCTCTAGCTGCACCCGCTACTCCTAACACATTATCTAAACTCATTGTTACATCTGCCAGAATTACAGTTGTTATAGCCTTCATGAATGAGGAGCTATCAACTTTTTTGATATTTTCATCTGCATTACCATTCATTTTAATTACATCTACATAAAGTCTGTAACATATATAAAGAAGTAATATTCCACCTATAAGTCTAAGTCCTGTGATTTGTAATAGATAAGCGGTGATCAGAGTAAATATAATTCTTAAAACTACCGCTGCTCCAATTCCCCAAAAAATAATTTTTTTTCTTTGATCGGTTGGAAATTGAGAAGCAACCATCCCAATTATAATTGCATTATCTCCTGCTAAAACTAAATCGATAAAAACTATTTGAAAAAAAATTACTATTTGTTCGGTCATCTTCTACTATCCTCAATTATCATATCAGCTGCTTTTTCCGCAATCATTATTGTCGGTGCATTTGTATTTCCTGATGTGATATGAGGCATAACAGAGGCATCTACAACCCTTAAATTTTCTAGTCCGTGAGCGACTAATCTATCATTAACAACAGCATTTTCATCTTTACCCATTCTACATGTGCTCACCGGATGGAATATAGTATTCGCAAATTTTCCAGCTTCAGTTGCTAATTCTTCATTATCAGTAATATTGATTCCCGGTCTAAGCTCTTCAGGTTGATAATCTTTATAAGCTTTAGATTCCATAACAATTTTTCTTACAATCTTTAATGCTTTTCCAGCAATCTCACGATCTTCATCGGTTGATAAATAATTCATTTTTATTTTTGGTGAAACTCTGGTGTCTGGAGATTTTAATTCTATAGATCCTCTGCTTGTTGGTCTTACATTTGTAATTGTTGGAGTGAACGCTGGAAATTTATGTAAAGCTGATTTTCCTAAAAGATCGGTACTTGCTGGTGAAATATGAAATTGAAGATTTGGAGTTTCTAAATGTTCATCACTTTTAACAAAACCACAAACATAACTAGCTCCAACTGTTAAAGGTCCTTTTCTTAAGAGAAGAAACTTCAAACCAGATAACATTTTTTTAGTAAAACTGTAGTAAATATCATTTAAAGTTTCTAAATTTTTAATTTTATAAACAGGTCTTAGCATTAAATGATCAGTTAGATTTCTTCCAACTCCTTGATGATCTTTTAATACATTAATATTATTTTCTTTTAGAAGTTCTCCTGGACCAATACCTGATGCTTGTAATATATGAGGCGAACCAATTGTACCTGCGCTTAATATAATTTCTTTATTAGTTTCAACAGAAAATTCTTTTCCATCTATCCAATAATTTACTTTTTTTGCTTTATTATTTTCAAATTCTATATTTTTAATATGAGCCTTAGTAATAATTTTTAAATTTTTTCTGCTCTTAACTGGATTTAAATAACCAACTGCTGTACTGCATCTAAAGCCATTTTTAATTGTAAATGGAAAATATCCCATTCCCTCATTATCACCGTTATTAAAATCATCAGTTCTTTTATAACCATGCTCTTCAGCGGCTTCTAAAAATAGATCGAGAACTTTAAATGTTGCTCTAATTTTCTCAACTGCAATGGGTCCTCCAGAACCATGAAATTCATTTTCTCCAAATTGAAAATCTTCAGACTTTTTAAAATAAGGAAGAACATCATCCCAAGACCAACCAACATTACCTAATTGTCTCCAGTAATTATAATCATTAGATTGACCTCTAATATAAAGCATTCCATTAATAGAGGAACTTCCACCTAATGTTTTTCCTCTTGGATAAACCATTTGCCTGTTATCGCAGTTTGGTTCTTTTTCAGTGTTAAAACACCAGTCGGTATCTGGATTATGCATGGTTTTAAAATAACCACCTGGAATATGGATCCATGGATTTGTGTCTTTACCACCAGCTTCAAGTAAAAGAACTTTAGTATCAGGATTTGCTGTTAATCTATTAGCTAAGACACAGCCAGCTGAACCAGCGCCAATAATTATGTAATCAAATTTATCCATATTTTTTATAAATAATTTTTAATGAATATTTAATGATTTTAAACATTTTTCTCATAAAAACTTCGAAATGACGCTTGTATGTACCTTAGATTTTTGAGAGGATCTTAACATTATAAATAAAAAGAGAGGGATATAATGAAAAAAATCGTTTCAGCGTTGTTTGCTGCTTTCTTAGTATTTGGATTTATTTCAAATGCAAATGCTGCAAAAACGTTAAAGTGTCAGACGGTTATTAGCGCTAAAGGTGATGAAGCGGTAATGTTAAAAGACTTTACTGACAACGTAACAAAACTAACAGGTGGATCTCTAAAATTTGAAATTATGCCGGCAGGAACAGTAGTTGGAGTTAAAGAAACTCTTGATGCTGTTGATAAAGGATTAATTGATTGCGGATTTGCTTGGACTCACTATTGGTCTGGAGAACATCCAGCTGCTATGTTATTTGGTTCGCCAGTAGCAGGTGGTGGTGTAGGAATTGATAACATCGCATTCTTATCATGGTTTTTATATGGTGGTGGAGAACAACTATATGACAGACTTTGGGGAGAAATGAAAAGAGACATTAAAGGTTTCATGCTTCAACCAGTTGGTCCAGAAGCTTTAGGATGGTTCCCAAGAAAAATCAAAGACATGGATGATTTCAGAACATTTAAGTTCAGAACTCCTCCAGGAATTCCAGGTCAAACTTATAAAGACATTGGAATAGCTTCAGTTGCAATGGGTGGTGGAGATATTCTTCCAGCATTGGAAGCAGGAACTATTGATGCTGCTGAGTGGTGTTGTCCTCAACCAGATAAAGTGTTTGGTATACATAAAGTATTAAAACACTACTATCTACAAGGTTTACACCAAGTAGTCGTAAATGCTGACTTTTATTTAAACAAAAGCACTTACGATAAATTCACTGACCATGAGAAATTTTCAATGAAGATGGCTGCCGATGCATCGTTGATGAGAGCTTTAGCTTACAGAATCAACACTAATGGATTAGCACTTAAAGATCTGACTGAAAATCATGGTGTGATACTTGAAGATACACCAGCAGATTATTTCCCAGCTTATATGGCTGCAGCGAAAGCAACTTTAGAGAAAAATGCAAAAGAAAACGCATTCTTTAAAGAAGTTTATGACTCAATGATAAGCTTTGCTAATACTGCTGTACCATTCTGGTCTGGTGCACAAACATCGAATGCTAAGCTAGGAATGGCTTATGCTAATTCGTTGAAGAAATAAATAAAGTTATTAAGCGGGCTTTTATAAGCCCGCTTTTTTTTTCAAATAATTATATGTCGGATAATCCAAAGTTAGATATTTCAGATGAAATGATAGCCGAAAGGCGATCAGGATCTGGAAAGATGCCTGATGATATGCCAACTTGGATGGCTAAAACTATAGTTAACATAGATAGATTTAGTAAATTAATAGGAAACATAGTTTGCTGGATTACGATCCCACTAATGCTTGGGATGGTTTATGAAGTTTTAGCAAGAAAATTATTTTTAGCTCCTACAATCTGGGCTTATGACATGAGCAGATTTTTTTATGGAGCATTGTTTATGTTGGGAGCGGGATACGCTCTTTCAAAAGGTGTTCATATTAGAGCAGATTTTTTATATAGAAATTTCAAAGTTAAAACTCAAGGCAGAATAGATTTTTGGCTTTACTTATTATTCTATTTTCCAGGATTAATTGTCTTTTTGTATATGACAACAGGCTTTGTCCAAGAAAGTATAATGAGAAACGAAAGAGGGATGGATACAACATGGATGCCATATATGTGGCCGATTAAATCTTGTCTATGGATTGGTATTGTCTTCCTTCTTATCCAAGGTGTTTCAGAACTTTTTAAAAGTTATTACGCAGCCGTCAAAGGTAAATGGCCAGGTAGTTAATGCTTTCACATTTAATAGACCCGGCAATTTTAGGTTTCATACTTATTGGTGTGATGTTGTTTGCCATATTTATAGGATTTCCAATTTCATTTACTCTTATTTTTTTAGGATTTGTTTTTGGATACTTAGGTTTTGGAAAATTAGTTTTCTACTTAATGACACTCCAATTTTCAATGGTGATGACCGAACAAACTCTCGCCGCCGTCCCCTTATTTGTATTTATGGGAATAATGATGGAACAAGCAGGTTTAATGGAGAGATTATTCTCAGCTTTCCAAATGATGTTGGCAAGAGTTAGAGGCTCTTTATATTATGCAGTTTTATTTGTTTCAGTAATATTCGCAGCTGCAACAGGAATAGTTGGTGCATCAGTTACAATTCTTGGAATTATGGCTGCAAAATCAATGAACAGGTCTAATTATGATGTAAAATTAGCTGCTGGTACAATTACTGCTGGAGGAACTTTGGGTATTTTAATTCCACCGAGCATTATGCTTGTAGTTATGGGTCCAATTATGGAAATTCCTGTAACTGATTTGTTTGCAGCAGCAATAGTTCCAGGAATATTGTTAGCATGCTTATATGCTGCATACACAACATTCAGATGTATGATGAACCCAAAGTTAGGTCCACCCATACCAGAAGAATTAAGAACAACGGATTTAAAAAAATTATGGCTAGAATTTTTCTTAGGATTAGTTCCACCCGCTGCATTAGTATTTGCAGCATTAGGTAGTATTTTATTTGGATTTGCTACCCCAACAGAAGCTGCAGGATGTGGTGCTGGTGGCGCATTATTGCTTTCATTAGCTTACAAAAAATTAACATTAAAAAAATTACAAGATGCTTTAGTTAAAACTTTAGAAATTTCTGCATTAATTATGGTTTTAGTTGCTGCTTCTAACTTTTTTGGAGCAGTGTTTGCAAGATTAGGAACTCCGATGGTTTTAACAGATTTTCTTTTATCACTTGAGATGAATAAATATTTAATTTTAGGAATAATCATGATTATGATTTTTCTTTTAGGATGGCCATTAGAGTGGGTACCAATTGTTATGATAGTTGTTCCTATAATTTTACCATTGGTAGAAGCATTAGGATTTAATTTAACTTGGTTTGCAATTCTTGTTGCTGTTAATTTACAAACTGCCTGGCTCTCACCCCCCGTAGCGTTATCCGCTTATTTCTTAAAAGGTGTTGTTCCAAGTTGGGATTTAAAAGACATTTATCTTGGAATGATGCAGTTCATGGTATTGCAGATAATTGGATTAATTATAATCATAGCGTATCCCAAAATAGTACTGTGGTTGCCAACTCTCTTGTATGGACAGCAGTAAATAATTGATTAATATCATTTAGGTGAATCAAAGCGAAAAATTTCAATTAAGGAATTGGGAATTAGTTTCAATAAATCCTAATAATAGAGACTGGAGTTGGAAGAATTATTTTAACTTTTGGGCGATAAATATTCAAACAATAGTTGGGTTCTCTTTAATATCCGCATTATATTTATTCTATGATCTAAATTTTTTTGTTGTCTTAACAGGATCATTGCTAGCAGGATTATTAGTTTTCTTTTTTGCTAACATTATTGGAAAAATTTCTCAAAGTAGTGGATTAAGTTTTCCAACAATTCTCAGACTTTCAATGGGTTTTACAGGAGCAAGATATGTAGGAATGATCAGAGGATTAGTTGGTTTGTTCATGTTTGGTGTACAAACATTTTTTATATCAAAATCACTAGGTTATATTGCAAGGATAATCCTATTTAAAATAGACAATCAACTCTTACAGAATGAAATATTTCTATTATTCTTTTTTGGTTTGAATTTAATTGATTGGGTTTGTTTATTCTTAACATTAATATTTCAATACATTCTTTTTACAAAAGGACAGAATTTTCTAAAATCATTTATTAATTTTTCAGGTCTTTCAATATATTTAGGACTTTCTGTTTTATTAATTGTTATTTTATCTGAGTATTACAACGAACTACTAAATGGAATAAAACTAAGCTTAGTCTTTAGCAATTTTGCAATTCAATCAAATATCGCTCCAATAATTTCAATCACAGGAACTTTATTTGCTTATTTTGCTATAGTTCTTCTCACATTTGGTGATTTTTCTAGATACTCAATGAATTATAAAGAAATGACCAAAGGTAACTTAAGTATAATATTAAATTTAATATTCTTTTCTTTTTTCTCGGTATTAATCACATTAGGTTCAGATATCATTCTTACCAGTAAAGGTTTAAATGCTTCAAGTCTACTTACTAATCCAAATGATATAGTTGGTAAATTTAATAATAATTTTTTAACTTTCTTTTGTTTGATATTTATTATTATCTCCTCGTTATCAACTAATTTGATAGCAAATTACATTCCTTCTCAAAATACATTGATAAATTTTTTCCCGAACTCTTTAACGTTAAAAAAAACAGGAATTGTAATATCAATTATTGGATTAATTATTTCAACATTTTGGCTTTCAATTTTCAGTAAAGCTAATGTTTTGATATTTGTTGAAGCCATAGCGACGACTTTCGGGCCAATTTTTGGTGTATTAGTTGCAGATTATTACTTGTTTAAAAAACAACAAATTAATCATAAAGAGCTTTTTTATCCTAAAGAACATACAGAATATATTTATAGCAATGGTTGGAACCTGAGAGCTTTGTATGCTCTTTTAATTGGATCAATATTTTCCTTATCATCTTTGCTAAATGAAAATTTAATACAATATCAATCTTTTGGATGGATTATTGGAGCATTCGCATCTTATTTAGTATATTATTTATTGAATAATAAATAATAATGAAAGCGCTTGTCTACACTGGTGTTGAGGAGATGGAATTTAGGGAGGAAAAAGAACCTTCTGAAAAACCTGGAGAAAGTATTCTTAAAGTTCATGCATCAGGTATTTGTGGCTCAGATATGCATGCTTACCACGGAAAAGACGAGAGAAGAATTCCACCATTAATTTTAGGTCATGAAGTTAGTGGTCAAATAATTAACGGTAAACTTAAAGATCAAATTTCAGTTCTTAATCCATTAATAACTTGTAGAAATTGTGAATACTGCAAAAGTGGAAGAGAACATTTATGTCCAGATAGAGTACTTCTAGGAATGAATAGACCTTATGAAAGACAAGGTGCATTTGCAGAACTCATTACAGTTCCAGATCATAATATTTTTAAAGTCCCCGAAAAGCTTGATGTAAAAGAGGCTGCGGTTGCAGAGCCAACAGCAGTTTCATATCATGCAGTATTATTAGCAGTAGAAGCATCAAAAAAACCGTTAAATGAATGTAGAACGCTCGTTCAGGGTGGTGGAGCAATTGGACTATTATGCGCATTAATTTTATCCAAGATCCAAGGAAATACAAATTTAACTATTTCTGATCCAAATCAAAAAAGACTTAATGCATGCTCAAAATATGTAGATGCAAAAACAGTGTCACCAGATCATAAAGATATTAAAGAGAGCAGCTTTGATATAGTTTTTGATACTGTTGGACTTGAAGTTTCAAGACAACAGGCAATCAGTGTAGTAAAACCAGGCGGAATAATAGTTCATATCGGACTAACGCAGCCTGCAGGATCTTTTAATTTTAGGAAAGCAACCCTTCAAGAAGTCACCTTTATTGGAACTTATTGTTACACAAACAAAGAATTTGGAGAAACTATTGATATTTTAACTAATAATAAACTAGGCAAGATAGAGTGGATTGAGTACAGAAGTCTTAAAGACGGGTGGGGAGCTTTTAAAGAAATTCATGATGGAACCTGTTCGGCCCCTAAGATAGTGCTTCTGCCTTAAATTCTTGGTTTTTTAAGAGGTATTAATACCTTTTTCTCTCCAAATTTTTCAGAATTTTTTGAAATTACAGGTGCAGTTATAATTATAGACCAATAAATCATCAAACCAAAAAGAACTGCTAACTTCATATACTCTAAATAGAGAACAATAATGATTTATGCATGTTTAAATAATGTCAAAATTTTGAATTTGAAAATTATTTTATCTTTTATATAGAGAAGGCATGTTTAGATTTTTATTTAAATTAATTTTAGTTACAGCTTTGTTTCAAACAACTTTGTATGCGGAGGATATAAAAGTATTTGAGTTTACAGACAAAGAACTATCAGAACTGACAGTTAGAAAAGTAAGAGGAGCAGATAATAAAACTTCATATTCTGTCGGCTCTAATGAGAATGGTAATTACCTAAAAGCTATTGCAGATAATGCTGCTTCTGGTTTAGGCAAGGAAATTAAAATAGATATAAATAAAACACCTTTCATAAATATAACTTGGAAAATAGAGAAAGATATACCAGGGATAGATGAGACAGCTAAGAAGGGTCACGATTTTGCAGCAAGAGTATTTGTTATCAAGAAAACTGGAGCTACAGCTTTATCAAATAGAGCAATAAATTATGTTTTTTCAAGCAATCAAGATGTTGGAAGCAATTCACCAAGTCCATATACTAAAAAATCAGTAGATAATGTGCTTGCAACCACCAAAACAAACTTAAATGAGTGGGTAACTGTTAAAGCAAATGTAAAAGAAGATTTCAAAAAATTTCATAATTTAGATATTAATGAGCTGGATGGTATAGCGATAATGTCAGATACAGATAATTCAAAGCAAAAATCAATTACTTACTATCAAAATATCTATTTTTCTTCTCAATAAATTTCATTAATATCAAATGATGAAAGTATTTAAGTATAATTTAAAAGTATACTATGAGGATACTGATTTTGGAGGAATAGTTTACCACGCAAATTATTTAAAGTACTTTGAAAGAGCAAGATCTGAGCTGATTTATTCAATAGGATATTCAAATAAAAAGTTATTAGATAAACATAATGTTTTAATAGCAGTTAAAACTTGCAACGTGGATTTTAAAAAACCAGCAAAATTTGAGGATAAAATTACCGTTTTTACAAAAATTAAGTCTAATACTTTGACTACAATTACAATGTCACAAGTAATAAAAAGAAAATCAGATATTTTATGTGATGCAGAGATTAAATTAGTAGCTCTAAATAAGTTTGGAAAACCGGTAAAACTACCAAAAGTATTTATTAATAAATTAAACTAGTTCTTTTACTTTTTTAAATAGTTTAGTCATTTGTTTTTCATTAATTCGTCCGGTATTTACATTTCTTGGACTTGGATGATAACACCCCATTAACAACACATTGTTAGGTAATTTAAAATATGATCCATGACCAAATTTTACTCTTTCAGTGTAATCAAAATTTTCTCTATAAAATTTTACACAAGTATCAAAGGCAATTTTTCCTAAAGCCACAATTATTTTAAGATTTTTAAGTATTTCAAATTCTGATTTAAAATAACCAAAACAATTTTTTAACTCTTCGTTTAAAGGCTTATCTCCTGGAGGAACACACTTTAAAGCTGGTGTTATGAAAGTATTTTTAATTTTCAATCCATCATTAATATGATCTGAATTACTTTGATTGGCAATTTTTACGTTGTGTAAACATTTATATAAAAAGTCTGAGGATTTATCTCCAGTAAAGACCCGACCAGTCCTGGTTCCACCATGAGCTGCTGGCGCGAGTCCTACTATCATTATCTTTCCATTTATATCTCCAAAACCTGTTACCGGTTTCCCCCAATAGGTTTCATTAATGTATTGTTTTCTTTTTTCGGTAGATATTTTTTTTCTGAACTTAACAAGTCGCGGACATTTATTACATTTAATTATTGTTTTTTTTAATTTTTCAAATTTAACTGTCATTTATGAAATATATTTATATCTCTATTTTCTTTATTCTAAATCTTTTTATTTCAAATAATGTAATCGCTGATCAATCAGTTATTAAAGAATTACAGAGGGGTGGAAAAATTGTATTTATAAGACATTCACTTGCACCAGGAAATGGAGATCCTGATAATATTGATTTAAAAAAATGTGATACTCAAAGAAATTTAAATCAAGAGGGCATAGAGCAATCAAAAAAAATTGGAAAATTATTTAGCGTAAATAATATTCAAATTGATAAAGTCTTATCTAGTGAATGGTGTAGATGTAAAGATACTGCAAGGTTTGCCTTTAATAATTATGAAACCTTCAAAGGTTTAAACTCTTTTTATCAAGAGAAGTTTTATAAATATAAAGATGAACAAATTAAGAGTTTAAAAAAATATATATCTAACTGGAATGGTGAGAAAAATCTTATTTTAGTAACACATTTTGTAGTAATTTCAGAAATGTTAAATTTTGGTACTTCATCTGGTGAAATTGTTGTTATAGATAAAGATTATAAATTTATAGGAAGTATTGAAACCATGTAGTAATTATACATGATTATTATTTTGAATTATGAAAGTTGGATTTATAGGTGTTGGATGGATGGGATTTGGTATTGCAAATAACATCCTTAAAAATAATCATGAATTATTTGTAATTGCTAACAAGAACAGAAAACCAATTGATAGAATAGTTAAAGAGGGTGCAAAAGAAGTTAAATCTTATGAAGAACTTTGTAAAAGTGGTTTAGATGCTTTATTTTTGTGTGTAACGAATTCTCCTATTGCACACGAAATTGGAAAAAAAATAGTTTCACTGCTGACCGATAAAACAATCATAATTGATATTACCACTCATAATCAAAATGGATCTATCGAAATGGAGCAAATATTAAATGCAAATAATATTCCTTATTTAGAATGCCCTGTAATGGGAGGACCTGTTCAAGCAGAAGAGGGAATATTGGGTGGAATTGTTGGCGGATCTGATGAAAATTTTAAAAGATCAGAAGAACTTTTAAAATGTTTTTGTAAAAATTATTATCATTTTGGTGGGATTGGAAATGGCGCAAAAACAAAATTATTGAATAATTTTCTATCTTTAGGAACTGCTACCTATGTAATTGAATTAATAAAAGCTGCAAAAAAATTAGATATTGATTTAGATAAACTTTATAAAGTGGCACAATTAGGATCAGGTAATTCTAATGCTTTAAAAAGGATTTTTGATAAAGTTTTAGAGGATGATTACACAGGTTTTAAGTTTACAGCGACTAATACACTAAAAGATTTAACATATATAACGGACTTACTAAAAGGTATGGATAATGCGGAAAAATTATCAGATTTATCAAAATCTTTTTATAAAAAAGCAGTTGATGATGGTGATGGTGAACTTTTTATAAGTGAACTGATAAAAAAAAATTAATCTTTTTTTTCTTCTTTTTCTTTTTCAGCAAAGAATAAAGCAATAGCAAATAAAGTTGTCCATGCAATACCTAATAAAGCTTTTGGACTAGTTTCAGCACTCCATATATCTAAAAAGATTGCACCTAGAGCAAGACCGACGAGATAAATAACAATTGCTATATTTGTTTTGCTCATATCAATTAAGCTAATGTTTTACACTATTATTCTAATTGGACAATTATAAACAATCATATATAAAGCACCAATAATTTGGGCGAGTGGCGGAATTGGTAGACGCGTTGGTCTTAGGAACCAATAGTGCAAACTGTGAAGGTTCGAGTCCTTTCTCGCCTACCATTATTTATGAAAGTTACTGTAGAAAATAAAAAAGGTTTAGAAAAAGACATAAAAGTCTTTATTGATAAAAAGACTATATCTGGATATCTCGATGAAAAATACGAAGAGATCAAAAAAGATGTCGTATTAAAAGGTTTTAGACCGGGTAAAGTTCCAACAGAAATTTTAAAAAGACAATTTGGAAAAGCAGTCTATGGAGAAGTGATAGATAAAGTATTGAAAGATACTACTACTAAAGCTCTAGAAGACAATAAAATTAAACCAGCGGGTCAGCCTAAGATTGATTTAAAATCATTTGGTGAAGGAAAAGATCTTGAATACACAATTTCTGTAACAGAATTACCTAATGTTGAAGTTGGTTCATTAAAAGATCTTAAAGTAGACGAATACGTTGTTAAAATTGATCCAAAAGAAACAGACAAAAGAATTGATCAAATAGCAAAAACTCAGAAAAATTTTAAAGATGCTGAAGAAAGTTATGGAGCTAAAGTAGGTGATTTAGTTGTTTTTGATTATAAGGCAACAGTTGATGGTAAAGATTTTAAGGGAAATGAAGGAAAAAATACTCAATTAGAACTTGGAAAAGATTTATTTATCAAAGGATTTGATAAGCAATTAGAAGGTGTCAAAAATAAACAAGATAAAAAAGTAGAAGTTAAACTACCAGAAAACTTTCCAGAAAAAGAAGTGGCTAATAAATCTGCTGTGTTTGATTGTAAAATTACAGCAGTAAAAAAACCAGAAGAAACAAAAATTGATGACAACTTTGCAAAAAATTTAGGAGCAAAAGACTTAAATAATTTAAAAGAATTAATATCTAAACAAATCAATGATGAATTTAAAAATTCATTAGAAATGATTTCAAAAAAACAAATTTTAGAACAAATTGAAAAACAGAAACTAGATCAGTTACCAGCAAATCTCATTGAGCAAGAAGTAAATTTATTAGCTCAAGGTATGAAGGAAGAAGAAAAGAAAAAAAATATGAAATACTTCGAGGAACAAGCAAAAAAAAGAATTAAAACTGGTTTAATTCTAAATGCATTTGGTGAAAAAAATGAAATTAAAGTTTCTCAAGAAGAGTTAAATGCAGAAATACAAAAACAATTTAGAATGATGCCTGGACAAGAAAAGATGGTGAAAGAATATTATGAGAAAAATCCTGGAGCTATTGAGAGTTTAAGAGGTTCTGTATATGAGGAAAAGATAATTGCTGAACTCAAAAAAATTGCGAAAGTAAATAAAAAAGAAATTAGCAAAGAAGAAGCTGAAAAAATATTAAAAGAAGAAAATGAAAAAAATCTAAAAGAGCAAGAAAAATTAGCAAAACTATCTGAAGGTGCTGATGATAAAGTAAAAGAGAAAAAAGAAGTTAAGCCTGAAGATAAAAAAGAGAAGAAATCAGCCAAACCAACTACACCTCCAAAAAAAGTAGCAAAAAAAACTAAATCAACAAAAAAAGTTAGCAAAAAGTAATCACAAGTTGTATAAGTAATTCGAATCACTTATGACAACAAAAATTCCAGAACATCTAAGTACTTTAATTCCAATGGTAGTTGAGCAATCAAGCCGCGGTGAAAGAGCTTATGATATTTATTCAAGATTATTAAAAGAGAGAATTGTTTTTGTAGTTGGACCAATTAATGATGCAGTTGCATCTTTGGTTACTGCTCAATTATTATTTTTAGAGTCTGAAGATCCAAAAAAAGAAATTTCTTTATACATAAATAGTCCAGGTGGATTAGTAACAGCTGGTTTAGGAATCTATGATACGATGCAATATATTAAACCTGAAGTTAGTACATTGTGCATTGGTCAAGCTGCAAGCATGGGTTCATTTTTGTTAGCTGCAGGATCTAAAGGAAAAAGATTATCATTGCCAAATTCAAGAATAATGGTTCATCAACCATCTGCAGGTTTTCAAGGTCAAGCAACTGATATAGAAATTCATGCTAATGAGGTTATGTCTTTAAAAAAAAGATTAAATGAAATTTATTCTAAACATACAGGTAAGTCTGTTGATCAAATTAAAGAAGCTTTGGAGAGAGACAATTTTATGACTCCAGATAACGCAAAAGATTTTGGTTTGATAGATAAAGTAGTAGAAAAAAGAGACTAAACAACAATATATAGTTTATTCACAACCTACACTTGATTAAGAAGTAATCTTTGTAATAAAGTATTCAAATTGATTCGTTATAAAAAACTATGAGCAACAATAATAAAAATATTCTTTACTGTTCTTTCTGTGGAAAGAGTCAACATGAAGTCAGAAAATTAATTGCAGGACCAACAGTTTTTATATGTGATGAGTGTGTTGAATTATGTATGGACATCATCAAAGAAGAAAGCAAAGATACTTTTGTAAAACATCAGGATGGATTACCATCACCAAAAGAGATCTGTGCAGTTCTAGATGATTATGTAATCGGACAAGATCATGCAAAAAAAGTTTTATCAGTCGCTGTTCATAATCATTATAAGAGATTAAATTACGAGAATAAAACAAGTAAAAATGTAGAACTTTCAAAATCAAATATTTTATTATTAGGACCAACTGGATGTGGAAAAACTTTACTTGCTCAAACATTAGCAAGAATTTTAGACGTGCCGTTTACTATGGCAGATGCAACCACATTAACAGAAGCAGGTTATGTTGGTGAGGATGTTGAAAATATAATATTAAAATTATTACAAGCAGCAGATTATAATGTTGAAAAAGCTCAGCGAGGAATTGTTTATATTGATGAAGTAGATAAAATAAGTAGAAAATCGGAAAACCCTTCAATTACAAGAGATGTTTCGGGTGAAGGAGTTCAACAGGCTTTATTAAAAATAATGGAAGGAACAGTCGCTAGCGTACCTCCTCAAGGTGGAAGAAAGCATCCACAGCAAGAATTTTTACAAGTAGATACCACTAACATTCTATTTATATGTGGTGGTGCGTTTGCTGGACTAGATAAAATAATTTCACAAAGAGACAAAGGTTCATCAATTGGATTTGGTGCTGAGGTTAAAAGCCTTGAAGATAAAAAAGTGGGTGAATGGATGAAAAATCTTGAGCCAGAAGACTTACTAAAATATGGATTGATACCAGAGTTTGTGGGAAGACTTCCAATAACAGCTACTTTAGATGATCTTGATGAAAAATCTTTAGTTAAAATTTTATTAGAGCCAAAAAATTCTTTAATTAAACAATACCAAGAATTATTTAAGTTAGAGGGAGTAAAACTTACCTTTAAAGATCAATCAGTAAAAGATATTGCTAATAAAGCTATTTCCAAAAAAACTGGAGCAAGAGGACTTAGATCGATTCTTGAAAATATATTGTTGAAAACTATGTTTGATCTACCAAGTCAAGATAACATTGATGAAGTTATAATTGATTCTGGTGCGGCGAAAGGTGTATCAGCACCTGTTATAGTTCATTCGAAGAACAAAACTAAAACTGATAAGACTTCAGCAGCATAATTTCACGTTAATAAACCATATTTTCCTATTGCATTATAAAATATAATATCCATATTTCTCTGATGGAGATAAAAGTAACATTACCATTATTGCCATTAAGAGACATAGTTGTATTCCCGAGTATGGTAATCCCTTTGTTTGTTGGAAGAGACAAGTCTATCACCGCTTTAAATGAAGTAATGAAGGGTGATAAAAAAATCGTTCTTGTTACACAAAAGAATTCTGAAGTTGATGACCCGAAGAAAAATGACGTTTTTACTTATGGATGTGAAAGTAATATATTACAGCTACTTAAGCTTCCAGATGGAACGGTTAAGGTATTAGTTGAGGGCACTAAAAGAGTAAAAATAGTTGACTTTAAAGACGATGAAAAATTTATCAAATGTTCATTTGAGTATCAAAAGGATATTATATCAAAAGAAGATGATCTACTTCCTTTAAGTTTAACAGCTATAAAAAGATTAGAAAAGTTAACCAGTGTAAATAAGAAAATATCTTCAGAGACAATCAACAATATTAAGCAATTAAATGATCCATCTAAAATTGCTGATAATATAATTTCTCATATCAATGCTAGCATTTCAGAGAAACAGCAAATTTTTGAGATTTTAGATGTTAAGAAAAGATTAAATAGTGTGATTAAAATCATGGAAAATGAGGCAAGTATCATAGGTGTTGAGAAGAGAATTAGAGGAAGAGTTAAGACTCAAATGGAGAAAACTCAAAGAGAGTATTATTTAAATGAACAGTTAAAAGCTATTCAAAAAGAATTAGGTGAAATAGAAGATGGTAAAGATGAGACCACAAGTTTAAAAAAATCAATTTTGAAGGCAAAGATGCCAAAAGAAGTTGAGAAGAAATGTATGTCAGAGTTAAAGAAATTAAAAAATATGAGTCCAATGTCTGCTGAAGCAACTGTTGTAAGAAACTACTTAGATTGGATGATAGATCACTTTGGATTAGAAAAAGTTAAAGAGAGAATTATAGAATTTTTAGCTGTGCAAAAAAGAATGGATAAAATTAAAGGACCTATACTTTGTTTAGTGGGTCCACCAGGTGTAGGAAAAACTTCATTGGGTAAATCAATAGCTAAAGCAACTAATAGACAATTTGTAAGAATGTCTTTAGGTGGAGTGAGAGATGAAGCAGAAGTAAGAGGTCACAGAAGAACTTATATTGGTTCACTTCCTGGAAAAATTATCCAGATGATGAAAAAAGCAGGCACTAAAAATCCTTTATTTTTGCTTGATGAAATTGATAAAGTTGGAAATGATTATAGAGGTGATCCATCATCCGCTTTATTAGAGGCTTTGGATCCAGAACAAAACACAACATTTAACGATCATTACCTAGAAGTTGATTATGATTTATCAGATGTAATGTTTGTAACAACAGCAAACACACTAAATATTCTTCCCCCACTTTTAGATAGAATGGAAGTCATAAGAATTCCAGGATATACAGAAGATGAGAAGATTAATATTGCAAACAAATATCTACTTCCTAAGCAAATAAAAGATAACGGTGTAAAAGAAGGTGAAATGAAGTTGGCTGACGATACAATAAAAGAAATTATAAGAAGTTATACAAGAGAAAGTGGAGTTAGAAATTTAGAGAGAGAAATATCAAAAGTAACAAGAAAAGTTGTTAAAAAAGTTGTAAATAACGAAGAAAAGAGTGTTGAGGTTAATGAAAAAAATATACCCGACTTTCTTGGAATTAAGAAATTCAAATTCGGTGAACTAGAGGCAAAAGATAAAGTTGGAATAGTTATAGGTTTAGCTTGGACAGAGTTTGGGGGAGAGATATTAAAAGTGGAAACAGTTAATATGCCAGGTAAAGGTAGAATGCAGATAACTGGTAAGTTAGGCGATGTAATGCAAGAGTCTGTAAAAGCTGCAAAATCTTATGTAAGATCAAAATGTTTAGAATTTGGTGTAACACCTCCACTATTTGAGAAAAAAGATTTTCATATACATGTTCCAGAAGGCGCAACACCAAAAGATGGACCTTCTGCAGGTATAGCTATGGTTACATCAATAGTATCCTCAATTACAAAAGTTCCAGTTAAAAGAGAAATAGCTATGACGGGTGAGGTTACAATCACAGGTCAAGTTTTACCTATTGGCGGACTTAAAGAAAAACTATTAGCAGCTCATAGAGCTGGAGTGAAAAAAGTTTTGATACCTAAAGAAAATGAAAAAGATTTAGTTGATGTACCAAAAAAAGTGAAAGATGATATTGAGATAGTACCTGTAGAGTCTGCTGATGAAGTAATTAAAATAGCTTTAACTAAAGAATTAAAGCCTACAGAATGGACTGAAGTAGATAAATTAACTGAAACTAAAAAAGACGACAAATCTCAGGCTAGTATTCAGTAATAAACAATTTACATTATAATAAGCTTGATGTAATAGTACCATGTTTTGGGCGGTTAGCTCAGTTGGTAGAGCATCTCGTTTACACCGAGGGGGTCAAAGGTTCGAGTCCTTTACTGCCCACCAAAATACGGGGGTGTAGCTCAGTTGGTTAGAGCGATCGCCTGTCACGCGATAGGTCGAGGGTTCGAGTCCCTTCACTCCCGCCATTAAATAAATGAATAAAATAAAGCCTTAAAATGTGACCTATCTACTCTTTTAGTTGATCTAAAAGGTGCTATATAGACTCATCATGCTTGCGGAATTTTTAAAAGATTATTTGCCAATAATTGTATTTTTATTAGTTGCACTTGTATTAAGCGTAGCATTTGTGGCAGTCAATTATTTAGCATCTCCAAAAAATCCTGATCCAGAGAAACTATCAGCATATGAGTGTGGTTTCGAACCATTTAATGACTCTAGAATGGAATTTGATGTTAGATTTTATCTTGTTGCAATATTATTTATAATTTTTGATTTAGAAATCGCTTTTCTATTTCCCTGGGCAATATCTCTAGGCAAAATTGGAATATTCGGATTTACATCAATGATGATCTTCTTATTTATTCTTACTATAGGTTTTATATATGAATGGAAAAAAGGAGCGTTAGACTGGGAATAAAATGAATTTAGGAGAAAGAAAAAAAAATATTCCAGAGGAATTTAAACAATTAGCACAAGATTTCAGTGATAATGGTTTTATAACAACATCACTAGATAATCTAGTGAACTGGGCTAGAACTGGATCATTACATTGGATGACTTTTGGTCTTGCATGTTGTGCAGTTGAAATGATGCAAACTTCAATGCCGAGATATGATTTAGAAAGATTTGGTGCTGCCCCTAGAGCCTCACCTAGACAATCAGATGTTATGATTGTTGCTGGAACACTTACAAATAAAATGGCTCCAGCACTAAGAAAAGTTTATGACCAGATGCCAGAACCAAGATATGTAATTTCCATGGGAAGTTGTGCAAATGGTGGAGGCTATTATCACTACTCTTATTCTGTAGTAAGAGGATGTGATCGTATTGTACCAGTTGATGTATATGTTCCTGGGTGCCCTCCGTCTGCTGAAGCACTTTTATATGGAATAATGCAACTACAAAAGAAAATCAGGAACAAAGGTTCTCTGGAAAGATAAAAAATGCAAAACATCCAGGATTTAGAAAAAATTTTGAATTCAGAACTAAATACTAAAATAAAAAGTTCTTTAATCAAACATAATCAAATTTACTTAAAAATTGATGAAGCGGACTTAACAGAAGTTATTTTGTTTTTAAAAACAAATTCAAAAACTAAATTTAGACAACTGATAGATATCACAGCCGTAGATTTTCCTGAAAATGAAATTAGATTTAAATTAGTTTATCTATTATTAAGTCATGAATTTAATCAAAGAATTATCATAGAGATAGATGTAAAAGAAAAAGAAATTGTTGGTTCAATAACATCTATATATCCTGCAGCAAATTGGATGGAAAGGGAGGTATTTGATATGTATGGAATTGATTTTAAAGATCACCCTGACCTGAGAAGAATACTTACAGATTATGGTTTTGAAGGACATCCATTAAGGAAAGATTTTCCTTTAACAGGTCATAATGAAGTTAGATACAGTCATGAAACTAAAAAAGTTATTTATGAACCAGTAAAATTAGAGCAAAATTATAGAAACTTTGATTATGAAAGTCCTTGGGAAGGAACCAAGTATATAAAAGAACAAACTAAAGAATAATGGCAAAAGAAAATAAAACTTTGAATCTAAATTTTGGACCACAACATCCGGCAGCTCATGGAGTTTTGCGATTAATATTGCAATTAGATGGCGAAATTGTTGAAAAAGCAGATCCACACATTGGTTTATTGCATAGGGGGACAGAAAAATTAATTGAAAATAAAACATATACTCAAGCTGTTCCGTATTTTGATCGACTAGATTATGTTGCACCAATGAACCAAGAACATGCTTTTGCTTTAGCAATTGAAAAAATTTTAAAAATAGAAGTTCCGATAAGAGCTCAATACATAAGAGTAATGTTTTGTGAGATTGGAAGAATACTTAGTCATATTTTAAATGTCACAACACAAGCAATGGATGTAGGTGCATTAACTCCAACTTTATGGGGATTTGAGGAGAGAGAGATATTAATGGGTTTTTATGAAAAAGTTTCTGGTTCTAGATTACATGCTAATTATTTTAGAGCCGGAGGAGTGCATCAAGATCTACCAAAAGGATTAGATAAAGAGATAGGAAAATTTTGTGAAAGATTTCCAAAAATAATAAATGATTTAGAATTACTTTTAACTGATAACCGAATATTTAAGCAAAGGAACGTTGATATAGGGGTAGTATCAAAACAAGATGCTCTCGATTATTCTTTTTCTGGTGTTATGTTGAGAGGATCTGGTGTTCCCTGGGATTTAAGAAAATCCCAGCCTTACGATTGTTATGAACAATTCGAATTTAAAATTCCAATAGGAAAAAATGGTGATTGTTACGACAGATACTTATGCAGAATTGAAGAAATGAAAGAAAGTGTAAATATAATAAATCAATGCTTAGCAAATTTACCTGTAGGACCAATTAAAACTGATGATGGAAAAATCAGCCCACCACCAAAAAAAGACATAAAACAATCTATGGAAGCATTGATTCATCATTTCAAGTTATATACAGAAGGTTATAGAGTTGATAAAGATGAAATATATACAGCTGTAGAAGCTCCTAAAGGAGAATTCGGTGTTTATTTAATTTCTGATGGTTCAAGCAAACCTTACAAATGTAAAATTAGAGCTCCAGGATTTTCTCATTTACAAGCAATGGATTACTTAATCAAAGGTCATATGTTAGCAGATGTTCCTGCAGTTTTAGGTTCAATGGATATTGTTTTCGGAGAGGTAGATAGATAATGGCTGTTAAAAAAATATCAAAGGCACAACCTGAAAAATTTGAGTTTAGTAAAAAAAACAAAGAAACCGCTGACAGTATAATTAAAAATTATCCCTCTGGAAAACAACAAAGTGCAGTTATGGCTTTATTGTACTTAGCACAAAAACAAAATGATAATTGGATACCTTTAAGTGCAATGAAATACATAGCAAAGTATTTAGATATGCCATACATAAAAGTATATGAAGTGGCTACTTTTTATAGCATGTATAATTTAACTCCAGTTGGTAAATATTTCTTTCAAGTCTGTACTACAACACCATGTATGTTAAGGGGCGCATATAATTTAGTAGATGTTTGTAAACGAAAAATTTCTGAGGAAGAAAATCGTTTGTCTGAAGATGGAAAAACTTCTTGGTTAGAAGTAGAATGTTTAGGTGCTTGTGTGAATGCTCCAATGCTACAATTAAATGAGAATTATTATGAGGATTTAGATCCAAAAAAACTTGAGCAAATAATTGATAAAATAAGTAATGATGAGGTTCCTCAGCCAGGATCTTATAGAGGCAGATTAAGTTCTGAGCCAGAAAATACTAGAAAAACATTAATAGGTAATAAAAATGCTTGAAGATAAAGACAGAATTTTTCAAAATTTATACAATGATTTTGGTGCTGATTTAACATCCGCAAAACAGAGGGGAGACTGGAAGGATACAAAAGAAATTTGTGGCAAAGGAAGAGAATGGATAATTAATGAAATTAAAGCATCAGAACTTAGAGGAAGAGGCGGTGCTGGATTTCCTACAGGATTGAAATGGTCTTTTGCTCCAAAAGAAGTTGGATCAAGACCACATTATTTAGTAATTAACGCTGATGAGTCTGAACCAGGTACATGTAAAGATAGAGATATTCTAAGATTTGAACCTCATAAATTAATAGAAGGTTGCTTAATTGCATCTTACGCTGTTAATGCACACAAGTGCTATATTTATATAAGAGGGGAATATTTTAATGAAGGACAAAAACTTCAAACGGCTATCGATGAAGCTTACAAAGATGGTCTCTTAGGAAAAAATTCTGCAGGGACTGATTGGGAATTGGATATTTATATTCATTATGGTGCTGGAGCTTATATCTGTGGTGAGGAAACTGCCTTACTTGAGAGCATTGAAGGAAAAAAAGGACAACCAAGATTAAAACCTCCATTTCCAGCTTTAATAGGTCTTTATGGTTGCCCGACAATAATAAACAATGTTGAAACAATTTCTGTGGTTCCAACTATTCTAAGAAGAGGTGGAAAATGGTTTTCATCACTCGGTAGACCAAAAAATACTGGATCCAAAATATATTGTATTTCAGGTAATGTAAATAATCCCTGCAACGTAGAAGAAGAAATGGGAATTCCATTAAAAGAATTAATTGAAAAACATGCAGGTGGAGTAATAGGTGGATGGGATAATTTAAAAGCAGTTATACCTGGTGGTTCATCGATGCCATTACTTCCAAAAGAGACATGTGAAACAATTAAAATGGATTTTGATGCATGTGTTGAGAATAAAACTGGCTTAGGAACAGCTGGTATTGTTGTTATAAATAAAGATCAAGACATTATTAAGTGTATGGCAAGAATAGCAAGATTTTATAAACACGAGAGCTGTGGTCAATGTACACCATGCAGAGAAGGTTCTGGTTGGATGTGGAGAATGTTAGAGAGAATGGCTAAAGGAGAAGCCACAAGAGATGAAGTAGATATGTTATTAGATGTAACAAAACAAATTGAAGGTCATACGATTTGCGCTTTTGGAGAAGGATCTTCATGGCCTGTTCAAGGATTGATCAGAAATTTTAAAGATGAAATAATTGAAAGAAATAAGTTTGATCCAATAGTGAAAAAGCAAAAAGATATACCATATTTAGTTGATCAACATTTATTAGAAAAAGAAAATGCTTAAACTTAAAGTAAATGATATTGATGTTGAGGTAGAAGAAGGAACTACAGTATTACAAGCTTGTGAACAAGCTGGAGCAGAGATACCAAGGTTCTGTTATCACGAAAAATTATCTATAGCTGGAAATTGTAGAATGTGTTTAGTTGAAATGGAAAAATCTCCTAAGCCAATAGCCTCTTGTGCTATGCCTGCTGCAGAGGGGATGGTAATTAAAACTAACACTGAAAAAGTGAAAAAAGCAAGAAAAGGTGTAATGGAATTTTTACTGGCAAATCATCCACTTGATTGTCCAGTGTGTGACCAAGGTGGTGAATGTGATTTACAAGATCAATCTATGTTTTATGGAATTGATAAATCAAGATTTAAAGAAAATAAAAGATATGTACCTGAAAAATATATGGGTCCTCTTATAAAAACTCAAATGACAAGATGCATTCATTGCACAAGATGTATAAGATTTGCAACCGAAGTTGCTGGAGTACCAGAACTTGGAGCTATTGGGAGAGGTGAGAATATGCAAATCACCACTTATTTAGAAAAAGCGATGGAGTCTGAACTCTCAGCTAATGTTATTGATTTATGTCCTGTCGGAGCACTTACATCAAAACCTTATGTCTTCGAAGCTAGACCATGGGAACTAAAAAAAACTGAGACAATTGATGTGATGGATGCTGTTGGATCAAATATAAGAGTAGATACATACGGATGGGAAGTTAAAAGAGTTCTTCCAAGAATTAACGAGGAAATAAATGAAGAATGGATTTCTGATAAGACTAGATATGCATGTGACGGCTTAAAAAATCAAAGATTAGATACTCCTTATGTAAAGATTAATAATAAATTAAAGCCATCAAGTTGGGACGAAGCTTTTAAAGCTGTATCTGAAAGAATTGCAAAAACAAAGTCCGAGAAGATTGCTGGATTTATAGGTGATATGACAAATATGGAAACCACATATGCAGCAAAAGATTTTTTTGAAAAAACGATCAAGTCTAAAAATTTGGAATCCAGATATGAAAAATTATATATTAATACAAAGGTAAGAAGTAATTATCTATTTAACAGTTCAATTGAAGGAATAGAAAAAAGTGATTTAATAATTCTAATAGGTACAAATCCAAGATTTGAAGCAACAATATTAAACTCACGAATAAGAAAAAATTATTTAAAAAATAAGATAGAAATTATATCTTTAGGTGATGTTGGTGATTTAACTTACCCTTACCAAGTTATATCGAATAATACAGACACTATAAAAGATATTGTTGATAATAAGCATGAAATTTCAGAAAAAATTAAAAAATCGAAATATCCAAGTATAATTTTTGGTCAATCAGTTCTTAAACTTAAGTCGGCACCTTATATTTTTGAAGAATTCAAAAATTATCTATTAGAAAATGATAAAATTTCCGATGACTGGAATGCATTAAACATATTATCAAAAAATTCATCCACAGTAGGCTCATACGACTTAAATGTATTGTCAAAAAATTCTAGCTACGAAATATTGGATAAATTAGAAAACAACGAATTTGAAATTTTAATTTTATTTGGTCAAGATGATTTAAATTTTGAGAAAAAAAATGAATTTATAATATATATAGGTAGTCACGGTGATAAAGGTGCAAGTATTGCTGATGTAATTTTGCCTGGTGCTACTTACACAGAACAAGATGGTTATTTTACAAACTTAGAAGGAAAATTACAAAAAGCCTACAAGGCATCATATCCACCAGGTGAAGCGAAAGAGGATTGGCAAATAATAAATGAATTGTCCTCATTCATTAAAAGAAAAAATTTATATAAAGATAAAAATCAACTTATTGATTCATTAATAAATTATTTAAATCTTAATAATAAAAATGAAACTGATTTTAAAGTGCCTGAATATAATTTTAAATCAGAAAAAATTATTTCTGAAGAGATTGATTATTATCACTCCAATGTAATAGCAAGAGCATCAAAAACAATGTCAGAATGTAAAAATATTAGAATGAGTTTACCAAAAACCGGAACCGATAATTAATGAGTGAACTATTTATATTTTTTGAACAAATTTATAGAATTCTTTTTCTATTGGTCCCAGTTTTAGTATCTGTTGCAATGATTGTTTGGTTAGATAGAAGAGTATGGGCATTTGTTCAAAAAAGAAGAGGTCCTAACGTTGTTGGTCCATTTGGATTATTTCAAACATTAGCTGACGCATTAAAATACATTTTTAAAGAAATAATTATACCAGCAAGCTCAAATAAAGTTATATTTATATTAGCCCCAATAGTTACAATGACTTTGGCTTTAATTTCTTGGGCAGTAATTCCTTTTAGTGAAACATTTGTACTAGCAGATATAAATGTTGGTATTTTATATCTTTTTGCAGTTTCATCTTTAGGTGTTTATGGAATAATTATGGGTGGATGGGCATCTAATTCAAAGTATCCTTTTCTAGGAGCAATTAGATCGGCTGCTCAAATGGTTTCTTATGAAGTTTCGATAGGTGTAATAATTATAAATGTATTACTTTGTGTAGGTTCATTAAATCTTAGTGACATCGTTTTAGCTCAAAAAGATTTATGGTTTGTAATACCTCTATTCCCAATGTTTATAATATTTTTTATTTCAGCCTTAGCAGAAACTAACAGACCACCTTTTGATTTGCCCGAAGCTGAAGCAGAGTTAGTTGCTGGTTACCAGACAGAATACTCTGGAATGATGTATGCAATGTTTTGGTTAGGGGAGTATGCTAACATTTTACTTATGTGTGCAATGGGATCTATTTTATTTCTTGGTGGCTGGTTATCTCCCATAGATTTATTTCCATTTAACGTTATTCCAGCTCCAATATGGTTAATCTTAAAAATACTCTTTTTATTTATCTTATTTGCTCTGATAAAAGCAATAGTACCAAGATACAGGTACGATCAATTAATGAAACTTGGATGGAAAATTTTTCTACCATTTTCATTAATTTATGTAGTATTAACTGCAAGTTTTTTAATGTATTTTGATTTATTACCAGGGAATTAGAATGAGTTTAATAAGATTTTTCAAAACAATTTTTATGATTGATTTTTTAACAGGATTAATCATGGCAATAAAAGAAATATTTAAACCAAAAAAAACAATTAATTATCCATTTGAAAAAGGTTCAATTAGTCCGAGAGCTAGGGGAGAACATGCGCTAAGACGTTATCCAAATGGTGAGGAGAGATGTATTGCTTGTAAATTATGTGAAGCTGTTTGTCCTGCTCAGGCTATAACAATAGAGTCTAGCGAGAGAGAAGATGGAAGTAGAAAAACTACTCGTTATGATATTGATATGTTAAAATGTATTTATTGTGGTTTGTGCGAACAATCCTGTCCAGTTGATGCGATTGTTCAAGGTCCAAATTTCGAATTTGCTACAGAAACAAGAGAAGAACTTTACTACAACAAAGAAAAGTTGTTAGAGAATGGAGATAGATGGGAGAATATTTTAGCAGCAAATATTAATGCCGATAGCTCCCACAGATAATCAATGATTGCTCATGCAATAGTCTTTTATATATTTTCACTAATTGCAATTGTGTCTGCAATTATGGTAACTGTTTCAAAAAACACAGTTAATTCAGTTTTTTTTTTAATATTGGACTTTATTAGTATTTCTTGCCTATTTATCATGATTGGTGCCGAATTTTTAGGAATGATAATGCTTATTGTTTATGTTGGAGCAGTGGCAGTATTATTTTTGTTTGTTGTTATGATGTTAAATGTTGCTCAACAAAAAAATGAATGGTTTAATTCTAGTGGAAGAAGTTCTCATATTCCAGTTGGTTTATTAGTAAGTATAATTATATTTTTTGAATTAATTATTGTTATAGGTGGATGGAAATATAAACCAGATTTATTAGATTCAATTGCGATTGAAATAAATACTGACTTAACAAATACTCAATCTTTAGGAAGCGTTATCTATACAGATTATATCCATTTATTTCAATTATCTGGAATGGTTTTATTGGTAGCTATGATTGGAGCAATTGTATTGACCTTCAGACAGAGATCTGGAGTAAAAAGACAAAGTTATTTCAAACAAATATCTAGAGATAGAAAAGATGGTATTGAATTAGTTGATGTAGAAAATAATAAAGGAGTTAAAATAGATGCTTAGTATTGGTCTCGGACATTATTTAACTCTTGCTGCTATTATATTCACAATTGGTATTGTAGGTATTTTTCTAAATAGAAAAAATATTATCGTTATATTGATGAGTATTGAATTAATACTTTTAGCTGTAAATATAAATTTAGTATCTTTTTCTATTTTTATTAACGATTTGAGTGGCCAGGTTTTCACATTATTCATATTAACAGTGGCTGCAGCTGAGGCTGCTATAGGACTTGCAATTATTGTTGTTTATTACAGAAACTCTGGAACTATAAGAGTTGAAGAAATCGACAGATTGAAAGGGTAAATGGAATATTTAATACTATTTTTACCTTTAATAGGTTCAATCATATCGGGTTTCTTTGGTAAAACCATTGGTGATAAATTATCTCAATTAATCACATGTGTTTTGGTTTCTATTTCTGCATTATTATCTTTGTTCGTATTTTTTAAAGTTGTTTCATCAGGATATGAGCATAATGCAATTATCGCAACTTGGATAAATTCAGGATCTTTAAATGTAAATTGGTCAATTAAAGTTGATGCTCTTTCTGCAGTAATGTTAGTCGTAGTTACTCTAGTTTCCTCCTTAGTTCATATTTATTCCGTTGGTTACATGTCTCACGACCCACATAAACCAAGATTTATGTCCTATCTATCATTATTTACATTCGCTATGTTAACCTTAGTAACATCAGATAATTTTTTACAATTATTCTTTGGATGGGAAGGGGTTGGTCTTTGTTCTTACTTTTTAATTGGTTTTTGGTATAAAAAAGAAACTGCTAATGCTGCTGCTATTAAAGCTTTTATAGTAAATAGAGTTGGAGACTTTGGTTTTGCATTGGGAATTTTTTTAATATTTTATATTTTTGGCACAGTAAATTATGAAGAAGTTTTTCTTAAAATACCTGAAATTATAGATCAGAAAATAAATTTTCTATCTTTTGAATTTAATACAATAGATTTAATTTGTTTACTGCTTTTTATTGGAGCAATGGGAAAGTCAGCACAATTTTTACTTCATACATGGTTACCAGATGCTATGGAAGGTCCAACACCAGTATCAGCATTAATTCATGCAGCGACAATGGTAACTGCAGGAGTTTTTTTAGTAGTTAGATGTTCACCAATTTATGAGTATTCAGAATTAGCTTTATCTTTAATCACATTAGTTGGAATGACCACAGCTTTTTTTGCAGCCACAGTTGCCTTAGTGCAAACAGATATAAAAAAAATTATTGCTTATTCAACATGTAGTCAATTGGGATACATGTTTTTTGCAGCTGGTGTAGGTGCATATAATGTTGCAATGTTTCATTTATTTACACATGCTTTTTTCAAAGCTCTACTTTTCTTAGGCTCTGGATCAGTAATTCATTCATTTAAAGATGAGCAAGATATAACTAAGATGGGAGGAGTATTTAGAAAATTACCTTACACTTATGCATTAATGGTTGTAGGCACCTTAGCTTTAACAGGATTTCCTTTCTTATCAGGTTTTTATTCTAAAGATGCAATAATTGAATTTGCTTATATAAGTGACACAAAATTTGGAATTTATGCTGCTGGTATAGGTGTATTAACTGCTGTAATGACTTCTATTTACTCATGGAGATTAATATTTAAAACTTTCCACGGAGATTATAAAAATAAAGATCTTAGTATTGATACAATGCACGAGTCACCATTAAGCATGATGTTACCTTTAGTATTATTAGCTGTTGGTGCAATTTTTTCAGGATTTTTATTTAAAGAATTATTTATTGGTCATGATACAATGTATGATTTTTGGGGAGAGTCTATAAAATTTCTAGAACCGTTAGGAAAAGAACATCCTCCAACTTGGTTTTTGTTTTTAACTCCTACGTTAGTGGTACTAACAATTCCATTGTCATATTATCTATTTGTTAAAAATACTAAAATCGTAGATGAAATAGTTTCTATAAACATGCCAGTTTACATTTTTCTAAAAAAAAAATGGTATTTTGACGAATTATATGATCAGATTTTTATTAAACCTTCAAAAAGTTTTGGAATTTTTCTCTGGAAAAAAATTGATGGATTAATAATCGATAAATTTGGACCAGATGGAATTTCAAATTTGATAAAACTTTTTTCATTTAAAGCAGTAAAGTTTCAATCAGGTTATATTTATCAGTATGCTTTTATAATGCTTCTAGGTTTTTCAATTCTATTAACTTTATTAATAGTAAAATAATATGAATTTTCCAATTCTATCTTCATTAATTTTACTTCCAACAATAGGAGCTTTATTCATATTTTTTGTTAGATCGTCTAATTCTCAATATCAAAGCAGCAAATATGTTGCCCTTTTTATAACTTTAGCTAATTTTTTCTTGTCTTTATATCTATGGATTGTTTTCGATAAATCTATAGTTGACTTTCAGTTTGTTGAACAAAGAGAATGGATTTCAGGATTTGTTAATTATAAAGTTGGAGTAGACGGGATATCAATTTTATTTATTTTACTTACCACATTTATTACTCCAATTTGTGTAATAACTGTAAATGCAACTATTAAAAATAGATTAAAAGATTTTTTAATAGCAATCTTGATACTCGAAACGTTTATGATTGGTGTCTTTTGCTCGTTGGATTTAGTTGTATTTTATTTATTTTTTGAAGCCGGTCTAATACCAATGTTTTTAATTATTGGTATATGGGGTGGAGAAAGAAGAGTTTATTCAGCATTTAAATTCTTTTTATATACTTTGCTAGGTTCGGTTTTAATGTTGGTTGCTATCATATCAATATATTGGATAACTGGTACAACAGATGTCATTAAGTTATATGAATTAGGTATCGACGCTAAGTACCAAAATTTATTATGGCTAGCATTTTTTAGTTCCTTTGCTGTTAAAACACCAATGTGGCCAGTGCATACATGGTTACCAGATGCTCATGTAGAAGCACCAACCGCTGGTTCAGTTTTACTAGCTGCAATACTTTTAAAAATGGCAGGATATGGATTTATAAGGTTTTCTCTAGGTTTATTTCCAGATGCTTCATTATATTTTGTTCCTTTAGTTTACACACTTAGTTTGATAGCGATTATTTATACATCGCTTGTCGCCTTAATGCAGGAAGATATGAAGAAATTAATAGCTTATTCGTCCGTAGCTCATATGGGATTTGTAACACTTGGTATTTTCACAATGACACAGCAAGGAATAGAAGGAAGTATCTTCCAAATGATAAGTCATGGTTTGGTATCTGCAGCACTATTTTTATGTGTTGGAGTTGTTTACGATAGACTTCATACAAGACTAATAAATAGATATGGAGGCTTAGTTTCTATAATGCCAAAGTATGCAATAGTTTTTATGGTTTTTACTTTAGGAGCTCTTGGATTACCTGGAACAAGTGGTTTTATTGGTGAATTTTTAGTTTTAATGGGTGCATTTAAAAAGAATATATTAGTAGCAACGATTGCAAGTTTAGGAGTGATCTTGGGGGCGGCATATATGCTTTGGTTATATAAGAGAATTATTTTTGGAAAATTAATTAATGAAGATGTAAAAAAAATGGTTGATTTAAAAAGATTTGAAATTGTTACATTATGGCTTTTAGTATTACCGATTATATTTTTTGGTTTTTATCCAGAACCTTTGATTAACTCTATAGAAGTATCAGTCGCAAATATGATAGATATGAATGATTTAGATAAGATTAATAAATTAGCATTTGGCGAATAATGGAAAATCTACAACTTATAATTCCAGAGTTATTTATATCTATAATGATTATGTTTTTATTAATATTTGGGGTATTTAAGAAAAATAGTTCTCAACTAGTTTATAATTTAACAACAGTAAGTTTAGTAGCTGCTTTAGCATTAATAATTAACTTAGACACGCAAATTCAATCATCATTATTCAAAAATAGTTACAATATTGATAGTTTAGCTAGATTTATGAAAATTCTTTTAATTTTGTCTGGGATTTTTGTAATGCTGTCATCATCAAAATATATTCAAATTAGTAAAATTAGCAAAATTGAATATCCAATTCTTATTTTGTGCTCAATCTTAGGTATGATGGTTATGATTAGTTCAAACGATCTTATTGTTTTTTACATGGGATTAGAATTGCAATCACTAGCATTATATGTGTTAGCATCATTTAATAGAGATAATTTACTATCAACAGAGTCTGGATTAAAATATTTTGTCTTAAGTGCTCTTTCATCTGGACTTTTATTATATGGGTGTTCACTTATTTATGGTTTTTCAGAAACGACTAATTTTAATCAAATTATGGTTAATACAAAAGAAATAGAATATGGATTAACTTTTGGAATAGTATTTATTTTAGTTGGATTAGCTTTTAAAATTTCTGCTGTTCCTTTTCATATGTGGGCACCTGATGTTTATCAAGGCTCACCAACATCTGTAACAGTCTTTTTCGCATTACTTCCAAAAATTGCAGCATTAACTGTATTTATTAGATTTCTTTACATTCCTTTTTATGAATTGGTTGATCAGTGGCAAATGATAATTATATTTTTGTCTATTGCATCAATGGTATTTGGAGCCGTAGCAGCAATTGGTCAAAAAAATCTAAAAAGACTAATAGCCTACAGCTCAATTAGTCATATGGGATATGCTCTTGCAGGTTTATCTACAGGTACAACACAAGGTGTACAAAGCTCTATTACATATATAACAATTTATCTTGTAATGAATTTAGCATTTTTTAGTTGTTTGTTTATGCTTAAACGAAACGATGAATATTATGAGAATATTGATGATTTATCTGGTCTTTCAAAAAATCATCCGTTACTGTCATTATCATTGCTTGTTGTGTTATTCTCTTTAGCAGGAATACCACCGCTAGCTGGTTTTTTTGCAAAATTTTATATTTTTGTCTCTGTAATAAATGAAAAAATGTATTTTTTAGCAATAGTTGGACTGCTAGCAACAGTAATCGCTGCTTTTTATTATCTGAGAATAATCAAAATTATATATTTCGACCCAGAAAAAGAAAAATTTGAATCGAAACATAGTTTAGGTTTAAAATTTACACTAGTAGCATCAACTTTTTTCATTCTTGCTTATTTTATATATCCAAGTGGAATAGTAGATATAATTTCACAAATAAACATTAATTAATGAAACTCAAAATATATACTTATAAGAGTGTCAAAAGCACTAATGATACAGCAATAAGATTAATCAAAAAAAATATAAAACAAGGTATAATTACTAGCGATATCCAGACAAATGGAAAAGGACAAAGGGGAAAAAAATGGATTTCTAGAAGAGGAAATCTTTTTATTTCGATTTTTTTTCCTATTGGCAAAAGTTTACATTTGAAAAAAATTACATTTTCAAATCTTAAAATAATAAAAAATATTTTAAAAAATATTGTTCCATATAAAATTAATATTAAACTACCAAATGATTTAAAAATAATGAATAAAAAGGTATGCGGAATTCTTCAAGAAATAATTTATTATAATGAAATTAAATTTCTAATTATTGGAGTAGGAATTAATATAAAAAGTAGTCCAATAATAAAAGAATATGAAACTACTTATATAAATAAATATAATAAAAAAATTAATAAATCTAAAATTATAAATTTTATAAAAAATAACTTTGAAAAAAAATATTCTTATTATGCTTAATTTTTACATTATTGGAGATATTGGAAATACTGATATAAAAATCTGTGTTTACAAAAATAAAAATATTGTCAAAAAAATCAGACTATCTACAAATAAAGTGAATTTAAAATATTTAAAAAAAAATTTAAATGTTTTGAAAAAATATGATAAAAAATTAAAACAAATTTTATTCTGTTCCGTTGTTCCTAATTGTTACAAGAAAATTAAAAATTATTTTAAACTATATTTTAATACAAATTGTAATGAATTAAAAAATCTTAATTTAAGTAAATTATTAAGTATAAAAGTTAATAGAAAACAAATTGGTTCTGACAGGTTAGCTAATGCAATATCAGTAATTGATAATAAAAATAATTATATTGTAGTAGATTTTGGGACAGCAACTAATTTTGATGTAATCTCAGCAAATAGTTATAACGGAGGGGTAATTGCCCCTGGAGTAAATCTATCATTAGAAAATTTATCAAAAAAAGCATCCTTAATACCTAATGTAAAATTTAAAAAATTAAACAATGTTTTAGGTAAAAATACTATAAGTGCAATTAATTCAGGATTTTTCTTCGGTTATACTGGTCTGATTGACAATATAATTCATTCCATTATTAAACAAACCAAAAAAAAATATAAAATAATATTTACTGGCGGATTAGCAAATATGTTTAAAAATTCTTTAAAACTAAAAGTAAAAATAAAATCTAATTTAACTACTGATGGAGTTTTAAAGGCTGCTATGAATTTAAATAAATGAAAGAGGAATTAATTTTTTGCCCTTTAGGTGGATCTGGAGAAATTGGGATGAATATGAATTTATTCGCCTATGGAAATCCAGATAATAGAAAATGGATAATTGTAGATATAGGAGTTACTTTTGCAGACGATGCAATCCCTGGAGTTGATTTAATATATCCTGACCCTGGATTTATCGTTGATAAAAAAGATGACTTATTAGGTATTGTTCTAACTCATGCACATGAAGATCATATTGGTGCTATTGCTCATATATGGCCAAAACTAAATTGTAAAATATTTGCTACTCCATTTACATCAGTCTTAATTTCAGAAAAATTTAAGGAAAAAAAAATTGATGTAACAGGATATCTAGAAGTTGTTCAATTGAATAGCATCGTAGATTTAAGTCCTTTTAAAATAGAATTTGTAACATTAACACATTCTATACTAGAGCCTAATGGTCTAAAAATAGAAACACCAGTTGGGAATATATTACATACTGGTGATTGGAAGTGTGATCCAGATCCATTAACTGGAGATAATATGAATTCAAAAAGATTAAAGGAAATTGGCGATGAAGGTGTTTTGACAATGATATGTGACTCAACAAATGTGTTTAGTGCTGGAAGGGCAGGATCCGAACTAGATGTAAGAAAAAATATGCTAAAGATAATGGAAAGATTAAAGAAAAGAATAATTATTACATCTTTCGCTTCAAATGTAGCAAGAATGGAGTCAGCTTTTTATTGCGCTGAAAAAACTGGTAGGCAGATTGCTTTAGTGGGCCGTTCAATGCATAGAATTTATAAAGCAGCTAGGCAATGTGGTTATTTGCAAAATGTTATTGATCCACTTGATGCAAGAGATACAAAAAATATCTCAAGAGAAAAAATTGTTTACTTATGCACCGGTAGCCAAGGAGAGCCAATGGGTGCAATGAACCGTATTTCAAATTATACACATCCAGATGTTTTTGTTGAGAGAGGGGACGCGGTTATATTTTCTTCAAAAATTATTCCAGGTAATGAAAAAAAACTATACAAACTTCATAATCAATTAGTTAGGGAAGGTATAGAAGTAATTTCAGAAGATAGTGAATTTATTCATGTATCAGGACATCCAAATAGAGAAGATTTAAAGGATATGTATGACTGGATAAAGCCGAGATCTGTTATTCCTGTTCATGGTGAACATAGACATATGATTGAACACATAAATTTTGCTAAAGAAATGCAAGTCCCATATCCAGTTAGAGTAGAAAATGGTGATATAGTAAGAATTTATCCTGGTGATAAACCTGAAGTCTATGATAAAGCACCAAGTGGAAGACTTTACTTAGATGGTTCCATAAGTGTTGAAGAAGATGCTCAATCTATTAAAGAGCGAAAAAATTTGTCTACTAACGGACTAATAGAAGCAACACTATTAATAACTCAAAATGGAAATATTCACAACAAACCTTTATTAACTTTTAGAGGTTTGCCAATATACGAAAAAGATGAATTCACATTTAATCTTGAGGAAGAAATTGAAAAAACAGCAAAAACTTTTTCTTTAAATAACAAAAAACAAGAATCAAATTTAATTGATGCGCTTAAAATAACTTGCAGGAAGTATACAAAAGAAAAATTAGGAAAAAGACCTTATACTAATATAAATTTAGTGAGGATTTAATTGAGTATTACAGGCTCAATAGTTGTATATGTCTGCTTGTGGTGGATAGTTTTCTTTGCCATTCTTCCAATAGATGTAAATCGTGAAAAAAAGGGAAATATAGAAGGTATTGACCCTGGGGCACCAGAAAATCCAAAAATAACTAAAAAAATAATTTATTGTACTTTAATTACATCTGGTATTTTTATAGTTATATATCTATTAGTAATTAATGAAATTTTAAATTTACGTAACTTTTTAAATTAATGTTTTTTTCAAAATCATTTATTCCAATACTAAAAAATAACCCTTCTGAAGCTAAAATTAAGTCTCACCAATTAATGTTGAGAGTAGGTATGATTAAACAGTCCTCTGCTGGTATTTATTCTTGGTTACCGCTTGGATTTAAAGTCATGAAAAAAATAGAACAAATAGTTCGAGAAGAACAAGACCGCGTCGGTGTTCAAGAAATATTAATGCCGACAATTCAATCATCTGAAATTTGGAAGGAAAGTGGACGATACGAAGATTATGGTGAAGAAATGTTAAGAATTAAGGACCGTCAAAATAGAGAAATGTTATATGGTCCAACTAATGAAGAACTTGTAACAGAAATTTTTAGATCTTCATTTAAATCATACAAATCGTTACCTCAATTATTATATCATATTCAATGGAAATTTAGAGATGAGTTAAGACCAAGATTTGGCATTATGAGATGTAGAGAGTTTTATATGAAGGATGCTTACTCTTTTGATTTAACAGATGATGATGCAATATTTTCTTACAATAAATTTTTTCTTTCATATTTAAAAACTTTTAAAAGATTAAATTTATCTGCAATTCCTATGGCTGCTGATACTGGCCCTATTGGAGGAAACTTATCACATGAATTTATTATTCTTGCCGATACTGGTGAAAGCAAAATTTATACTGATAAAAGAATTTTTGATGTAGACAGCTCTAAAACAATTCTAGAAAAAGAGTCATTAGGCACATTGAGAAAACAATATGAAAAGTTTTATTCTGTAACAGATGAAAAATTTAATAAAGATCAATTTGAAAAATCTGTTCCAGAGGAATTTAGAGTAAATACCAAAGGTATTGAAGTTGGTCACATATTTTATTTTGGAGATAAATACTCAAAACCAATGAATGCTGCTGTAGATTTTAATGGAAAAAAGGAATTTGTTAAAATGGGTTCATACGGAATAGGAGTTTCTAGACTTGTTGGTGCCATAATTGAAGCAAAATATAATGATATAGAAGGTTTAATGAAATGGCCCATGTCAGTAACACCTTATGATTGTGCGATTATTCCAATGATAAACAAAAATGATAAATCTAATTTAGAAAAGTCTATTAAAATATATGAATTTTTAAAATCAAAAAAAATTGATACAATCATTGATGATACGGATGAAAATATCTCAGCTAAAATCAAAAAATTTAATTTAATCGGAATTCCATATCAATTGATAATTGGAAGTAAATCTGATGGAAATTTGTTAGAGTTCAAGGAAGTTGATGGAGAAACTCAAAAGTTAAAAGTTGAAGATATAGCTTCACAAATAATAAAAGCTAAGCAAAATTGATTTCACAACTAGAAAAAGAGATTATATTTAGATTTTTAAAAGCTAGAAAAAAAGATGGCTTTTTAAATGTAATCTCTATTTTTTCCTTCATTGGTATTGGATTGGGAGTAGCTGTACTAATAATTGTTATGTCAGTAATGAATGGTTTTAGAACAGAGCTAATAAATAAAATTGTAGGTTTTAACGCCCATGCTGTTGTAAAACCCTACAACAAGCCTTTAGTTTATATACATGATATAGATTTTGCGAAAGGCATTGTTTCAAATGATGGAGAAGCAGTAATTCTTTCAAAATTAAATACAAAAGGTATCCTTTTAAAAGGATATTTAAAAAATGATTTTAAGCAACTTGATATATTAAATAACCAAAAATATTTCGGATCAACAGATCTGAAAAGCAATTCAATATCAATTGGAAAAGACCTAAGCTTTTTACTTAATATAGATATTGGTGATCAAATAACAATAATGTCACCATCTGGCATTCAAACAATTGTAGGATCTTTTCCACGACAAGATAAATTTGAAGTAATCTCAATCTTTGATAGTGGGATAGGCGAATTTAATGAGAATGTAGCGTACATCAATCTTAATACATTAGAAGATTTTTTTGATAAAAATAAAGAAAAAAGATTTACAGAGTTTTATTTTAAAGATCCAAAAAATATTAAATATCATAAAAAAATTTTATCAGATTTATTTCCTGACGCATATGTTTACACATGGGCAGATTTAAATCAGTCATTATTTTCAGCTTTAAAAGTCGAAAGAAATGTTATGTTTATAATCTTATCTCTAATAATAATTGTAGCTGCATTTAATATTATTTCTGGTTTGACTATATTAGTTAAAAATAAAACAAGAGATATAGGGATTTTAAAAACAATTGGTGTAACAAATTTATCTATAAAAAAAATTTTCTTTTATATTGGATTTATAATTGGTACTTCAGCAACCCTATTTGGCATTTTATTAGGGACTTTATTTTCATATTATATAGAGAATATTAGGAAATTTATTTCTAATACATTTGATATTACATTATTTCCAGAAGAAATTTACTTTTTAAGTACTCTTCCATCGGAAATAAACGTTAATTCAATAATTTTAATTGCATTATGTTCAATAATAACAACTTCTATTGTATCTATTTTTCCAGCTTCTAGAGCTGCAAAATTGGATACAATACAAACTTTAAAATATGAGTAATTTTTTAAAATTAAATAATTTATCAAAGAAATATGAGAAAAATAAATCTCTTAAAGTTTTAAACAATATAAATTTTAAATTTGAGGCAGGGAGGGTATATTCAATTATAGGACCTTCAGGATCTGGTAAATCAACATTATTAAATTTGTTGTCATTTATTGACATCCCGTCGTCAGGTTTTATTGAGTTTAACAAAAAGAAAATCGATACAAATAGTTCAATTGAGAATGATCATGTAAGATCAAAAAATATTGGCATAATTTATCAAGACAAAAATTTATTGCCTGACTTTACAGCACTCGAAAATGTAATACTGCCAAATTTGTTAATTACTAATAATAAATTAAAATCAACAGAATTGGCGAAAAAATTGATTAAAAAATTTGATTTAACCTCGAGATTAAATCATTATCCATCTGAACTTTCTGGTGGTGAAAATCAAAGAATAGCAATTGCTAGAGCACTAATTAATGAACCAAACATTATTTTAGCAGATGAACCTACAGGAAGTTTAGATTTTGATAATGCTAAACAAATATTTAAAATCCTCTTTAATCTAAAAGAAAAAAATAGAATTATAATTTTTGCAACCCACAATAGATATTTTGCGAATATGGCAGATTGTAAAATTAAAATGATTGGTGGTAAAATGAATATTACCAATGAAAGAATCAGATAATAAAACATTTAATCAATTTAAAATACATACTCAATATTCCATTTGCGAGGGAGCGGTAAAAATTGATCAATTAAAAGATTTCTGTAAAAAAAATAAAATAAAATCACTAGGTTTGTCAGATACCTACAATTTGTCAGGTGCGTTAGAATTTTCAGAAAATTTATCGTCTGTAGGTACGCAGCCCATTATAGGAACACAAATATTATTTAAATATAAAGAATTTAGAGGTCTAATACCTATTATAGCTAAAAATCACCATGGATATAAAAATATTATTAAACTTTCATCAAATTCTTATCTAGAAAATTCAGACGTCGCTACTCCAAATTGTGAAATAGATGATTTAGTAAATAACTCAGATGGTATTATAGTATTAACAGGATCAATTAGATGTTTCTTTGGTTCACTTTTTAATAAAGGTTTATTTAATGAAATTGAAGAATTATTAATTAAGTTAAAAGAAAAATTTAAAGAAAACATCTACATAGAAATTCAAAGACATAATGATATTAACGAGAAAGACTTCGAAAATTTTAATCTTAAAATTTCAGAAAAGTTAGAATTGCCAATTATTGCTTCGAATGAGGTTTATTATTTAGATAAAGATATGTTCGATGCACATGATGCATTAATGTGTATTGGTGAAAAAACTTATGTTAACGATTCGAATAGAACAAAACTCACTAATCAACACTATTTTAAATCATCTGAAGAAATGATTGAGCTTTTTAGTGATTTACCTGAAGCTTTAGAAAATAATTTTAATTTACCATATAGATGTTCTTTTAAACCAAATTTTTCTAAGCCTATTTTACCACGTATTTCATCGTCTGAAAAAGATTCAAATGACATGTTGAGACATCTTTCAGACGAAGGCCTTAAAGAAAAATTTAAATTAATTTTTGATAAGGATCTCTCATTAATCGAGAAAGATGAAAAATATCTAGAATATAAAAAAAGGCTCGAGCACGAAATAGGGATAATAATTGAAATGAATTATTCTGGTTATTTTTTAATTGTTTCAGATTATATTAAATGGGCAAAAAAAAATAAAATTCCTGTTGGACCAGGTAGAGGATCTGGTGCAGGTTCTTTAGTTGCTTGGTGTTTATCCATAACTGATATAGATCCAATTAAATTCAATCTTATTTTTGAAAGATTTCTTAATCCTGATAGAATTTCAATGCCTGATTTTGATATAGATTTTTGTGAGGAAAAAAGAGATTTAGTTTTTGAATATTTAACTACAAAATATAAAGACAGTGTAGCTCATATTATTACTTTTGGTAAGCTTAAAGCAAGAATGGTAATTCGAGATGTGGGTAGAGTTCTAGGATTACCTTATGGTTTTGTTGATAGTATTTGCAAAATGATCCCATTCGATCCATCAAGACCAATGTCTTTGCAAGAGTGTATAAATGTTGAGCCCAGACTCCAAAAATTGATTAAAGAGGACAAAAGAGTTGATCGGTTAGTAAATTTATCTCTTAAATTGGAAGGTTTAAATCGAAACGTTGCAACTCATGCAGCAGGGGTAGTTATTGCAGATAAAAAGTTAACTGAAACTGTGCCATTGTATAAAGATAATGCCTCAGACCTGCTACTACCTTCTACTCAATTTGATATGTACTCTGCAGAAAATGCAGGGCTAATCAAATTTGATTTTTTAGGTTTAAAAACACTTACTGTTATAGACAAAGCTCAAAAATTAATAAAAAAAAACAGACCTGAATTTAATATTGAAAAAATTAATTATGAAGACCAAAAAGTATATGAATTATTATCAAGTGGTAAAACTGTAGGCTTATTTCAACTTGAAAGTTCTGGGATGAAAGATGCTCTTATAAATATGCAGCCAAATAGATTAGAAGATATTATAGCATTAGTGGCTTTATATAGACCAGGACCAATGAGCAATATACCAATTTATAATGATTGCAAACATGGAAGAAAAGAACCAGATTATTTACATCCAAAATTAGAAGAAATATTAAAACCAACATATGGAGTAATTATTTATCAAGAACAGGTAATGCAAATAGCTCAAGCACTTTCTGGATTTACAGCAGGAGAAGCGGATATTTTAAGAAGAGCGATGGGAAAGAAAAAAAGAGCAGAACTTGAAAAACAAAAGCAAAGATTTGTGGATGGAGCATATAAAAATGGAATTAGTAGAGATATAGCCGCAGGTATATTTTTAAAAATTGAACCTTTTGCAGAATATGGATTTAATAAAAGTCACGCAGCAGCATATGCAGTTATTGCTTATCAAACCGCATTCCTAAAAACTTATTATCCACATGAATTTTTTGTAGCATCCATGTCAATGGAATTATCTAATCAAAAAAAATTGAGTGAATTTTTTGTGGAGTTAAAAAGACTCAATATTAAAATAGTAAGACCAGACATTAATAAATCGTTTGCAGATTTTTATTCTGATGGTGAAAACTTTTATTATGCGTTAGGTGCAATTAAAAATGTTGGCTATGAAGCAATTTCAAATGTTGTTAAAGAAAGATTAAATAATGGTCAATTTAAAAATTTATCAGACTTTATAAGTAGAAATAATCCTAAGGATATAAATAAATTACAATTAGAAGGTTTAGTTCAATCGGGGGTATTTGATGAAATAAATAATAATAGACATTCAATATTTAATTCAATTCCTAACCTGATATTGAAGTCAAAAAATATTCATGAAAATAAATCACTAAATCAGATTGACTTATTTGGAGGTAACGAAAGGCAAGAAGTAGATTTTTTAGATGATATTAACGATTGGAATACAGATGTAAAATTAGCTAAAGAATTTGAAACATTAGGATTTTACATTTCAGACCATCCACTAAATCAATACAAATCAATTTTTAAACAATACAATGTTACTAATTATAATATTTTTGAAAATAATAACGATATTTTAAGTGCAAATATTGCATGTACTGTATTAAAAACTCAAGAAAAAAAAACACAAAAAGGAAATTCTTATGGAATAGTTAAATTTTCTGATCTTTCAAATGTTTTTGAATTATTTATTTTTTCAGAAGTTTTTGAGTCTAATAGAGATAATTTAAAAGAAGGTAAATCAATCTTGATAACTTTGATTAAAAGCTATATTGACGAAAATAAAGTTCAAAAAAGAGTTAACGTTAAAAAAATAGTTTCGCTTAAAGATATAGCAAATAATCCAATAAAAAATATTACATTTAAATTTAACAACATAGATGAACTAAAGAAACTAAAAAATCTAAGTCATTCAAATGGAGAAACAAAGGTAAAAATTCATCTTAACCTTAATGATGAAACTTTGATTTTTAGACTAAAAGATAAAAGGAAAATTGACAATAATTTGTTAAACTCGCTTAATTTAGAAGAAAAATTTGTATTTGAGTAAATAATGCTTGTTTTTTAACAAAAAAATTGTATTTATTCTGAAAATTAACACGCACACAGTTAGTGGTTTTATACCTCCGGTCCCTAAAGGGCAGTAATTGTGGTGGCATAACCGGGAATAAATATGAAGATACCTAAAATAACAATCGAACAATTATTAGAAGCAGGAGTTCATCTTGGACATAAAACTTTGAGATGGAATCCTAAAATGAAAAAATATATTTTTGGAAAAAGAGACTCAATACATATTATTGACTTAACACAAACACTTGAATTAACAAATACAGCTTTAGAGAAGGTTCATAACACAATTTCTTCTGGTGGAAAAATATTGTTTATATCTACAAAAAAGCAAGCATCAGAGGCAGTCGCCCAATTAGCTAAAGATACAGACCAATATTTTGTTAACTATAGATGGTTAGGGGGGATGCTTACTAATTGGGGAACAATATCTAATTCTATAAAAAAATTAAATAAAATTAATTCTGATCTTTCTTCAGAAAATAGAGGTTTTACAAAAAAAGAATTACTTAAAATGAGCGGTCAAAGAGATAAATTGCAGAGATCTCTTGGAGGAATAATGGAAATGAAGAAAATTCCTGAACTAGTTTTTATTATTGATACAAATTATGAATCACTTGCAATTAAAGAGTCAATTAAGCTTGGCATTCCTATAATAGCTATATTAGATACTAATTCAGATCCTGATGGTATAGATTTCCCTATTCCAGGAAATGATGATGCACGTAGGTCTATAGATTTGTATTGTAATTTAATGAAAGATACAATTAATGATGCAAAAAATCATATTAAAGTTTTATCAGACCAGGATAAGTCGAATGTAACTCCTGATAAGTCAACACAAAATGAAGCAATCAAAACTGATAAAAAAATAAACTAATTAAAATTTAAAAAATGAGTGATATTGAAAAAGTTAAACAACTAAGACAATCCACAGGTGCTGGTTTTAAAGATTGTAATGCTGCACTTAAAGAGTCAAATGGTGATTTAGAAAAAGCATCAGAAATATTAAGAGTTAAAGGTATTGCTAAAGCATCAAAAAAAATGTCCAGAGATGCTAAAGAAGGTGTTGTAGTAATAAGTGGAAATACTAACAAAACATCAATAATTGAAATAAATTGTGAGACGGACTTTGTTGCAAAAAATGATGATTTTATATCTTTTGTTAAAGAGTTGAGTGAAATTAATAATAATTGCTCTTCCGAGATTGAAAAATTAAAGGTATCTAAAATGAAAAATGGTAAGTCTGTTGAAGATAACCTTGTTTCGTTAATAGCTAAAATTGGTGAAAAAATAACCATAGGAAAGTTAAAAACTGTAGAAAATAAAAATTCATTTAATTTTATATATCAACATTCTGTCGTAAGAGATAATGTTTCAAAATTAGGAGTTGTTGTTTCTTTGGAGACCATTCATAAATTTGATGATATAAAAACATTTGGAAAACAATTGTCTATGCATATTGCTGCTTCCAATCCTTTAGCATTAAATTCAAATGATATAAAAAGAGAAATAATTATAAAAGAACAAGAATTAATTGCAGAAGAATTAAAAAATTCTGGAAAAACATCTGAGATTGCTTCAAAAATAAGTGAAGGTAAAATTAATAAATTTAAAGAGGAAAATGCTTTGATGACACAGAATTGGGTTATGGAACCAAAAAAAAAAGTGAAAGATATATTATCAGATATAAATATCTCAGACCTAAAAATTAAAGAATTCTTTAGAATAAAAATTGGTGAATAATGTTTAATGATATTTCATATAGAACAAAAATGTCAAAAACAATTGACGTTTTCTCTAAAGAACTTAATTCATTAAGAACAGGAAGAGCAAATTCTAGTATGCTTGATTTAATTAGAGTAGACGTTTATGGGCAAAAAATGCCTATAAATCAATTAGGAACAATAACAACACCAGAAGCAAGAACGATCAATATTCAGGTATGGGATATTAATAATGTAAATATGATAGATGCGGCAATAAAAAAATCTGAGTTAGGATTAAATCCACAAATTGAAGGACAATTAATGAGATTACCAATTCCAGATTTAAGCGAAGAAAGACGCATAGAAATTAAAAAAATAATAAAATCAATGGGCGAAAAATGTAAAGTATCAATTAGAAATATAAGAAGAGATGCTAATGATGAAATAAAAAAATTATTAAAATCTAAAGATATTTCTGAAGATGATGAAAAAAAATATGAAAAAATTGTCCAGGAATATACTGACTCACATATAAAAATAATTGACCAAAAAGTAATAACAAAAGAAAAAGAAATAATGACTATATGATTTCACCTAAACATGTAGCTATAATCATGGATGGCAATGGAAGGTGGGGAATTAAAAAAAAAAATTCAAGAAATTACGGTCATAAAAAAGGAATTATTACAGTTAGTAATATTATTAATGCCGCGCTAAAAAAAAAAATAAGATATTTAACTTTATTTACTTTTTCAACTGAAAATTGGAAAAGACCATCTCATGAAATAAATTTTTTATTTAAACTTCTAGAAAATTATATTGATACAGAAATTAAAAGTATTTTAGATAGGAAAATTAAAATAAAGATAATTGGAAACTTAAAACCATTTCCAAAAATATTAAAAAATAAAATAAAAAAAGTAGAAAATATAACCTCGTCAAATAAAAATATACAGATTAATATGGCATTAAATTATGGTTCTAGGCAAGAAATAATTGAAGCATTTAAAATTCTTAAAAAAAAAAATATTAAAATAAATGAAAAAAATATTGAAAAATTCTTATATACAAGAGATATACCTAATCCTGATATATTAATAAGAACAGGAAATACTAAAAGAATAAGTAATTTTTTAATCTGGCAATCTATTTATACAGAAATCTTTTTTTTAAAAAAAATGTGGCCTGACTTTACAAAAAATGATTTTTATAAAATAATTAATAGTTTTAAGAAAATTAATAGAAACTTTGGAGGCCTTAATGACCGAGCTAAATAGTCGTTTTATAACTTCTTTAGTTTTATTATTATTAGCCTATTTATCTACATTACACTTGTTTATATTGTTTTTAATTTTAATTTTTTGTTTATATGAAATATTATTTGAGTTTAATTTTATTTTAAAAAAAATTTATAAAAATTGTAATCATATTAAAATTTATATTTCATTTATATTTATACTTTTTTTTATTACATTCACTATAGTTGAAATTTTTAGTATATTTGCATTAAATAAAGTTAATGATAAATTATTACTATTTTTGATTATTTCAATTTGTATCTCAACTGATATTGGTGGCTTTACATTTGGAAAAATTCTTAAAGGAAAAAAGCTTACTAGAATTAGTCCAAATAAAACATACTCAGGTTTAATTGGTTCATATATTTTATCATATATCACATCAGTATATCTGTTTAAAAATTATTTTACATTTTATGAGATTATATTGTTCACTATAATTTTTTCTACTATATCTCAGATTGGTGATTTATTTATTTCATTTTTAAAAAGAAAAGCAAATATTAAAGATACTGGAAAAGTTCTACCAGGCCATGGAGGAATTCTTGATAGATTGGATGGCATAATATTTACAATTCCGATTGGATTAATCTTTTTTTATTTTTATGCGTAAAAAAATTGTAATTTTAGGATCAACAGGGTCAATTGGATCAACAACACTTTCTGTAATAAAAAAAAAGAATTTTAAAGTACAACTATTATCTACTAATAAAAATGCTAAAAAAATATATAAACAAGCTTTGTCTTTTAATGTGGCGAATGTTATTATTGAGGATAAAAATAAATATCAAAAATATTATAAATTATTCAAAAATAAGAATATAAAATTACATCTCGGATTAAAAAATCTTAAAAAAATACTAAACAAAAAAGTCAATTATTGTATAAATTCTATTTCTGGTATTGAAGGTTTGTCACCGACGCTAGATATAATATCTAAGACTGAAAATTTATTATTAGCAAATAAGGAGTCAATTATTTGTGGCTGGAATCTAATAGAAAACAAATTAAAAAAATATAAAACTAATTTCATACCAATTGACTCTGAGCACTTTTCTATTTGGAAAATGTTAAATAGTGATGACATAAATGATGTTCAAAAAATTGTTCTCACGGCATCCGGTGGCCCTTTTTTAAATCAATTGAATAGAAATATCGCAAATGTAAAACCTCGCATGGCATTAAAACACCCTACTTGGAAAATGGGAAAAAAAATCTCAATTGATTCATCAACTATGATGAATAAAGTATTTGAATATTTAGAAGCAAAAAAAATATTTAATCTTCAAAATAAAAAACTTTCAATTTTAATACATCCAACATCTTATGTTCATGCCTTAATATTCTACAAAGGTGGAACAATCAAATTTTTAGCACATGAAAGTAAAATGAGTATTCCTATCTCAAATGCTTTAAATATTTATGATAGATATTATAAAAACCCTATTAAAAATCATCTATCACAATTAAATAAATTAAAGTTTATAGAACCTACAAAGAGAAAATTTCCTCTTTTATCTATATTATCCATGATACCCGAAAGAAGTTCTTATTTTGAGACTATTCTAATAACCTTAAATGATAATTTAGTTTATAAATATTTAAATAATAAAATTAACTATCTATCTATATATAAAAATTTATTAAATTTAATTAAAAGCCCATATTTTATTAAATTTTATAAATTAAAACCAAAAAATATTTATGATATAAAAAAAATGATAAAATTGACTAATAATTATTTAGAAATGAACATAAAATATTATGAAAAATAGATTTTGTATATTAAAAAATTTTCTATTTTTGCTTTTATTGCAATTTTTTTTCAATTCTATCAGTTATGCAGAAATTATAAAAAAAATTCAAATTGATGGAAATAATAGAATTTCCAAATCTACAGTAATTTTGTTTTCTAAGCTTAAAGTCGGTAACGAGATAAAATCTTATGATTTAAATAATGCTCTTAAAGAATTATATAAAACAGATTATTTTAAAGACGTAAAAATAAATTCAAATAACGGAATTGTTTATATAAACGTAGATGAAAATCCAATAATTCAGTCAGTTTTAATTAATGGCATAGATAAAAATAGAATTTATGAAAAATTAAGAGAAGTTTCAATCAAAATAGAAAAATATCCTTTTGTTGAATATAAAATAAATGAACAAGTAACCTTAATAAAAAATATTTTAAAATCAAATGGTTTTTATTTTGTTGAAATAAAAACATCTATTAACGAAAATAATAACAATACGGTTGATTTGGTATATGATATTGAGCTTGGAAAAATTGCTAAAATAAAAAAAATTAGTTTTATAGGCGATAAAATCTTTCGAGACAGCACCCTAAGAAATGTTATTCTCTCTGAAGAAAGTAAATTTTGGAAATTTCTAAGCTCAAATAAATTCTTAGATACAGAACGAATAAAAGCTGACGTTTATAGATTAAACAATTTTTACAAAAATCGTGGTTTTTTCAATGCTAAAGTTAAATCTGCAACAGCCCTTATAAACGAGGAAAATCAATTTGAATTAGTTTTTAATATTAATGCGGGAGATAAATTTATATTTAATGATTTAATTATAGTTAATAAAAATAAATCTCTAGATGAAAATATTAAAAGATTTCAAAAAAAATTAAATAAATTAAAAGGAAAAAAATATTCTGCTAAACTAATTCAAAGTCATGTAGATGAATTAAATGATTTTATACTTCAAAATGATTTTATATTTATCAATGCTAATTATGATCAAATAGTTAAATCAGACAACCTAATCGATATTGTTATTAATTTCGATGATTTAGACAAGGAATTTGTTGAAAGAATTAATATCAAAGGAAATTTTATTACTGACGAAAAAGTAATTAGAAATAAACTAATTATTGATGAAGGTGATGCATTTAATAATATCTTATTTAATAAATCTATTCAAAAAGTCAAAGCTTTGAATATTTTTAAAACTGTTGAATATAAAACATATGACAATGAAAAACTTAATAAAATTATTGATATTACAGTTGAGGAAAAAGCAACTGGAGAAATATTTGCAGGTGCTGGGACTGGAACGCAAGGTACATCCATAAGTGGTGGTATTAAAGAAAATAATTATCTTGGTTTAGGAATAAAATTAGATACAGATTTAACACTTAGTGACGAATCTGTAGCTGGTAAATTCTCTGTAACAAATCCAAATTTTAGAAATTCAGATAAATCAATCAAAACAGTCATTGAAAGTTCTGTTAATGATTTTATGTCTACCAGTGGTTATAAAACTGAAAGAACTGGATTTACAATAGGTACTGGATTTGAGCAAAAAACTGATCTTTTTGTTAATTTAGAGCTATCTAATTATTATGAAGATTTAGAAACATCATCTTCAGCAACCAATATAGTTAAAAGACAGGAAGGAAACTATTTTGAAAATTTATTGTCTTATTCAATAACTTACAATAGACTAGATCAAGACTATCAGCCAACAGATGGTTTTAAAAATAGTTTTTCTCAAACATTGCCTATATATTCCGACGACTTAACTATTGAGAATCGTTTTACAAGTTCTGCGTATCACTCCTTTGGTGATAACTTGACATTATCTGCAAACTTATATCTTAAAGCAATAAATTCTTTAGAAGATAATGTGAGAGTGTCAAAAAGAGCATTTGTTCCCAGTCGAAGGTTAAGAGGATTCGAGTCTGGAAAAATTGGACCTAAAGATGGCACACAGTATATTGGTGGAAACTATGCTGGTGCATTAAATTTAAGCTCTACGTTGCCAAATATAATTTTTGAAAATGATAATATCGATTTTAATTTTTTCTTAGATTTTGCTAATGTATGGGAAGTAGATTATAATAGCAGTCTAGATTCAAATAAAATTAGATCAGCAACAGGAATAGCAATGAATTGGTTTAGTGCGATTGGACCATTATCATTTTCCTATGCTATACCATTGAGTGATGAAGACACTGACGTAACTGAAAGCTTTAGATTTCAGATTGGTACCTCATTTTAATGAGAACTATTTTTTTTATTTTATTATATTTTGTAAATGTTCAATTTACATATGCAAATAATAATATTGTATATTTAGATATTCAATACATCGTTGATAACTCTGATTTGGGGATTTATTTAAAAAAAAAAATATCAAATACGCAAGAAAAAATAAAATTAGAGTTAACTATAAAAGAAAAAATTATTAAGGAAAAAGAAACTGATATTAAAAATAAAAAAAATATTCTAAAAAAAGAAGAAATTGATAAAAGTCTGAATGAGTTAAATAGTCTTGTAAAAAATTATCAAATTTTTAGAAAAGATTCTGCAAAAACTATTCTTGAAGAAAAAAATAAGTATAGAAATCAAATATTAGAGTTATTGAGTCCAATTTTATCTGATTTTGCAACTAATAATAATATAAATTTGATATTAAAGAAAAAAGATATACTTGTGGGTGCTAAGGTATTAGATATTACATCTAATGTAATGCTCATATTAAATGAAGAAACAAAAAAAAAAAATTTAATTTATGAAAATTAACAATATATTTTTTAAAAAGAAAAAATATCTATATTTATCTGATATATTAAAAATATTAGGTCAAAAAAAATCTGTAAAAAAAGAAATTATAAAAAATATATGTGATTTAACAAATGCAAATAAAGATGATATATCTTTTTTTAATTCACAGAGATATTTAGAATTATTGAAAAAAACTAAATCTAAATATATTATAACTGAAAAAAAATATGAAAAAATTGTAAAAAATTATTCAAAACCAATCATTGTTAAAAATGTATTCAAATCTGTAGCTTTTGTAACAAAATTATTTTATCCACTTTCGCTTAATGATATAATGGACTTTAAAGTCAAAGTTTATGATCAAAATAAATTTAAAAAAGTAAAATTTGGTCACAATGTTTTGTTAGGTGAAAATGTTAAGATAGGAAAAAACACTATAATTGGTCATAATACGATTATAGAGTCAAATGTTGTGATCGGTAATAATTGTATGATTGGAAGTAATGTAATTATTAAAAATTCAATTATTGGAAAAAATGTTAGAATTCTTGATGGTGCTGTTATAGGAAAAAAAGGATTCGGTTTTTTCCCCGAAAAAATCAGGAATACTAGATATCCACATATTGGTATGGTTATTATCAATGATAATGTTGAAATAGGTTGCAACAATACAATTGATAGAGGTTCATTATCAAACACTGTAATTGGAAAAAACACATTTATAGATAATCAGGTCCATATTGCTCATAATGTGAATATTGGTAGTAATTGTATTATAACAGGACAGGTAGGTTTTGCTGGCAGTTCCACAATTGGAAATAGAGTTTCAGTTGGAGGTCAAGCTGGTATTTCTGGACATTTAAAAATTGGAAATAATGTTCAAATAGGTGGTGGTAGTGGAGTAGTAAAAAATATACCAGACAATTCCAAGGTCATGGGATATCCTGCTAAAGATATTAGAAAATTTTTAAAAGAAAATAAATGACAGATCAATTAAATAAAAATCAGATAAAAGATTTGCTTCCACACAGAGATCCAATGCTTCTTATTGATGAGTTAATTAATATAAAAAAACTAAAATCAGCTACTGCAATAGTAAATGTTAAAAAAGATAGTTTTTTTGTACAAGGTCATTTTCCTGGTGAACCTGTTATGCCAGGAGTATTAATTGTAGAAGCATTTGGTCAAGCTGCTGCAGCTCTTACTGCTGCTGGAATTGATAAAAAAACATACGAAAATAAATTAGTTTTTTTAATGACTGTTGATAAAGCTCGATTTAGAAATCCAGTAATACCTGATTGCAGATTAGAATTAAATATTGATGCTGTAAGATCTCATGGAAGAGTATGGAAATATAAAGGTGAAGCGTTTGTTGATGGAAAAAAAATGGCCGATGCTCAGTGGGCAGCAACCATAGTAGATAGAAAGAAATAATTAGTAGCAATTCTTGATAAGCTTTTAGATAATAATTTGTTATCAATTAAATGTGATACATCAAACCTCAATAATAAGCCCAAATGCTAAAATTTCTAATGATGTTGAAATCGGTCCATATTGCGTAATCGATTCTGAAGTTGAAATAGGATCAAAAACAAAATTACATTCTAATGTTAGTATTAAAGGTAATACAAAAATTGGGAAAAATAATGAGATTTTTCCTTTCGTGTCAATCGGAACACCTCCGCAAGATTTAAAATATAAAGGAGAAAAGAATTCTATAATAATTGGTGATAATAATAAACTTAGAGAATATGTGAATATTAATCCAGGCACATCTCAGGGAGGTACAATTACTAAAATAGGTAATAATAATTTACTGATGGTTTACTGCCACGTAGCACATGACTGTAATCTTGGAGACAATATAGTTTTAGCAAATAATGTTCAGGTTGGTGGTCATGTTACAATAGAAAATAATGCAATAGTCGGAGGTAGTTGCGCTATACATCAATTTTCAAGAATTGGAAGCTTAGCAATGATAGGTGGAATGACTGGAGTTTTAAGTGATGTAATTCCATATGGTTTATCATTAGGAAATAGAAATAATTTAGTTGGTCTAAATCTTATAGGACTTAGAAGAGCAAAAATTTCAAATGAAGACATTAAAATATTACAAAAATTTTATGATATAGTATTTTGTAATCCAAATTTTAGATCTAATATTGAAAATCTAAATGCTGAGATAAAAGAAAACAAATATGTCAAAATCATAATCGATTTTGTAAATTCAGATAAAAAAAGACCTATATCTCTTCCAGAAAATATTAAATGATTGGATTATTTCTAGGAGAAAATAAACTGCCATTGGAAATATTAAAAAGTTTAAAAAAAAAAAAAATTAAATATTTCATAATAGATTTATCAAAAAATAATAAATTCAAAAATGATAAAAACAGTCATTTTATAAATATTGGAAAATTTGGTAAAATTTTAGAATTAATTAAATCAAAAAAATGTAAAAAAGTTTTATTTGCAGGAAATATTATTAAGCCAAGAATTTCTAAACTGAAATTAGATCTTAAAGGTTTTTACTATATCCCTAGAATTATAAAGGCATCTAAATTAGGAGATGCAGCTATATTAAAAGAATTGATTAATATTTTATCAGAAAACAAAATAAAAGTTATAAAATTAAACACATATAATCCAGAACTAACTCTAACCAAAGGATGCTATACAAAAGCAAAACCTAGTGTAATTGATAAATTAACAATAAAAAAAGGCATTCAGATACTAAATAAATCAAATTCTTATAATCATGTTCAAGCATTAGTAATCAATAATCAGAAGGTTGTTTCACTCGAAAAAAGAAAAGGGACAAAGGATATGTTAAAGTCTATTAGAAACAATAATCTGCAGAATAAACTCTTATTAAAGATGCCTAAATCTAAGCAAGATTTACGTGCCGATTTACCCACTATTGGTCTAGATACAATAAAAGATTGTAAAAAAGCAAATATTAGAGGAATTGTTGTTAAAGCAGGTCAAAATATATTCTTAGATAAACACAAAGGACTTCAATTCGCTAATAAAAATAATATTTTTGTTATGGCTACATGAAAAAAATTTTTATTTTAACGGGTGAACCTTCAGGTGATAAATTGGCTGCAGAAGCCATTAAAGAATTAAAAAAATCTGATGTAAATGTTGAATATTTATCTGTTGGGGGTCAACATTTGAAATCTATAGGTATTAAGTCAATATACGACCAAAAAGATATTACATATATAGCTTTTACGGACATATTATTAAATATTTTTAAGATAAAAAGAAAGATTAATGAAACAGTAAAAAAAATTTTAGATTTCAATCCTGATATTTTATTTAGTGTTGATAGTCCTGATTTTACACTTCGCGTTTCAAAAATAATTAAATTAAAAAAACCAAATATAAAAACTGTTCATTTTATAGCTCCTAAAGTTTGGGCTTGGAGAGAGGGTAGAGTCAAAAAAATGAAAAGCTACTTAGATCATATTCTTCTATTATTTAATTTTGAAAAAAAATATTTTGATAAGGAAAAACTAAAAAATACGTTTGTTGGTCATCCAATATTAGATAATCCAAAAAATGAAAAAATTGAAATTAAAGAATTATTAAAAGGTAAAATTATTTCAATTTTTCCTGGTAGTAGATTATCAGAATTGAAATTGCATGTTCCTATACTTATCGACTTCATAAAAAAAATGAATGAAGAAAAAATTAATTATAATTATATTTTTCATGCAACTCAAGATTCTAAAGAATATTTATCAAAAGTTATAAAAAAAAATAACTTAGAAAATGTTGATCTTATTTCAAATGAAAATATAAAAATTGCTACAATTAAAAAATCTATTTTTGCAATTGTTAAATCTGGAACAGTTTCACTTGAAGTTTGCAAATATGGTGTACCATCAATAATAATTTATAAAATGAATTTTGTTAATTTCTTTATCGCTAAGTTATTTTTAAAAATAAAATTTGCAAACATGATAAATATTATAAACAATAAAGAAATTATTCCTGAACTATTACAAAATGAATGTAGCTCTGATGAAATATATAAAGCAGTTAATTATTTATTAAAAAAACCTGACCTTATAAAACAACAATTAAAACAAGTTAATAAAACTGTTATGGAATTAAAATCAACCACTTCATCTAGTAATGAAGTATCTAATGTTTTGTTATCTTATTTGAGATAATCTTTTTAAAACTTCCTCTTTTCCTAGAGAACACAATATATCATAAATACCCGGTCCAAACTTAGATCCTGTAAGGCATATTCTTAGTGGTTGTCCAACACCTTTAAAATTTGTATTATTATTTTTTATTAGGTCATTAATTATTGGCTCTAGTGTTTCCCTAGTAAAATTTGATAGTTTATTAATATCATCGCTAAATAACTTAATAATTTTAATAGCTGTTTCGTCTAAAAGTTTTTTATCTTCTTTTTCTATTTGAACATTGTCATTTATTAAAAATTTTGAATTCTTGTAAATATCTTCCAAAGTTTTTGCTTTATTTTTTAAAAAATGTAATGAATTTTTAATTTTTTTCTGTGCTAAATCATTTATCTTTTCTTGAAAAGTTTCACAATAAGTTATTAAAAAATTAAATAGATCATTTTCATTAATATTTTTTATATAATGTTCATTCATTGAATAAATTCTATCAATATCTAATTTTGAAGGAGATTTTCCAATTCCTTCTAAATTGAAGTATTTGATACTTTCGTCTAAATCAAAAATTTCCTTATCTTTGTATGACCATCCTAATCTCAGAAGATAGTTTCTAAGGGCATTAGGCATTATTCCAATTTTAGAATAATCATCTAACGTTGATGCATTATCTCTTTTTGATAGTTTCTTTCCTTCAATAGTATGAATTAGTGGTATGTGTGCAAAAAACGGCACATTCCAATTCATAGCTTCATAAATCTGTATCTGTTTGAATGTATTTATTTTATGATCATCACCTCTAATTATATGTGTCATGCCCATTAAATGATCGTCTACTGATGCTGATAAATTATATGTAGGCGATCCATCTGCTCTTAATATAACAAAGTCTTCAATAGTATTATTTTCAATTTCTATATTTCCCTGGACCAAATCTTTTAATATAGATTTTCCTTCAACTTTACTTTTAAATCTTATTACAGGATCAATTTCTTTCGGAGCATCAGTTTCGCTCTTATCTCTCCACTTTCTATTATAGATATATGGTATTTTTTTTTGTTTTGCCCTTTTTTTTTGTTCTTCAATCTCTTCACTAGAACAATAACATTTATAAGCTAAACCTTTTTTTAATAATTCATTAGCTACATTTATATGATCATCTATTTTATCTGATTGAATATATTCACTATCTTCGTAATTAATACCTATCCATTTTAAGGAATTAATTATTTGATCCTTGAATTCCTCTTTAGACCTTTCTTTATCGGTATCCTCTATTCTTAGATAAAATTTACCACCTTTATTTTTTGAATAAAGCCAATTGAATAATGCTGTTCTCACTCCTCCAATGTGTAAAGGGCCGGTTGGTGATGGAGCAAATCTAGTTGCTACAGTTTTCATCAGATTTATTTAGACTATTTTAAGAAAAGTTTCTATATAAAGATACTAGAATTCCTTGAACTTTTACTCTATCAGGACCAAATATTTTAGTTTCGTAATTTCTATTTGCACTTTCTAAAGCTACGGTCTTACCTTTTCTTCTTATTCTCTTTAACATTGCTTCATGATCATCAATTAACGCAACAACTATTTTACCATTTTCTGCAGTATCAGCTTTTCTCACAATTACTGTATCACCATCATTTATTCCAGCCTCAATCATCGAGTCACCTTGCACTTTAAGTCCAAAAAATTCTCCATTCTTCTCAATATTTGATGGCAAAGGTATTCTAGCAACTTCGTTTTGAATTGCTTCAACAGGTGTACCAGCAGCAATTTTACCTAATACAGGTATTTCATTTTCATCTGAATGATTTTGATTTGAACTTTCATCAAGCCCACCTCTGATTACACTTGGTGAAAAACTATTGTAAATATCATTTGCTGAAGCTGTTTCAGGTAACTTAATGACTTCTAAAGCTCTTGCTTTATGAGCCAATCTTTTAATAAAGCCTCTTTCTTCTAAAGCACTAATTAATCTATGAATTCCAGATTTAGACTTTAGATTTAAAGATTCCTTCATTTCCTCGTAAGAAGGAGATACACCACTAGATCTCAACTTCTTGTTGATAAATAAAAGCAGGTTTTTTTGTTTTTTAGTTAGCATAGAACAAATTGTGTACATAAATGTTCTATAAAAGTTCTACCAATTAAACAAGAGTTAAAACTCCAATAAAATCAACACTTTTTTTATAAAATAGAAAAAATATTATTATTTTCTAAATTTTTTAAAATTGATTCACCAATAAGAAATGTTTTTATTTTAGTTTCTTTGGCTATTTTCAAAACGTCTTCTTTGTTTTTTATTCCGCTCTCTGAAATTAATGGCCCGTTATGATTAATTAAAATATTATGAATATCATAAGTTGTATTTATATCTGTTTTTAGTGTTTTTAAATTCCTATTGTTTATCCCTATTAGTGCATCTTTGTACTTTAGAGATTTTTTAGCCTCTTCAACAGTGTGAACTTCAACAATTACAGACATTTTAAGTTTCTCAGCTTCTTCATACAATTCATCTGCAGTTTTTTCATCAACGCCAGCTAAAATTATTAAAATAGCATCAGCACCATAACTCCTAGAAAGATGGACTTGAAATTTATCAACAAAAAAATCTTTACATAAAATAGGTAAATTTATTTTTTGTTTGATCTTGCTAATATGAATTAAATTTCCCAAAAAAAAATCCTCTTCAGTTAAAACTGACAAGCAAGTTGTATTATTTTTTAAATATATATTTGCAATTTCTACAGGATTATAATTTTCAATAATTATACCAGCTGAAGGGCTGGCTTTTTTAATCTCTCCAATAATAGAAATTTTGTCATGATTTATATTATCCAGTATTTTTTCTTTAAAATTTATAAAATTTTGTAGATTTTTATTTTTGTCATTTAGCGAATTTATTGAAATATCTTTTTTTAAAATTTGAATTTTATTTCTTTTTTTATTAATTATTTTTTCTAATATATTGTCAGGCATCTCTCAAATTCTCTAAATGTGAATATGTTTTACCTGATAGCAAATGATCTCTTGCTTTTTCATAGGCATATTTAAAATTATCTTCTCTTTCGGATATTATTAAACCAGCTGCCGCATTTAATGATACTGCTTTAGAAAAGTCATCATCATTACCTTTAAATATATCTATAATTTTTTGTGAATTAAATTTTGCGTCATTTCCAACTATTTTATCGAAACCTTCAGCATTTACTTTTAATTCTTTAGGATCAATAATCATTTCGTTAATTTCCCCATTTCTTAATTGTTTAACAATAGTTTTATCATATGGTGATATTTCATCTAAACCATCATTGCTATTAATAATCCAAGCAAATTTAATATTTAAATCTTTCAAAGCATTAGCAAATATATTTAGAAGTTTTTTATCAAAAACTCCTACAACTTGTTTTTCAACATTTGCTGGACTACTCAAAGGACCAATCATGTTAAAAATTGTCCTTTTACCAATTTTTTTTCTGGTTGGACCAACATATTTCATTGCACTATGATAATTTGGAGCAAACATAAATCCAAAATGATTTTTTTTAATTTGATCTTCAATATCTTTGGGCTCCAAGTTGATATTTATATTTAATGCTTCCAAAACATCTGCAGATCCACATTTTGAAGAAACTGCTTTATTACCATGTTTTGCTACGTTAATACCCATACTTGAAAGTAATAATGCGGAAGCAGTAGATATGTTTAGTGTATCCTTGCCATCACCACCTGTTCCACATGTATCTATACAGTCATCTACATTAACTTTTTTCGCTTTATTTCTAAGCACTGAGACACCACCTGCTATTTCTGTTGAAACTTCACCCTTTTTAGAGAGCAGAGTTAAAAAATTATAAATTTCGTTATCATTAGCTTTTCCATTCATCAAAATTTCAAAAGCACCAATACTTTCCTGTAATGTTAAATTTTCACTTAATTCAAGTTTTTTTAAATATTTTTCCATTTATTTAATAAAATTTTTTAAAATTTTTAAACCATCTTTAGTCTTTATACTTTCGGGATGAAATTGTACTCCATGAACATCATAAATTCTATGTTTAACACCCATAATTATTCCATCTAAAGTCATGGCTGTAATTTCTAAATCCTTAGAGAGTGTTTTCCTATCGATTATTAAACTATGGTATCTAGTTGCCTCAAATATTTTTGGTATTCCCTTTAAAATCCCTATATTTTTTGAAATGATTTTACTTGTTTTTCCATGAACCAATTCTTTAGCTTGAATAATTTTAGATCCAAATATTTGACCAATAATTTGATGACCTAAACAAACTCCAAGTATTGGAATTTTATTATACAATTCATTTACTATTGATAAACAGTTTCCAGCTTGATCAGGATTACCTGGACCAGGTGATATCACAATTTTATTATATTTTTTTTTTAAAATTTCTTTTGTATTAATTTTATCATTTCTTACTACGTCTACATTTTGACAAAACTTAGATATGTAATGATACAAATTAAATGTAAAACTATCATAGTTATCAATTAAAATAATTTTCATAATTACTCAATTGCTTTTAATAGAGCCTTTGCTTTATTAACTGTTTCAAGATATTCGTTTTGTGGTTTGCTATCTGCAACAATTCCAGCACCAGATTGTACGTAAAATTTCTTATTTTTAGCTACTGCAGTTCTAAGTGCAATACATGTATCAAATTCACCATTTGCTGAAAAATATCCAATTCCACCGGCATAAACTTTTCTTTTAGTTGTTTCTAATTCATCTATTATTTCCATTGCTCTAATTTTTGGAGCCCCAGATACTGTTCCTGCTGGAAATCCAGACAACATAGTTTCAAATTTTGAGTATTTATTATTAAATACTCCTTCAACATTTGATACAATATGCATGACATGAGAGTATCTTTCTATTGAAAAACTTTCAGTCACTTTTACAGTATTAATCTTTGATACTTTTCCAGTATCATTTCTTCCTAAATCAAGAAGCATTAAATGTTCGGACAGCTCTTTTTTGTCATTCAGTAAATCTTTTTCAAAAAATAAATCTTGTTTTTTATTTTTCCCCCTTGGCCTCGTTCCAGCAATCGGTCTAATCGTGACTTTGTTATTTCTTAACCTAACAAGTATTTCCGGACTTGCGCCTATAATCTGAAAATCTTTAAAATTAAAAAAATACATAAAAGGAGAAGGGTTTGTTTTCCTTAATTTTTTATAAATTTCTATTGGGTTTTTACTTAACTTAGTTTCAAATCTTTGACTTAGAACTACCTGAAATATGTCACCAATTTTAATATATTTTTTAGCCTTCTTTACATTTGATAAAAATTTTTGTTTAGAAATATTTGATTTTACTTTTGTTTTAACTTTTTTATTAGTTTTATCTAGATACGAATTATTATAATTAGATAAAAAAATTAAATTTTCAATTTGATTAATTATTTTTTCATATCTAATTTTATAATTATTTATTTTTTCATCACAAAAAACATTAATTATAAAATATAATTTCTTTTTTATATTATCATGTATTATTAGTTCTCTTGGTCTGATAATTCTAGCATCGGGTAATTTTAAATCATCTCTATTTTTATTAGGAATATTTTCCAGATACCTAATAATGTCATATGAAAAGTATCCTGATATTATGGAGCTAATTGTGGGTAATTCTCTAGGAATTTTAAATTTAAAACTTTCAATAACATTTTCTATATTTTTCTTTGCAGTACCTTTCAAAATTTTAACTTTGTTATTAAAGTATATCTTGCTTACATTATTATTAAATTCCCAAATTTTATCGGGATTTTTTCCAAAAATTGTATATCTGCCTTTAATAAATCCTTTTTCTACTGACTCAAATACAAAAGCATTTTTTTCAGTAAAAAAATTATTTATTAAATTTATTATTTCCTTAGAACCATCACTATCCAAAGATAAATAGAGTATTTGGTTTATTTTTTTTTTATGATTAATCTTAAATTGTTTAAGGCTTATATTAAGCATTATTTAAAATAATCTTTTATTCGATCTATATTGTTATTAAATATTTTAACTTCATACTTGTTGTTAAGTGATGTATCATAAGAACTATAAATATCATCGATCAAATTGATATTTGTTTTAGCTAAATATTCTTGGATATTTTCATTTGTGCTTTTTAAATTTTCATAATTAATCTGATTAATCTTTGCTAAAAAAATATTATTAGCTTTGTTTGAAACCATAACAAAACTATTTTTTGGCAATTCATAAATAAGCTTTAAAGATGTCTCATCAAATAAACTATCATCATTAATTGAGTTAATTATTCCTGAATTTATATCTCCTTTATTTTTTACTAGATTGTCAAAGTCAGAATCATTGAAATCTTTGTTTTGAATTTTTTCAAATAAATTTTTATTAAGATCAAATTTTTTCTTTAATAAAATTCTATTTTTAACTTTATCTCTGAAGGATGTATTATTTTTATTTGGTAGTAAATTATTTATTTTTGTAACTTGATATAGTAAAAAGTAATTGTCTTTATCTTTTAAAACTATTTCTTTTTTATCTTTATTTTCGTAGATTTCTTTAAATATATCATCCTCATTTAAGAACTTAAAATTGTTTCTTTTTTGTAATGTTATTTCATTTTTTTTAGCGATATCTTCTAAAGATATTTCATTTAATATATCATTTTCGATTTCATCAATTTTTTTGTAAAAATCTTCATTAAATTCATTGATTTCAATTAGATTTGAGGGTTCAACTTTAGCATAACTAAAATCAATGTATGCTTCTTTTAGGTTTTCCTCATTTTCGTTTATATAATTATTAATTTCAACGTCTGAAATATCTTTATCGTAAGCATATTCAAGATCATAGTATTGAATATTTATTTTTTTGTTTTCATTTATGTAAATCTTATTTTGTAAATAATATGGTGATTTAATGCCACCACCAATATAATCAAATAGTCTTTTTCTTAACTGAGAATTTTTTAGTCTATTTTCAAATTCAGCTGCAATAATATTATTCTCTAAAAGAAATTTTTCATATTTCAATCTTGAAAAATTTTTGTCATCATCAAGAAAATTTATGTCGTTTTGTAAATTTAATTTTAATGATTTATCTGAAACTTTTACATTTAAATCTTTATACTCCATTGACATTAAATCTTTTGATATAAGGTCACTCAAAATTCTTTCTAAGATATTGTTATCTAAATTTTCTTTTATGTAATCAGGATTAATTCTTGATCGGTTTATATGATCAATAAAGTCTTTCGTTGAAATTGAGTTATTATTTATCTTAGCAATATTATTTGTATTCCCGCCACTAAAGACACTTCCCATTCCCCAAAAAACAAAAGGAACAATTATTATAGCCACGAGGACACCTGCTAATTTACTATTTGTAAAACCTCTTAATTTTCCCAACATGAATAATTCTTTATATATTGATTATAAAAAACAAACCTATAAATTAAATTATCTAAGATGACAAATAATAATATGATCTTTATAGCTAATTGGAAGATGAATGGAGAAAAAAGTCACATCTCTGGCATTAATAAAACCATAAAATTTTTAAAACAATCAAAAAATAAAAAAAATCAAATTATTTACTGTCCACCATTTACCCTAATTTCCTTAGTTAAAAATAAAGTAAAAAACTCTAAAATTAAAGTAGGTGCTCAGAACCTTTCTCAATTAAATGATTATGGAGCATTTACAGGATCTGTAAATTCTAAATTAATTAAGTCAGCAGGAGGTGAGTATGTAATTGTTGGTCATTCTGAAATTAGAAATCAGGAAAATGATATACTAATAAATAAAAAAATTCATTCAGCACTTAAAGAAAAATTAAAAGTAATTCTTTGTATTGGGGAAACATACAAAGAAAAAAAAAATAATAAAACTTTCTCAGTACTTAAAAGACAAATAACTATTGCATTAAAGAATATAAAAAAAATTAATAATATTATTTTTGCATATGAACCTAGATGGGCTATTGGAACTGGAAAAATACCAAAATCATCTGAGTTAAGAAAAAATTTTAGAGACATAAATAATATAATTAGGAAATTAAAAAAAAATCAAAAACATAAAATTATCTATGGAGGATCTGTTAATTCTAAAAATGTATCAGAGTTAAAAAAAATTAATGATTTAAAAGGATTTTTAATAGGAAGCGCATCTTTGAGAGCAAAAAATTTTATTGATATAATTAAAAAATCAACTAATTAAACCTCGTGGAAAATATACTTTTAATAATTAATATTATTCTTGCAGCTATTCTAGTTGTCTTAGTTTTATTTCAAAAATCTGAGGGTGGTGCATTAGGTATTGGAGTGTCTCAAGATAACTTTATGCTTTCAAGATCTGCTGGAAATTTTTTAACTAAAGCTACAGCAATAATTGCTACTCTATTTATAATATGCAGTCTGTGTTTAACGATTCTTTCCAGAGGTGAATTAACTCCCACAACATCAGTTTTAGATAAAATAGAGGAAACTGATGATGCTCCAAAGGTTCCAGATAGCAATAATTAATACTTTGAATTTTTAAATTTTAGGTCTATAAGATACTTCCATGGCGCGATATATCTTTGTCACTGGCGGCGTGGTATCATCACTTGGAAAAGGATTATCCTCAGCATCACTTGCATATTTACTAAAGTCACAAGGTTATAAAGTCAGGATACGTAAAATGGATCCATATTTAAATGTTGATCCAGGAACAATGAGTCCTTTTCAACATGGAGAGGTATTTGTTACTGATGATGGTGCAGAAACTGACTTAGATTTAGGACATTACGAAAGATTTACAAATATTTCATCAAAACAATCGGATAATATTACTACAGGTAAAATTTATAGCGATGTAATAAAAAAGGAGAGACAAGGAGGCTATCTAGGTAAGACAGTTCAAGTCATTCCACACATAACAGATAGAATAAAAAAATTTATTAGCAAAGACATTAGTAATGAAGATTTTGTAATTTGTGAAATTGGTGGAACTGTTGGTGACATAGAAAGCTTACCCTTTTTAGAAGCCATAAGACAGTTCTCAAACGATCATGGAAAGTCTAGAACATTATTTGTTCACTTAACATTAGTTCCTTTCATGAAATCTTCTGATGAGATAAAAACCAAACCTACACAACATAGTGTTAAAGAATTAAGAAGTATCGGTATACAGCCAGATATTGTTATATGTAGATCAGAGCAACATATACCTTTAGAGCAAAGAAAAAAAATATCTTTATTTTGTAATGTTGATATTAAAAATGTTATTGAGACAGTCGATGTTAAAACAATTTATGAAGCACCAATTAGTTTTTATAACCAAAAATTAGATAAACAAGTTTTAAAATATTTTAAAATAAAATCAAAAAAGAAACCCAATTTAAATCCATGGAAAAATATTACTTCAACAGTTTTAAAAAATAATAAAGTAATTGATATCGGAATAATAGGTAAATATGTAAACTTAAAAGATGCTTATAAATCCTTAGATGAAGCATTAACACACGGCGGCATAGCAAATAATGTAAAAGTTAATTTAGTAAGAATTGAATCTGATAAACTAAAAAAAAATGAAATAAGCAAAAAACTTAGAAGTGTCTCTGGAATATTAATTCCAGGTGGATTTGGTAAAAGAGGAACTGAGGGGAAGATTGCTGCAATTAAATATGCAAGAGAAAAAAAAATACCCTTTTTTGGTATTTGTTTTGGTATGCAAATGGCAATCATTGAATTTGCCAGAAACAAATTAAATATAAAAAATGCTGGTTCCACAGAGCTTGATAAAAAATGCTACCCTGTTATTGGATTAATCCACGAATGGAACAAAAATGGTAAAGTTTTTAAGGGTACAGAAAAAAACTTAGGCGGGACAATGAGATTAGGTCTTTATACAGCTAAATTAAAAAATAATTCTGCCATAAAAAAGATTTATAAATCAAAAGAAATAAAAGAAAGACACAGACATAGATATGAAGTTAATAATAACCAAAGATCAAAATTTGAAAAAAAAGGATTAATATTTTCGGGCATGTCTCCAGATAATAAATTACCTGAAATAATTGAATTAAAAAATCATCCCTGGTTTATTGGTGTTCAATTTCATCCAGAGTTTAAATCAAGACCGTTATCACCACATCCATTATTTAAATCTTTTATAAAAGCTTCAAAAAATTATCATGGAAAATAGAATTGTTAAATGTCAGGATTTAAATATTTCTAATTCAAATAAAATTTGTTTAATAGCAGGACCATGCCAACTAGAAACTGAGCAACATGCTATGGACATGGCAGGGGAAATTAAAAATATTACTGACAAATATAAAATTGGATTTATATACAAAACATCATTTGATAAAGCCAATAGAACAAGCCTTAAAGGTAAAAGAGGAGCTGGATTAGAAAAATCTTTACCAGTTTTTGATAAAATAAAAAATCAAATAAAAGTCCCTGTCCTTACCGACATTCACAATGAAGAGCAATGCTCAATTGTTGCTCCACATGTTGACGTTTTACAAATTCCTGCATTCTTATGTCGACAAACAGATTTGTTAGTTGCTGCTGCAAAAACAAAAAAAATAATTAATGTGAAAAAGGGTCAGTTTTTAGCTCCATGGGATATGGCAAATGTAACAAAAAAAATATCTGACTCTGGAAATAATAATATTCTTGTAACAGAGCGAGGGGCTAGTTTTGGATATAACACTTTAGTATCAGATATGAGATCAATACCCATAATGGCAAAAAATGGTTATCCAATTGTTTTTGATGCTACTCACTCAGTTCAGCAACCTGGTGGTCAAGGAGATAAAAGTGGTGGACAAAGAGAATTTGTCGAACATTTATCTAGAGCAGCTGTTGCTGTCGGTGTTGCCGCAATTTTCATAGAAACACATCAAGATCCTGATAACGCTCCTTCTGATGGGCCAAATATGGTTCCACTTAATAAATTAGATAATCTTATTAATAAGATTGTAGAAATAGATAATCTAATAAAAAAAAATAATGTCTAAAATTTCTAAAGTTATTGCAAGACAAGTTTTTGATAGTAGAGGAAATCCAACTATAGAAACAGAAGTATTTGTAAAAGATATTAGTGCATCAGCAATTTGTCCTTCTGGAGCATCAACTGGAACTTACGAAGCTTTTGAAAAAAGAGATATTAATAATAAAAAATATCTTGGAAAAAGTGTTTTAAAACCTGTTGAATTTATAAATAAAGTAATATCAAAGAAGTTAAAAAATTTTAATATTCATCAACAAGAAAAGATAGATAATTTATTAATAAGGCTTGATGGAACAAAACAAAAAAAAAAAGTTGGAGCTAATGCAATTCTTTCAGTTTCAATAGCTGTAAAAAAATTATCATCTAAAATTAAAAAAATTCCAATTTATAAAAATTTACTAATTAATAGCAATTTTAAATTACCTTACCCCTTGATGAATATAATTAATGGAGGCGCGCACGCGAATAACGGTCTTAGAATTCAAGAGTTTATGATTAGACCGGATAAAGCAAAAACTTTTTCTGAGGGTATAAGAATGTGTTTTATTGTTATTAACAAATTAAGAGACTTAATAAAAAAAATGGGTCATTCAACTTCTGTAGGTGATGAAGGTGGATTCGCTCCAATGATAAATGATAATGAAAGTGCGTTAAAACTTATAGTAAAAGCTATAAATATGTCAGGTTTTAAAAATGGAAAAGACATAGTCATATGTTTGGATGTTGCAGCAAACGAGTTGATTAAAAATAAAAAATATTCAATTCACTCTAAAAAATACACCAGCGTAGATAAATCTATAGAAAATTATCTTAGACTTATAAAAAAATATAAAATTAAGTCCATAGAAGACCCATTTGGTGAAAATGATTGGTCAGCTTGGACAAAGCTTATAAATAAAACAAAAAATAAATTACAAATTGTTGGGGATGACCTGTTTGTAACTAATTTAGAAAGATTAAAAATTGGTTTTTTAAATATCTCTGCAAATTCAATATTGATTAAACTAAATCAAATAGGCACTGTCACAGAAACGCTAGAAGTTATAAAATTTGCAAAATTAATTGGTTATAAAACTATAATTTCGCATAGATCTGGCGATAGTGAAGATACATTTATTGCAGATTTTGCTGTAGGAACTGATTCTAATCAAATTAAAACTGGTTCGCTTGCTAGATCAGAAAGAGTTTCAAAATATAACCAATTATTAAGAATTGAACATGAACTTGGAAAAAAATCAAAAATGCATAATATTAATTGATGTTTGATAAAATAAAAAAAAATTATTTTATTTTAATTATTACTTTCCTATTTATTTATTTTTTCTTTAATCTATTAGGTGGTGACAGAGGTCTAATCTCTTATTTAAAAAAAAAAGAATTCTATGAAAAATTAAAGGTAAAACAGACAGATTTGAAATTCAAAATTGAGGAATTGGAATACAAAAACTCTTTATTAACTAAAGATATAGACCTTGATTTTATTGAAGTTTTAATACGAGACAAATTTTTATTTGGAAAAGATGGGGAGACTACTTATATAATAAAACACGATGGACAAAATTAAATCAAGACATCCAGAAAAAGAAAAGAATCCAATAAATCCTATCAAAAAGAAACCAGAATGGATTAGATCTAAGCTTTCTGACAGTAAAGAATTTTTTCTTACCAAAACTGTAGTTAATCAAAATAATCTTGTAACTGTTTGTCAGGAAGCAAACTGCCCAAATATAACAGAATGTTGGAGTAAACGACATGCAACATTTATGATTATGGGAGATACTTGTACAAGAGCATGTGCATTTTGTGATGTTAAAACTGGAAAACCAGAAAAATTAGATCCTTTTGAACCAATAAAAATAGCAAATGCAGTAAATAAATTAAGCTTAAGACATGTTGTTATAACATCAGTTGATAGAGATGATTTACCAGATGGTGGGTCAAATCATTTTAAAGAAGTAGTATTGATGACTAGAAAAAAAAATCCAAATACTACAATTGAGGTTTTAACACCAGATTTTTTAAGAAAAGGTGAGTCTTATAAAACTATATTAGAATCTAATCCTGATGTTTTTAATCATAATATTGAAACAGTGCCAAGATTGTATGTCAAAGTGAGACCAGGTGCTAGATACTTCGCATCTTTAGAACTTCTTAAGAATGCAAAATTAAATAATAAAAAAGTATTTACTAAATCTGGAATCATGGTTGGTTTAGGTGAAGAGAGAGATGAAATAATTCAAGTTATGGATGATCTAAGATCAGCCGATGTAGATTTCTTAACCATTGGTCAATATTTGCAACCATCAGTAAAACATCATCCATTAGAAAGATATTACCATCCAGATGAATTTAAAGAATTAGAAGTAATAGCAAAGTCAAAAGGATTTTTATTGGTTTCTTCGTCTCCTTTAACGAGATCATCCTATCATGCAGATGAAGATTTTGCTAAATTAAAACAAAACAGACTTAATTAATTTCATGCCAAAAGCATCTGTAACGCGACTTATAGAACGCGATAAAAAAACACTTATAAATTTTGTTTTAGATATTGAAAAATATCCAGAATTTATTCCTTTCTGTATAGATTCAAAGGTGTATGAAAAAAAAGAGGAAAATGATTCTATTAATATAATAGCTGATTTAACTATTGGTAAAAGACCTTTTACAGATACTTATAAAAGCAATGTTATATTTGATAAAATCAATGATCATATCCATGTCACAAATATTGATGGACCACTTAATTATCTTGAAAATAACTGGAAATTTATTGAAAAAGATAATTTTACAGAAGTTCATTTCGATGTTGATTTTGAAATTAAAAATAAATTTCTTAATATTATTATGGCTAAATCATTTCAATTTGGTCTTAATAAAATAGCAGATGCTTTTCAAAAAAGAGCAGAAAGTTTGTGATCTTTATGTATATTAAATAATATCTTGAATTAATTTAATACACTTTTCAACAGTTTTATTTTGTATTGATTTTCTATCTTTTTTCTTAAAAAAATTTTTTGAAACTACAGTTTTATTTCTTTTTGTTAAACCTATATATACAAGACCAACAGGCTTATCTTTTGTCCCACCATTAGGACCAGCTATACCAGTAATAGATATATTAATTTTACTCTTTGATATTTTTGTTAACCCTTGCACCATAGATCTGCAACACTCAGGACTTACAGAGCCATACTTATCTATGATTTTTTTGTTAACTTTTAATATTTTAATTTTAGCATTGTTTGAATAAGTAACTAAACCCATTTGGAAGTACTTTGAAGAACCGCTTAACCTAGTAAATTTACTTGATAATAAGCCTCCTGTGCATGATTCAGCTACCGATACTGTAATATTTTTTTTAATTAATTTCTTATGCAGCTTTTCGATATTCATTAAAATTTAAGACTTATTAAGTAAATTAATATCATCGTATATAAACCTGCCATAATATCATCCATTATTATTCCAAAGAAGTTTTTATGTTCTTTATCGAAATAACTAACTGGAAAAGGTTTTACAATATCAAAAAATCTGAAAAAAATAAAAGACAGCAAATAATATATTTCAACAGGGATACTTATTAGATTTAGTGAAGAAAGGTAAACAATCAATATCAAAGGCATTGCTTGACCCAAAACCTCGTCAATTACAATTTGTCTAGGATCTTTGTTTTCAAACTCAGTTTCAGAGTCCATTACTGCATAAAAGGAATAGAAAAATATAATTGAATATAGTATTAAAATGTAGTTTAAATTTTTAAAATTAAGTACTTCAAAAAGTACATATAATATCATTAATGTGCTGAGCGATGTAAATGTGCCAGGTATTTTAGAAATATATCCATTTCCAAAAAAAGTTGAGATCAATACATTTATCTTTTTCATTTTGATATTGAACAAATTACTTCACAAGCAATTGCTTGTTCTTTTCCAATTATACCTAATTTTTCAACTGTTTTCCCTTTTAAATTTATCAAATTTTCGTTTATAGATAATAAGTTAGATATTGATTTTATTACTTTGCTTCTAATTTTTGAGACTTTGGGATTTTCACAAATTAAGTTTATATCTATATTATTTATGTAAAAATTATTATCCTTTAATAGTTTTGTAACAGGCATAAGCATATTTTTGGACCTAATATTTTTAAATTTATTTGAATTACTTGGGAAAAGAGTTCCAATATCGCTTTTTCTCATAGCTCCAAGTAAACCATCAATTATAGCGTGAAGTATTACATCTCCATCAGAATGGCCTTTTAGTCCTGAGTGAAATGGAATTTTCACACCTCCAAGAAAAAGTTTTTTATTTTTAATTAGTTTATGTACATCAAAACCTACACCATAATATGTTTCTGATTTTAGATAACTTACATCATCTGTTGTTGTTATTTTAAAATTTTTTTTATCTCCAGTAATAAACTTAATTTTTCTATTATTTCTTAAATACAAACTAGCTTCATCAGTAATTTTTTCTTTATTTGATTTATATAAATTAAAAAGTTCTTGAAAATTAAAACACTGTGGGGTTTGTGTAATTAAAACTTTATCTCGATCTAAATTAATTATTTTATTTTTAATTTTATACTTTACTGAATTTTCAGATTTTAAATAGGGAACAACTGCGTTATTATTTTTTAATTCTTTTTTTAATTTTTTTAGTAAATTAATTGATAAATTTGGTCTAGCTGCATCATGAATAAATACATTTTTAATTTTTTTATTTTTTAAAAAATTAAGAGCATTTTGGGTTGAATTATGTCTTTCTTTTCCACCTTTTATAACATCTATATTTTTATAATTAATATTCTTATTTGAAACTATTAAAATTTTTTTAAAAAGTTTTGAGTCTAGAGCAGTTTTTAAAGAATGTTCAAATAAAGGCTTATTTTTATAGGTTATATATTGTTTATTTAATCTTGATTTAAATCTCTTACTTTTTCCCGCACTTAATAATATAAAACAATCACTCATGTATTTATTTATAAATTTTTATATATATTCATAGTTTATGCTTACATTCATAAAAAGAAATTTATTTATAATAATAATATTTCTTCTGACTGTACTCCTGTCTTTTATTACATTTTTAACATTTATTGACAGAAGTTTTATTGAATTGAATGAACAAAACTTGCAATTAGTATTAATTGTCAACATAATTTTTTTGTTATTATTCTTTATTTTAATTTTTATTGATATTAAAAATTCAATTAGAAATAATATAAATGTAAGAGGTTCTCTTGCAAACAGAAAATATATAATTTCTTTTGGACTTTTTACTTTAATTCCATCTTTACTTATTGCGATATTCTCTCTGTTTATTTTCTCTTTTGCTCTTGAAAAATACTTTGATAAAAAAATTACAACTGCTGTTAATAATTCTTATGAGATCGCAAAAAATTATGTTGATGAAAAAAGAAATAAAATTCAATCAGAAATAGTATTAATAGCATTTGATCTAAATAAATATTATAATATTTACAAATCTGATCCAGATAGATTTAAGGCATTCTTAAACACTCAGAATCTAATCAGAGATATTGATCAACTTTATTTAATTAATTCAGCTGGTGAATTAATTATTTCAGCAAATGATTATAATTACATTAAAATTGAGGATCAGGCTATTCAAATGGTAAAATCTGATGATAGACCTTTAAAAATTATAAATGCTCCTGAAAATAGATCGGCAGCCGTAATAAGGTTACAAAATTTCGAAGATACTTTTCTGTATGTAGTAAAAAGGTTAGATAAGAATATATCAAATTATCTAATAGAGTCAGAAGAGGCAGTAAATTTTTATTATACTGTTGAGAATCAAAGATTAGGAATAAGAATTTCTTTTGCAATTATATATATATCTTTAGTAACACTTTTGTTATTTTTATCGATCACAATAGCAATCAGATTTTCATCTAGATTTTTTATATCAATCAATAACCTGATCACTGCGTCTGAAAAAATTGGAAAGGGAAATTTAGATGCTAAAGTTCCTGAACTTAAAGCAGACAGAGAAATGGAATTATTAAATAAAAATTTTAATTCAATGATTGAAAAATTAAAAAATCAGCAAGATAAATTACTTTCAAATGAAAGACATGAAGCATGGGAAACTGTTGCAAGAAAAATGGCTCATGAAATTAAAAATCCATTAACTCCAATCCAATTAACTATCGATAACCTTAACTCTAAATATTTATCTGATATAAATGATGAAAAAAAAATTAAATATCAAAATAATTTAAAGACTATATTAAAGCAAATAAAACAAATTGAAAATTTAGTTAACGAATTTTCAGATTTTGCAAGAATGCCCAAACCTCATTTTAAAAACAATGATTTAATTAAACTCTTAGAAGAAAATATTGATCTGTTAAAGAAAATTGATAATTCAATTAATTTTAAAATTAATAATAAAACTGGAAAGAAGGTGATACTTAATTTTGATAATGAACAATTTAATAGACTATTTTTTAACTTGATTAAAAATTCAATTGAGAGCATTAGGGAAAAAGTCAAAAAAACCAACAATTCATTGAAAAATATTGATATAGAAATTAATCAAAGAAGAGACTATATAACAGTTAACTTAATTGATACAGGCGAAGGTTTTAGAGATAAAAAAACCAAAGATATTATAAAACCATATTATACAACTAAAGAAAATGGAACTGGCTTAGGATTGTCTATTGTAGATAAAATTATAAATGATCATAATGGATCTATTAAATTTTTAAACATAAATAATGGAGCTAAAGTTCAAATCATAATTCCAAAGTAAATCATGGCAACAGAAATATTAATTATTGATGACAATGCAGATATTAGAAATATTCTTTCTGAATTAATTAAAGACGCTGGTTACAAAACAAGATTGGCAGCAAATTTTAATCAAGGACTTTCAGAAATAGATAAAAAATTACCAGACGTAGCTATTATTGATGTAAAATTAGATAAAGGCGATAATGATGGTATTCAGTTGTTAGAGCATATTAAAACAAAAAATACTGACATACCTGTAATTATAATTTCAGGACATGCAAATATTGAAATGGCTATAAATTCTCTTAGATCCGGTGCATTTGAGTTCATACAAAAACCGTTTGATAAAGAAAGATTATTAAATTTTGTAAAGAGAGCTGTAGAAAACATCAATTTAAAAAAAGAAAATAAATCTTTATCAAATAAATTATTCCATTCATTTGAAATTATTGGAAAGAGTGGAAATATTAGCTCTATAAAAGATCAAATACAAAAACTTTCAAAATCTGAAAGTAGAGTTTTTATAAGTGGACCAACTGGTTCAGGTAAAGAGTTAATATCTAGAAAAATTTACAAAAATTCTAAACGCTCTAAAGGTCCATTTATTATTATTAATGGCGCTTTATTAGACTCAAAAAAATATGAATTAGAACTTTTTGGTGAGGAAAATAAAGATGGTTCAATTGTTTATGGAGCTTTAGAAAAAGCATCTGGTGGAGTATTGTTAATTGATGAAGTAACTGAAATTCCATTAGAAACTCAATCAAAAATATTAAGAGTTGTAATAGATCAAAAATTCAAAAGAATTAATAGCAATCATGATATAAAAGTTGATGTTAGAATTATTTGTACATCAAGTAAGCAAATTAATTATGAAATAAAAAATGGAAATTTCCGCGAAGATCTGTTTCACAGATTAAATGTATTTAATATTGAAATAGATCCATTGAATAAAAGAATAGAAGATATTCCCTTACTTGTTGATTATTTTATTGAAAATATTTGTAATACGTACAACTATAAAAAATTCAAAATCAAAGATGATAACTATCTTCTAAATTATGATTGGCCGGGTAATGTAAGAGAATTGCGTAATCTTATTGAGAGAATTGCTATACTTTCACCAGGCAATGATGAAAAAAAAATATTAGATATTATTAAAGAATCTTTATCTAAATCATCAAACGAGACCTTTTCAGTTGCTGAGAATTTGTCTATACCATTAAGAGAGGCAAGAGAAAACTTTGAGAAAGAATATCTAATTTCTCAAATAAAAAAATTTGGTGGAAACATATCTAAAACAGCAAAATTTGTGGGTATGGAAAGATCTGCTCTTCACAGAAAATTAAAATTATTAGGCGTTAAGGACCTAAATTAATGAATATAATAATTTGTGGTGCAGGTAGAGTAGGTTATACAATCGCTAAACTGTTAACAGAACAAAATCATTCTATAACGGTAATCGATCAATCAAGTGAAGATATTCAAAAAATCAATGAGTCTCTTGATGTAAAAGCAATAGTAGGAAAAGCTACTTCTCCAGAAATTCTAGATAGCGCTAATACTTCAGACGCTGATATGTTGATTGCTGTGACAAGAAATGATGAAATAAATATGCTTATATGCCAAATTGCATATTCGTTATTTAAAGTTCCAAAAAAAATTGCTAGAATAAGATCTCAAGAATATTTAGATCCAAAATTTTCAACACTTTTTAATAAAGAGAATTTACCAATTGATTACGTTATATCTCCAGAATTAGAGATAGCAAAATCATTACAAAGAAAATTAGAAGCTCCTGGAGCTTTAGATAATGTACCTTTTGCAGAAAATAAAATTAGATTGTTAGAAATTCTGATTGATGAAAAATGTCCAATACATGAAATTAAATTGAAAGAATTAACAAATAAATTTCCAGACTTAAATGCATATATATTAGGAGTAATTAGAGAGGAGAAATTTCAAATATTAAAAAAAGACAACAAACTTCAGCATAATGATAAAGCCTATGTAATAGTAAACTCAAATCAAATGGAAAAGACATTAAAAGTATTTGGTCATAATGAAAAAATTGCAAATAAAATTCTTATTATAGGCGGTGGTAATATAGGATTTAATCTTGCCTATAATATTGAAAATAATTTTGATGAAGCGAGAGTTAAAATTATTGAAAAAGATAAAAGTAGAGCAGAATTTATCGCGAATTATTTAAACGACACAATTGTTATAAACGGAAATGGTTTAGATGAGGAAGTATTAAATGAAGCAAATTTAGAAGAAGTTGAAACTGTATTAGCTTTAACAAATGATGATGAGGATAATCTTATGGTAAGTGTCCTTGTAGAAAAATTTTCAAAAAATAAAAGAACTATGGCATTAGTAAATAAACCTAATTATTCATTATTACAATCATCTTTAAAAATAGATGATTTAATAGATCCTAGAATGAGTACAGTTTCAAGTATATTAAAACATGTACATAAAGGTACAATTGAGAACGCTTATACTATTTTAAATGGTGAGTATGAAGTAATAGAAGCTGATATTTTGGAAACGTCCGAACTCGTCAATAAAGAGTTAAAAAATGCAGATTTGCCGGATGAAATTCGTGTTGGTGCAATTTTGAGAGATAATAAATTTTTACTCCCATCATCTAAATATATATTTCAAAAAGATGATACAGTTGTTTTGTTGGCCAAAAGAGACCAATTACCTTTGGTAGAAAATTTATTTAGAATTAGCTCAATCTAATTAATGAATATATTTACCCTAAAATACTTTGGTATTTTTTTTTTAGTTATAAGTTTTTTTTCTTTTTTTAATATAATTTATTCTTATTATTTTAATTTATTAAGTAATCTCAGTAATTATTTTCTAACTTTTGGAATAACTTTCATAATTGGTCTATTTTTAATAATATTTAAAAAATATAAATATGAAAAAATAAATTTATTTGAAAGAATTGTAATTGTATTAATTGGCTATATAATATTACCTGTTGCTATAGCAATTCCTTACTATTTTGGCTTAAATGAATTAAATTTAATTAATTCTTATTTTGAAGCTATATCAGGTTTTACTTCTACTGGTTTTTCAATTTTTAATGATTTGGATAAATTAGATCAAACGCTAATTCTTTGGAGATCAAGCTCACAATGGATAGGTGGATTATATTTTTTATTTTCAATATTATTACTCATTGATTTATTTGATGAAAATTTAAAAAGATCTTTGACAAATTATATTTCATTAAACTCTTCTGAAATATTTAAACAAGTATTTAAAATTATAGTGATCTATGTATCAATGACAATTCTCATATTTATTATGTTAAAATTCGTAAACGTACGATCTTATGAGGCTTATAATTATTCACTTTCAATAATATCTTCGGGTGGATTTTTACCTAATGATAATTTTGATTTAACATTTGCCACAGATATAAGTAAAGTTGTTTTATCTATATCAATGTTATTTTCTTTTTTTAGTCTTTTTTTTATTTTTAATCTAATTTTTTTTAAAAAAAAGAATATTAATTATTTAAGTGAAGATATAAATATTTTAATTTATCTTTTAATAGTAATTATATTATCATTTGTATTTTTTAATTATGATAATAATTTTTTAAATGTATTAGTTTCTATTTCAAGTAGTGTTTCAAATATAGGAATTTCATTTGAAAAAGTCCCTAAAAATCTTGTTTTTGTTTTTTTATTATTAGTGATATTGGGTGGTTCTTTTTTTTCAACAAGTTCTGGTTTAAGAGTTATTAAGGTTTTAACCTTAATAAAATTTTCTTTAAATAATCTTTTGTCTCATTCTAAACCAAATCAAATTTATTCAAATAAATTATCTTTAAATAGAATTGGCGCTAATATTACAGATATTAACAAATATTTTTTTGCAATAATTATTTTTATAATTTCTTTATTTTTAATATCAATTTTATTAACTGTCTCTAATTTAGATTTTGAAACATCTTTCAAATTGGGTATTTTGACAATTATGAATACCGTTAACTCTGAAATGTTTGATTTAGGAAATTTAGATTTTTATAATTTTAATATATTTGGCAAAATTTCATTAATTATATTTATGATTATTGGGAGAATCGAACTTTTATCTGTTATTATTTTATTAAAAAAATTTCTTTTCAAAAATTAAATTAGTATTATAAATTAATTAATATGCGCTCTTAGCTCAGCTGGATAGAGCAACGGTTTTCTAAACCGTAGGTCGAAGGTTCGAATCCTTCAGAGCGCGCCAAAACCAAATAAAGCAAAGATATTGCGATTAATTTAATATTGATGAGTTTCTTTGTTTCTGCTTTACTTGGGCAATTCAAAAATTAATTTGAATTATTTGTTAACAAATAAATAAACAAGAGGAATATATAATGTTTAAATTAGTAAAACGATTGACTTCAGTTGTTGCTATGTTTGCTGTTCTATTTACTTTTACAACAGAAACTATGGCTGCAAAAAAGTCAAAAACTCTTAAAAACACTCAGAAAAAAGGTTTTGTGAGATGTGGTGTTTCACAAGGTCTGCCAGGATTTTCTAATGCTGATGCTGCAGGAAACTGGACTGGTGTTGACGTTGATGTATGTAGAGCAGTAGCTGCTGCAGTACTAGGTGATGCAAGTAAAGTTAAATTTACTCCGCTAAGTGCTAAAGAAAGATTTACTGCATTAACATCTAACGAGATAGATATTCTATCAAGAAACACAACTTGGACTCTTTCAAGGGATGCGGATATCGGTCTTACTTTCGTAGGAGTAAACTTCTATGATGGTCAAGGTTTTATGGTTAGAAAAAATTCAGGAATTTCATCAGTTAATGATTTTAAAGCTGGTGTATCTGCATGTACTAACCTTGGAACTACAACAGAGCTTAATATGAGAGATTTCTTTAATTCAAAAGGAATTAAATATGAGCCAGTCACTTTTGAAAAAGCTGACGAAGTTGTAGCTGCTTATGATGCTGGTAGATGTGATACATATACTACTGATAAATCTGGTTTAGCTGCTCAAAGAATTAAATTGAGCAATCCAGATGACCACATGGTATTACCTGAAACAATTTCAAAAGAGCCATTAGGCCCAGTTGTAAGACAAGGTGATTCTGTTTGGGAAGATATCGTAAGATGGTCACTAAATACTATGATCGAAGCCGAAGAGTACGGTGTAACATCAGCAAATGCTGATTCTATGAAAACTTCAGATAATCCAGCTGTAAAAAGACTAGTTGGTGCTGAAGGTGAATTAGGTGCTGCTCTAGGCTTAGATAATGAATGGAGTTTAAGAATAATCAAGCAAGTTGGTAACTACGGTGAAAGCTATAAAAGAAATATAGCTGATACTGGAATTCTACCTGACAGAGGTCCAAATGAGTTATGGACAAAAGGTGGAATACTTTACGTACCACCAGCAAGATAATTCTTTTTAAAAAGAATATAAAGAGGGCTAGATTTTTCTAGCCCTTTTTTTTATAAACCATACTAATTGTGAACTTTAAGAAAATATTACCCCAGTTACTTACATTAGTAGTTGTTATTCTAGTGTTTGGTTTCTTTTCATACAACGCCCAAGTTAATATGGAAAATAGAGGAATCACATTTGGTTACGGTTTTTTATCTCAGGAATCTTCATTTGATGTACAGTTTTCACTAATAGAATATGATGGCTCACATTCTTATTTTAGAGCTTATCTAGTTGGATTATTAAATACTATTTTAGTTTCAGTTATTGGAATTGTGTTTGCAACAATAATTGGAGTTATTGTTGGAATAGCTCGATTATCAAATAATTACCTTATAGAAAGAACCGCAGCAATTTATGTAGAATTTTTCAGAAACATTCCTTTGTTATTGCAGATATTTTTCTGGTATTTTGCTGCATTGAGGGCATTACCTTTACCCGAAAAAGCAGAACCAATGTTTGGAGTTTTCTTTTTAACTATAAAAGGTTTTTTTGTTCCAGCTTTTGTTTGGAACAATCTAGATATTTTTATTTATTCAGTAATAGCAGCAATCATCGCAATAATTTTTGTAAGATTATACGCTAAAAAAAAGCAGGAAAATCAAGGTATTCAAACACCAGTTTTATCAATATCTATTGGTCTTTTAATTATTTTGCCATTGTTAAGTTTTTTTCTAGGTGGAGTAGATGTATCTGTTCAAATACCAGTAATTGAACAATTATCAAAAACATCCTTTACTTTTAAAGGTGGTCTAAAATTACCACCTGAATTAATTTCTCTAGCATTAGCCCTATCTTTGTATACAGCAACATTTATAGCTGAATGTGTAAGAGCAGGTGTTCAAGGTGTAAGCAAAGGTCAAAAAGAAGCTGCAGCTTCAATTGGTTTAACTCCTAACCAAGTTCTTAAATTAGTTGTAATGCCACAAGCTTTGAGAATTATAATTCCTCCAACAACCAACCAATATTTAAATTTAACAAAAAATTCTTCACTTGCTGCTGCTATTGCATATCCAGACCTAGTACTTGTTTTTGCAGGAACTGCTTTGATGCAAACAGGAAGAGCAATTGAAATTGTTTCCATTACAATGTTAACTTATTTAACTTTAAGCATAACAATCTCAATATTTATGAATTGGTATAATAAAAAAATAGCTATTAAAGAAAAATAATGAATAAATTAAATTTTTTATCACCAGACAAAAATAATCTATACGCATATTTGTATTCAGGTATTAGTTTATTTTCTCTTAGTATTTTAATTGTATTCTCGAACTCTTTTTTCAATTTGGATTTGACTAGCTTTTTACCGGGAACAATAAGTTATTTTTTACCTCTTATTATAGGCTTCATTGGTTTGCATTTAATTAGAATTGAATATTCGGGTATAAAATTTTTAGACATTATTAATAAGAATATTAATACAAATAAATTTAACGCTCTTTTATCATTATTAATTATTTTTGCGGTTATAAAATCAATTCCACCGCTTTTAAGTTGGTTCATAATTGATGCAAATTTTGCTGGTGATTCAAAAGATGCTTGTTCTGGATCTGGAGCATGTTGGGCTTATATAAAAATTTGGTTTAATAGATTTATGTATGGAATGTATCCAAATGCAGAACAGTGGAGAATAAATTTATCATTTATTGCCCTTGCTTTTCTTGGTGGAGTTGGATTTTTTGCATCAGAAAAATTCAAAAAATATCTAACATTGTATTATGTTGTTGTTTATCCAATTATTGCTTTTTTATTTATATTCTTTTTTATTTCTGGTGGTCCAATATTTTTTGATTTTTCATATGGAATTATTGCAGCAGTGATCTCTATTATAATAGGTTTCTTTATCCCTTCAAAATTTAAAATGTATTATTTTTTAATAATACCGATCACGATTTATATATTATTGAAATATATATTTTTTTATGAAGAACTAATTGAATTAGGAAAGATACAAGCCTTCGAATGGGTTGAAACAGGAGCTTGGGGCGGATTATCGTTAACTTTTATAGTTTCATTTTTTTGTTTAATATTCTGTTTTCCAATAGGTTTATTCTTATCTTTAGGTAGAAGATCTGATTTACCTATAATTAAATATATTTCTATAGGATTTATAGAATTTTGGAGAGGGGTACCTTTAATCACAGTTTTATTTATGTCATCAGTAATGTTTCCGATGTTTCTACCAGAGGATATGTTTATCGACAAACTAGTAAGAGTTATAATTGCAATATCATTATTTGAAGCCGCATATGTAGCAGAGGTAATTCGAGGTGGTTTACAGGCTTTACCTAGAGGACAATATGATGCTGCAAAATCTTTAGGAATGGGTTACTGGAAAATGCATATATTTGTGATTTTGCCACAAGCCCTTAAATTAGTAATTCCAGGTATAGCAAATACTTTCTTGGCACTTGTAAAAGATACACCTCTAATTTTTGTTGTAGGACTGTTGGAAATTGTTGGAATGCTTAATTTAGCAAAAACAAATCCTGAATGGTTAGGTTTTGCAATGGAAGGATATGTATTTGCATCAATAGTATTTTTTATTATTTGCTATGCAATGAGTAAATATAGTTATAATTTAGAGCAAAAATATAAAACTGAGAGATAATGTCAGATAAAATAATTCAAATAAAAGAAATGAATAAATGGTTTGGAGATTTCCAAGTCTTAAAAAACATTAATTTAGACGTTGAAAAAAACAAAAAAATTGTTGTTTGTGGTCCCTCTGGTTCAGGTAAATCGACATTAATTAGATGTATTAATAGACTTGAAGAACACCAAGAAGGGTCAATTGTAGTTGATGGCACTGAATTAACCGAAGAGACAAAAAATATAGAACAAATAAGAGCTGAGGTTGGAATGGTATTTCAACAGTTTAATTTATTTCCTCATTTATCAATATTAGATAATTGCACGTTAGCACCTATATGGGTAAAAAAAATGCCCAAAAAAGATGCTGAAGCATTAGCTTTAAAACATTTAGAAAAAGTTCAAATTGCTGATCAAGCATACAAATATCCTGGCCAACTTTCTGGTGGTCAACAACAAAGATGCGCAATAGCAAGAGCGTTATGTATGGAGCCAAAAATAATGCTTTTTGATGAACCAACATCTGCATTAGATCCAGAAATGATTAAAGAAGTTTTAGATGCAATGGTTAATTTAGCTAAGGCTGGTATGACTATGATTGTCGTAACACACGAAATGGGGTTTGCAAAAGAAGTTGCAGATGAAGTTATTTTTATGGATGAAGGTATGATTGTAGAACAGGCAGAAACAAAAGAGTTTTTTGCTAACCCAAAAAGCGACAGAACAAAGCTTTTTTTGAGCCAAATATTATAAAAATTATAACTAAATTGCTAAAAAGTCGCTTGACAGCTTTATAAAATCTTAAAAATTATTATTCTTTTTAAAATTATTTTACTTGAAATAACTTTTTGATTTCTATTAACTAAACTTATTATTTTTAATTAAAGAGGGGTCTTTGATGGAAGAAAATTTCAATAAACATCTAGGTAATAAATTAAAACTTAGACGTTTGGCTTTAGGTTTAACTCAAACTAAAGTCGCAAAAGCAATAAATGTTACATTTCAACAAATACAAAAATATGAAAAAGGAACAAATGGTGTAAGTTCGATTAGATTACTACAACTATCTAACTATCTTAAAGTACCAATAAACTATTTTTTTGAAGATTTTTCAGAATATTTGATAAATTTAGAAAAATCTAAAGAAGGTCATATGAATGTTAACTATAATTTTTTAGTTAAAGTTTATTCTGAACTTACTCAAGATCAAAAAATTAAGTTTAGTAAAAACATACAGATCAACCAGGTAAATATTTCAAAAACAGGATAACAAATTTTAAATTGGCTCCTCGGGCAGGACTCGAACCTGCGACCAATTGATTAACAGTCAACTGCTCTACCAACTGAGCTACCGAGGAATGTAAAATCACAACTTACTTTTTTTTCATATTATCTCAACAAAAATAAATTGTGGAGGCAACGCCCGGAATCGAACCGGGATACAAGGATTTGCAATCCTCTGCGTAACCATTCCGCCACGTTGCCATGAATTAAATATTCAATGAGGACATATATAATTAATTTTATAATTTAGTCTATAAATTTAACGGATAATTTCATTGTTGTTTATTGATATGATTAATTTATAAAATAATTATCCATGAGTTCAGACAAATATATTCACGAAAATGTTGAAAATAAGATTTATTCTTATTGGGAAGAAAAAAATTTATTTAAACCAAAATCCAACAAAAAACAATTTTCTATAGTTATCCCGCCACCAAATGTAACTGGTAGTCTTCATATGGGTCACGCATTAAATAATTCTATTCAAGACCTGTTAACTCGTTATCATCGAATGAATAATTTTGAGACTTTATGGCAACCTGGAACTGACCATGCTGGTATTGCTACACAGGCATTAGTGGAAAAAAAACTTAAATCTGAAGGTATAGATAAAAATGATTTAGGTAGAGAAAAATTCATCGAAAAAGTTTGGGAATGGAAAGGTCAATATGGTGACATAATAATTAATCAATTAAAAAAATTAGGATGTTCATGTGACTGGTCTAGAAATGCCTTTACGATGGACGATAATCTATCAAAATCTGTATTAAAAGTTTTTGTTGAAATGTACAAAAATGGATTAATTTACAAATCAAAAAAATTAGTAAATTGGGACACTGTATTAAAAACAGCAATATCAGATTTAGAAGTAGACCAAAGAGAGGTTAATTCAAAGTTATACCACATCAATTATCCAATAGAAGGGACAGATAAATTTATAACAATTGCAACTACTAGACCAGAAACCATGCTAGGAGATACAGCAGTTGCAGTTAATCCCTCAGATGAAAGATTTAAATCATTAGTAAATAAAAATGTAATAGTTCCAATTGTTGATAGAAAAATAAAAATTATTGAAGATGATTATGCAGATCCTGAACAAGGTACTGGAGCTGTTAAAATTACGCCAGCACATGATTTCAATGATTATGAAGTGGGGGAGAGAAATAATTTAGAAGTCATAAATGTTTTTACTCCTGATGGAAAAATTAATGAAAATGCTCCTGATAATTATATTGGACTTGATAGGTTTGAAGCAAGAAAAAGAATTTTAAAAGAACTTTCTGATAAAAACTTATTTGTTAAAGAAGAAAAAATTAAAAATAAAGTTCCTTATGGTGATAGATCTAATTCTATAATTGAACCTTATTTAACAGAACAGTGGTTTGCAGATGCCAAGAAACTTTCAATAAAAGCAAAAGAAATAGTAAATAATAAAACAACCAATTTTTTTCCTGTTAATTGGACAAAAACATATTTTCAATGGATGGATAATATAGAACCTTGGTGTATCTCTAGGCAGCTTTGGTGGGGACATCAAATACCTGCATGGTATGGTCCTGATGGGGAAATATTTGTAGATGAAACAGAAGAAGGGGCACATAAATTAGCTAAAGAACACTATAAAAAAGATGTTGAATTAATTAGAGATCCAGATGTTCTTGATACATGGTTTTCATCTGGTCTATGGCCTTTTGCAACATTAGGATGGCCAGAAAAAAATGAATATTTAGAAAAATTTTATCCAACTTCAGTATTGGTAACAGGATTTGATATCATTTTCTTTTGGGTTGCAAGAATGATTATGTTTGGAATGGAATTTCAAAACAAAGAACCTTTTAAAAATATTTATGTTCATGCATTAGTTAGAGATGAAAAAGGTCAAAAAATGTCAAAGTCAAAAGGCAATGTAATTGATCCATTAGAATTAATAGAAAAATATAGTGCTGATGCTTTAAGATTTACACTTTTGTCAATGGCATCTCCTGGACGAGACGTAAAATTATCAGAGGATAGAGTTAAAGGTTATAGAAATTTTTTAAATAAAATATGGAACGCTAACAATTTTCTAATTCAAAATGATTGTAAATTTGAAAATATAGAAACGCCTAATGATTTAAAACTAAATATTAATAAATGGATTTTTGTTGAATTCACTAACACTAATGAAAAGATCAAAAAATCAATAGATAGTTATCGATTTGATGAGGCGGCAAGAATTGCATATCAATTTGTATGGCATTCGTTCTGTGATTGGTATTTAGAGTTATCTAAAACTGTCTTTTACTCAGAGAATAATGAAAATATAGAAGAAACAAGAAATGTAGCTAGTTTCATATTTACTCAAATTCTAGTTATTTTGCATCCATTCATTCCATTTTTAACCGAGGAAATATGGTTGAAAAATAAATTGGATAAAGATGGAAATGATTTTCTTATGTTAAAAAACTGGTCTGAAGCCAGCTCCAATAAAGATAAAGACTCTGATGAAGTAAATGAAATAATAGAATTTGTCTCATCTATAAGGTCTTTTAAAAATGAAATAGAAATAAGCCCTGGATCATTTGTTAAAATCCTAGTGAACAAAATAAATCCTGAAATTAAGAAATTTATTGAAAATAACACTAATACATTAAAAAAAATTGGCAGAATTAATGAATTTGTAACTGAAGATATTAAAAAACCTTCAGCAAACTTGGTCATTAAAGGTGAAATATTTAAAATTTACTTTGATGAAGATGTAGATTTGTCAAAAATTAAAGAAACACTCCTAAATAAAAAGAATAAAATTGAAAAAGAAATGGAAAAAATTAATACAAGGCTAAATAATAAAAGTTTTATTGAAAGAGCTCCAAATGATATTGTTGAGCAAGAAAAGTCTAACTTTATTAATTTAGAAAAAGATGTTAATAAATTAAATTATACTTTAGAAAGTCTATAATGCGGAAATTTAATAAAAAAAAACTACCAAGCAGATATACAACTGTAGGTGCTGATAGAGCACCACAAAGATCCTTTTATTATGCAATGGATTTAACGGAAAAAGATGTAGCAAAACCTTTTGTTGGTGTTGTTTCAACGTGGAATGAGGCTGCACCATGCAACATTAATTTAATGAAACAAGCTCAATTTGTAAAACAAGGTGTAAATGCATCAGGAGGAACTCCTAGAGAATTTTGTACAATAACTGTTACTGATGGTATCGCTATGGGTCATGAAGGAATGAAATCTTCACTGATTTCAAGAGATGTAATTGCAGACTCTACTGAATTAACTGTAAGAGGTCATTGTTATGATGCTTTAGTTGGTTTAGCTGGCTGTGATAAATCTTTACCAGGTCTAATGATGTCTATGGTGAGATTAAATATTCCTAGTGTATTTATTTATGGAGGTTCAATACTTCCAGGCAGATTTGAAGGTAAGGATGTAACTGTCGTTGATGTTTTTGAAGGTGTTGGAAAATATACATCAAAAAAAATGACAGCTCATGCTCTCAGAAAATTAGAATTAAAAGCTTGCCCAAGTGCAGGTGCATGTGGTGGTCAATTTACTGCAAATACAATGGCATGTGTTTCAGAAGCAATTGGATTAGCCCTACCATATTCAGCAGGAACACCTGCTCCTTATAAAGAAAGACATAAGTATGCGATTAACAGTGGTAAAGCTGTAATGAAACTTTTAGAAAAAAATATCAGACCAAGAGATATTGTTACAAGAAAAGCATTAGAAAATGCTGCTACAGTTGTTGCTGCAACAGGAGGATCTACTAATGCAGGTTTACACTTACCAGCTATTGCAAATGAAATTGGAATTAAATTTGATTTAATGGATGTTGCAAAAATTTTTAAAAGAACTCCTTATCTTGCTGATTTAAAACCTGGTGGAAAATACGTTGCAAAAGATATGTGGGAAGCAGGTGGAGTTCCAATGCTTTTAAAAACTCTTTACGATGGTGGATATATTCATGGTGATTGTATGACCGTTACAGGAAAGACAATGAAAGAGAATTTAAAAAATGTGAAATTTAATCCAAAACAAAAAGTAATGAGAAGTTATAAAAACCCAATTACACCAACTGGTGGAGTTGTTGGATTAAGAGGTAATTTAGCTCCAGAAGGTGGAATTGTTAAAATTGCAGGTTTGAAAAAATTACAATTTACTGGAAGAGCAAGATGTTTTGACTCTGAAGAAAAAGCTTACAAAGCTGTAAAAGAAAGAAAATACAAAGACGGTGATATAATTATAATTAGATACGAAGGTCCAAAAGGTGGTCCTGGAATGAGAGAAATGTTGCAGACAACAGCTGCAATTTATGGTCAAGGAAAAGGGGAGAAAGTAGCCCTTATAACAGACGGAAGGTTCTCTGGGGCTACCAGAGGCTTCTGTATCGGTCATGTGGGTCCTGAGGCCTCTATAGGCGGTCCAATAGCCCTTTTAAAGAACGGAGATATAATTGATATAGATGCAAAAAAGGGGACTATTAACGTTAGATTAAGTAAAAAAGAGCTTAGTTTGAGAAAAAAGAAATGGAAACAAAGAAAAATGAACTTTGGAAACGGAACTCTTTGGAAATATGCTCAAACAGTAGGTCCAGCTTATTTAGGTGCACCTACACATCCAGGTGGTAAAAACGAGGTTAAAACTTACGCAGATATTTGATGAAAATTAGACCTGTAATACTTTGTGGTGGTGCAGGAACACGACTTTGGCCCAATTTAAAAAATACTCAAGCAAAACAATTTATTGATTTTGGTGGTTGGAGTTTATTACAAAAAGCTTTTGAGCGAATAAATAATAACTCTTACGATTTTCCAATTATCAGTACAAATCTTAAATATTTAAAAGATGTTAAGAAAACATTGAAAAAATCTAAAATAAAAAAATATAAAATAATATTAGAACCAGCAAAAAAAAACACAGCACCAGCTATCTTAGTAAGTGCTTTAGTTAAAGATATTCCAACTGATCAACCAATAATGTTTTTTACTTCAGATCATTTAATTGAAAATCCAAGTATTTTAACAAGATCATTAAAAAATAATGTTAAAAATTTAAGTGATGAAAATATATTTATATTTGGGATTAAACCTACAAGACCATCTAATGAGTACGGATATCTTAAAACAAAAAGTATAAATAAATTAAATAAAGTAACTAAATTTATTGAAAAACCAACAGAGCAAAAAAGCCAAAAAGATAATTAAATCTGGAGGTTATTGGAACTCTGGTATGTTTTACTTAAAAAAATCATCAATAATTAATAACTTTATAAAATATCAGACTAGTATTTATAAAGCATGTCTAAAATCTTTGGAAAAATCAAAGATTAGAAATAATACATATTTTTTGAATAAAAAATTCTTTGATAAATGTAAGGAAATTTCTTTTGATTATGCAATTCTTGAAAAATCAAAAGATATAAATGCAATAAAACTTAGTATTCAGTGGTCAGATCTTGGTAATTGGTTTGAAATATCAAAAATATATAAAAAAAATAAAAATAAATACTTTAAGAAAAAAAATGTTTTTCATAGACCATGGGGAAGATATACAAACCTATACGAGGGTAAAAACTTTCTAGTAAAGGAATTAGTAGTTAATCCTAACTCTAAATTAAGCTTACAAAAACATTTTCATCGATCTGAATATTGGACTATTACTGATGGAAAACCTTTAATTACATTAAATAAGAAAAATTTCTTTAAAAAACCAGGCGAAAAAATATTCATACCAAGAGAGGCAATTCATCGAATAGAAAACAAATTTGAGAAAAAAGTAAAAATTATTGAAATACAAACTGGACCTATTTTAAAAGAGACAGATATAGTTAGATATCAAGATATTTACGGTAGAGTGAATTAATACTCTTTATGGATACATTAGTATTTTCTGTCGTTCTATTGGCAGCACTACTTCATGCCACTTGGAATGGCATGGTCAAAAAACACTCGGATAAAGCAGTTGCTCTAGCAGGTATAATTTTAGGTCATATACCTTTTTCAATTGTTGCAATCATCTTGTTACCCGCACCCTCAATAGAAAGTATACCTTATATCTTCGCAAGTATTGTTGTTCACATTGGCTATCAATGGTTCTTGCTTAAATCATATGAAATCGGAGATTTGACAAAAGTCTACCCCATAGCAAGAGGTACGGGGCCTTTATTTGTAACTGTAGTTTCAATTTTATTTTTAGGCGTTGTTTTAAATAAGTTTATTTTGATCTCTATTTTTTTAATATGTTTTGGAATTTTTTTTCTTGGTATTTCTGATTATAAAAACAGTAGTTTAAATGTAATTAAATTTTCTTTTATTACAGGTTTATTTATTGGCTCATACTCACTTATCGACGGATATGGTGCAAGAGTGAGTAATTCTGCAATATCTTTTGTCAGCTGGTCTTTCATCTTAAACGCTATGATTTTCCCATTTATTCTTAGTTTAAGAGGACAAAAAGATATTATTAAGAGGGTTTATAGAGACGGTAAAATGATATTTTTTTACGGTGTAACATTATCATATGCTAGTTATGCCTTGGCTGTGTGGGCATTTACAAAAGCTCCAATACCTGTTGTTACATCCTTAAGAGAAACAAGTATTTTATTATCAATATTTATTGGATATTTTTTATTAAAAGAAAGTATCAATTTAAAAAAAATCATATCAATTTTATTTATTTTAATAGGTGTGATTGGGATTAAATTATTTTAATTAAATTGTAACAATCTATAAATATTTTTGTCATTAAAGTTTATTAAAAATAATTAACAAAAATTTTAAATAATAAAACATCTTCATTTCCTCTTTGTTTAAAATTTTGTTGATTAACTACCTTCCCCTTTTTGTTATAAAAAAGGGAAGGGACAATTTTTATACA
>CACIRJ010000001.1 GCA_902588975.1 uncultured Pelagibacteraceae bacterium | reverse complement strand
TTTGATGAATTTCACGATAAGTACATCAATAAATTGTAAATTTTTAACATTGATTAATAAAAAAAAATCAATATAAGAACGCTCTTTGGGCCGTTAGCTCAGTTGGTAGAGCAATTCCCTTTTAAGGAATGGGTCGATGGTTCGAGTCCATCACGGCTCACCACTTACGCAATAGGTGGATATTTCATAATTATTTCATTTATCCAATTTGTAATATTATTAATTCTATTTGTTGATGATGGATGAGTAGACATAAATTCAGGAGGTTCCTTCCCTTTTTTTGCTTCTTTCATTCTTTCCCAAACTTTAATTGTCTCCCTAATGTCATAACCGGATAGTGATGCAAATATCAAACCAAGGTAATCAGCTTCGCTCTCTTGTTTTCTATTGAAAGGGTTCATAATTCCTATTTGTGATAATAAACCAACAGCGTTCATACCGGTTGTGCGATTAATGTTAGAAACTGCACCTTTGGTAGCAATATCTAATATTGCTGTACCAGTATTTAATAGAACTCCACGACTAGCACGTTCAACAGAATGTTTTGCAACTGCATGTGCAATTTCATGACCCATTACTGCGGCTAATCCATCCTCATTTTTAGTTATATCTAATAGGCCAGTATAAACAGCAATTTTACCTCCGGGCATACACCAAGCATTTTTTACTTTCTTTTTATCTATCAATATATATTCCCAATCAAAATTTACTGTTGGATCAGGGATATTATTTCGATCGAAGTATTCTGATATTGAGTATTCAATTTTTGATCCAATTTGTTTTATTTGATTTAATGTTTTAATATCATCACTTAAAGTTTCAGTTTCTTTTACCTTTTCATATAATTGAGCAGCCTTTGCATTAAGGTTAGATTCGGGAATTAATTTTAGTTGTTTTCGATCAGTTATTGGCGCGCTACCACATGCAGATAAGCCAAAAGATAAGCAACTGCAACCAAATAAATGTATGAAATTTCTTCTATTCACTTTTTTTAGTTAATATATTACACCTTTTTTATAGAAATTTATATGATACTTAATAACAAAATTTTAATAATACTATTTATACTGGCAGTCATATTTGTTTTATATGCGAGTTACAGTTAATTTATGGCAAAATTAAAAAGAAGAGGAATTTCAATTCTTGGAAGACTTAGAAACTATTTTATAGCAGGAATAGTTGTTCTTGTCCCGATAGGAATCACATTATATTTAACTAGATTTTTTATATCTATATCTTCAAAATTAATACCAAACGAATTAAATCCAAATAGTTATTTACCTTTTGCAATACCAGGTTTAGAAATATTATTAGCTATAATTTTTATTACAATAATTGGAAGTTTATCTCTTTCATTTATCGGAAAGAAAATACTTAAAATATTTAATGATATATTAAAAAGAATACCAATTCTTAGAACAATATATTCAGCAATTGGCCAAATGACTGAAACATTGGCACCAAAAAAAGGATCAAAGAAAAGTGTAGTCTTAGTTGAGTATCCAAGAAAGGGTAGTTGGGCAGTAGGGTTTGCAACCAGAGAAAACGATGGTGAAATATCAAAAAAAACAAATGCTAATCTTATTAATGTATTTGTTCCAACAACACCAAATCCTACAAGTGGATTTTTATTAATGTTTCCCAAAGATGAAGTTATTTATTTAGATATGACTTTTGAAGAAGCGTCTAAATTTATTGTTTCAGCCGGTACTTCAGATCCAAAAAAAATTTAAAAAATTTCGTTAATTATTGAGGCTCGATCGTATAATTTTAATAATTTATTATATTTACCGAAATTATCACCTTTCATCTCTAATTTTTTTACTTCTGCTTCAGCAAGTAAGAATAAATCTTCATTTAATATTGGATCAGCTAATCTAAAATTTTTAATTCCACTTTGCTTAAATCCTAACAAATCTCCATATCCTCGTAATTTCATATCTTCCTCAGAAATTATAAAACCGTCATCTGAGCTTTTGAGAATATTAATTCTTTTTTTTGCATTTTCACTTAGTGAGGATTTAAACATCAATATACAGTAAGATTGTTTACTACCACGTCCGACACGACCTCGTAACTGATGTAATTGGGATAAACCATATTTATCAGCATTTTCAATAACAATTACGTTAGCATTAGGAAAATCAATTCCAACTTCAATTACTGTTGTTGAAACTAATATGTCCAACTTTCTATCTAAAAAATTATTTAAAATTTTGTTCCTTTCATCCTTATCAAGAGAGCCATGAATTAATCCAATTCTATTTTTAAAATATTTTTCTAAATATTTAAATTTATTTAGAACAGATTGCTGTTCAACTTTTTTCGATTCTTCTATCAAAGGACAAACCCAGAAAATCTGATTTTTATTAAAAATTTCTTTTTTAACAAATCTAATTATTTCAGATATTTTATCTTCTAACTTACTGTATGTGACTATTTTTTTTCTATTTTTTGGTTTTTCTTTAATTAAAGTTAAGTCCATATCTCCATAAACCGTCATCATCATTGTTCTTGGTATTGGAGTTGCAGACATGACTAGAACATCGCAGTTATTTCCCCCTTTTTCTGATAGCTCTTTACGTTGACGAACACCAAACTTATGTTGTTCATCAATTATTATTAATCCTAGTTTTTTATATTCAACTTTTTTTTGGAATAACGCATGTGTTCCTATCAGAAAGTCTATTTTACCAAGTTTAAGATTTTCTAAAATTTTCTTTCTATCAGCATATTTTGACTTCCCTGTTAACATTTCAATTTTTATATTTTTGGGTAGATATTTTTTAGCAAAAGAAAAATGTTGCTTTGCTAGAATTTCAGTAGGCACCATAAAGCTTGTTTGATATCCAGCATTTATACAATTTACCGCTGCTATCATTGATACAATTGTTTTACCAGATCCAACATCTCCTTGTAAAAGTCTAAACATTCTATTTTTTGATTTAAGATCTTCGTTTATAATTTTTATTGCTGCCTCTTGATCATTTGTTAATTTAAAATTTAAATCTTGTATCAATTTTTCCTTACAATCTTTAAAAATTTTTTGTGATTTCTTTATTTTTTTTATTTTAGTTCTTATTTTTGAGGATATTAAAAAATGAGCAAACAATTCATCAAAAACTAACCGTTTATAATACTTAGATTTTAAAATTTCTTTATTATCTAGACTGTGAATTTTTAAGATTGCGTCTTTCCACTTAATATTATTAAATTTTTTCTTTATATCGTCATTTAGCCACTCATCTAAATCTGGTAGTTCCTTTAAAACTTCATTAATTATATTATTGTATTTATTGATTGTCAGACCATCTGTAAGACTATATTTATTTTGAGTCTCTAAGATATTTTCATTACTTTCTTTAACCTGAGTCGGATTAGTGATTTGATATTTATTCCTAAAAAAATTAATTTTTCCACTTATTATTATTTCAGTATTTAACGGTAAGATTTTTTTTATATATCCTTCATATGAATTAAAAAAAACACAATCAATTTTTATATCATTACTTTGACACACAACTCTGTTGGGTAATCGTCTTATTCTAGGAAAATTATATTTTAGCGGTATTAATTTAATAGTTTGTAACTTGCCTATTTGTATATCTCCAACATTTGTTACTTTTGAATTTTCAATTTTACTCGTAGGTAGATGCCACAATAAATCAAAAATTGTATTTATATTTTTTCTTTTAAATAATTGGCTTGTTTTTTTCCCTATACCTTTAATATTCTGAATATTTGACAATAAATATTCGTGATCATTCATGATTTATATATATAAAGATTTAATTAATGGATTCAAATAAACAAAATTTAATTAATAAAATTTTATACAGAGCTCAATATCGTGGAACTAAAGAAATGGATATCTTTGTTTCTAAATTTGTTAATTCGATTATTGATAATCTCGATTATAAAGAATTAGTTTCCTTAGATAGGTTAATTAATTTTGATGACGAAACTTTAGTCAACTTATGTTTAGGTAAAAATTCAAAAGATTTTGAAGATAAAATCATCTTAGAAAAACTTATAGAATTTAAAAATAAATATTAGTGGCGGAGAGACTGGGATTCGAACCCAGGAAAGAGTTGCCCCTTTGCCGGTTTTCAAGACCGGTGCTTTCAACCGCTCAGCCATCTCTCCTAATTTTTAATAATTAAAATTCTATATTTCATAAACAAAATAGTTTAATTGATCAATATAATGTTGAGCAAAAATCAATTTAATAAAGGTATAATTTTAACTGCATTTGGTTCTTTCTGGTGGGGTTTTATTGGAGTTATATATTTTAAATATATTGCTTTTGCTGGTCACATTGAAGTTGTCCTACACCGAAGTGCATGGACAACTGTTATGCTAATTTTAACAACAATCATTTTGTCAAAGTGGAAAAAATTTAGCTCAGTTTTTAAAGATAAAAAAAAAATTTTAATGCTGTTTTTATCTGGATTATTAATTTTTACAAATTGGGCTGTTTGGATTTATGCAATAGGAAATGATCAAGTTATAGATGCAAGTTTTGGATATTTCATAATGCCTATAATAAGTGTTTTTTTAGGTTATTTTTTTTTAAAAGAGGAATTAAGTTTTAAAACTAAAATTTCACTTTTAATTGTAACTATATCAATTTTGTATTTAATAATATCTAGTTTTCAATCAATACCATGGGTTGGACTAATTGTAGCTTTAAGTTGGAGTTTTTATAATTTAGTAAGAAAAAAAATTGATGTAGACACAGATATTGGTTTATTAGTTGAAAGTTTATTTATTTTTCCAGCGGTAATATTTGCATTTTATTTAATTGTTCAAAATGATTTAAATGATTTTGATATATCGAATGTTAAATTAATGTTCATATTCATGCTGGCAGGTCCTATGACCGTGATTCCTTTATATTTATATGTTAGGGGTGTTGAATTATGTGGTTTAGGTCCAACGGGCATGGTTTTTTATATAACACCAACATTGCAATTTTTATTGGGTTATTTTTTATATAATGAGGAATTAGATATACATAAATTAATCAGCTTTATTTTGATATGGATTGCTGTATCGATATACCTAAGAGATCTATATGAAAAAAATTAGATTACTAATCTTATCAATATTAATCGTATTTAATTCTTCTATTCTGATTGCTGATGATTTCAATGAGTGGAAAGTGAAATTTAAAAAGAGAGCAATTAAAGAAGGTATTAGTAAATCAACAGTTAATAATTTAATAGATAACTCAAAGTTTTTACCTGATGTAATAAAATATGACAGATACCAACCAGAATTCTATGAAGATACAAAGACATATATTTCAAAAAGAACATCATCAAAAAAAGTAAAATTAGGAAAAATTATATTAAATAAAGAAAACAATATTATTAATAAAGTATCTTCTGAATTCAAAGTAGATAAAAATTTGCTATTAGCGCTTATGGGTATTGAAACTAATTTTGGAAACTATTTAGGTAAAATGGATATTGTTTCTTCACTTGCAACATTAAGCTATGATCAAAGAAGAAGTGAATTCTTTACTAAGGAATTAATTACTCTTTTAAAATTAGTAGATGAAAAAATTATAGATCCGAGTACATTATTTGGATCTTGGGCAGGTGCATTTGGTAATTTTCAATTTATGCCATCCACTATTAAAAATCATGCAATTGATTATAATAAAGATGGATCAATTGATCTAAAAAATATTGAGGATTCTTTTGCATCTGCAGCTAACTATTTAAGTAATCTTGGATGGAATGATAATACTCCGTGTTTTTATAGAATTAATCTAAATGAAAATATTCCTGATAAATATTTAAATACATCAGCAAAAAAAATTAAACATGAGAGAAAAGTAAAATATTTAAAAAATTATATAAAAAATTCGTCTTTTTTGGACAAATATGACAATTTGACAGCAGCAATAGTTACCCCTGATGCTGAAATAGTTGAAAATGCAAATAAACTTAAACCAGCATATATTATTTTTAATAATTATAAGCTAATCTTAAAGTGGAACAGGTCATTAAGATTTAGTTTGGCCGTATGCACATTAAAAAATAGTTTTGAAAATGAAACTTAAGATAATAATTTTTTTAGCAATAATTTTAACATCATGTGAAACTACTAATAAAAAAGTAATCACGAATAAAGATTTCAAAAATTATTCAAATGATGGTTTTGCTCTTATATTTAATAATGATATTTTCAAAAAACGAATAGTTTCAAAAAAAATAGATCAAAGATCATTAATTATTTTCAATAATAAACTTAAAAAAGATACAGATATAAAAATAACAAATTTGTTAAATGAAAAGTATTTGATTGCTAAAGTAGGAAAAAATTCGAAATATCCAATTTTTTATAATTCAGTAATTTCTGAAAGGATTGCAACTGAACTTGATATTGATCCTGATCAACCCTATGTACGTGTAGAAACAATAAATTCTAGTAATACTTTTGTTGCAAATAAAGCTAAAACATTTGATGAGGAAAAAAAAGTAGCTAATAAAGCTCCAGTAGATAGTATTTCAATCCAAAATATATCAATTAAAAAAGATAATAATTCAAAAGTTGAAAAGGTGAAAAATACAAAATTTGAATTTATAATTAAATTTGCCGATTTATTTTTTGAAGAATCTGCAATTACATTGAAAAAAAGACTTGAGGATGAATACAATTTAAAAGACATAAATATCAAAAAAATGTCTAAAAATTTATATAGGGTTTACAAGGGTCCTTTTTATAATTTAGGATCAATTAAAAATGTATATAATGAGATTGCTGATATAAATTTTGAAAATATTGAATTAATAAAATTATGAAAATAAAAGCACTATTAAGTTTTATCCTATCATTTTTAGTTATAACTAATATTTCTTATGCAAAATTTAACATAAATGCACGAACTGCAATTTTACAAGACTACTTATCTGGTGAAATTTTATATGAAAAAAATCCTGATGAGAAAATATTTCCTGCTTCTATGACAAAAATAATGACTTCAATCGTTGCTTTTGATTTATTGAAAAGTGGCCAAATCACTTTAGATGAAAAATTTATTGTTTCTGAAAATGCTTGGAGACTATCCTCGTCTGGTTATTCATCTATGTTTATAATGGTTGGAGATGAAGTTTCGGTCGAAGATTTATTATTAGGTATAATTGTTGCTTCAGGTAATGATGCTTGTGTAGCTTTAGCAGAGGGTATTGCAGGAACTGAGGACGAGTTTGCTCTACTAATGACTGAGAAAGCTCAAGAAATTGGGATGGAAAATACTAATTTTTCAAATTCATCAGGGATTAATGATGATAATAATTATTCAACCGTTCGAGATATTTTAATTATGTCTAATTATTTAATCAAAGAACATCCTAAATATTATGAGTATTTTAAAATTAAAGAATTTACTTGGAGTAGGACAGGTGGGGATCCCATTACACAAGGAAATAGAAATCCATTATTGTATAAAAATATGGGTGTAGATGGAATTAAAACAGGCTACCTTGGTTCAGAAAAATATTCACTTGCATCGTCTATATTAAGAAAAGAAAGAAGATTAATAGCTGTTGCAAGTGGTTTTGAAACAAAAAATTCTAGATCAAAGCAATCACAAAAATTGTTAACTTGGGGAATTACAAATTTTGATACAATAAAAATAAGTAATGATAACGAATATCTTTATGAACTAGATGTATGGCAGGGCAGCAAGAAAAAAGTAAAAGTTAATACTAAAGATATAATTTATAAGACTATTCCAAAAGCTAAAAAAAAATATATGAAAGTGAAGATTGTTTATGAAGGACCTATACAAGCACCGATAAAAAAGGGTGAAAAATTAGCAGAAATAAAAGTATTATATAAAGATGAAGTTATATCTAATCATGACTTATTTTCTACAGAAAATATCAAACAGCAAAATGCAATATCAAGGTTGATAACTTCTATCAATTTTTTGATATGGGGCGATGTCTAAATATCCAATTATTATATTTGAAGGCATTGAGGCCTCGGGAAAAACTACAAATTTTAAAATTGCTGCAAATTATTTAAAAAAGCGAAGAAAAAGTTTTATAAAATTAAGAGAGCCTGGTGGTTCAATTTTTTCAGAAAAAATAAGAAAATTGATTTTAAATAAGAAACTAAATTTAAATAATAAAACCGATCTATTACTATTTTATGCTGGAAGATCAGAAAATTTTGAGAAAATTATTAAAAAAAATTATAAAAAAAAAATAATATTAATTGATCGTTTTACAGATTCTACTATTGCGTATCAACATTATGGAATGAAAATTGATTTAAAGGTAATTAAAATGCTAAATAAGTTCATAATTGGAAAATTTAATCCTGATATAGTTTTTTTAAGTACTGTAAATTCAAAAAATTTACAAAAAAGGCTTAGAAATAGATCTAACTTAAATAGATATGATAAATTTAAACTTAAATTTTATAACAAAGTTCAGAACGGGTATGAAAAAATATCAAGCAATAAGAGCAAATATATTAAAATTAATTCAAACACAAATACAATTAACGAAGTAAAAAAAATCATAATAAATAAACTTGAGAAATTAATATAAATGTCTGAATATAAATTAATAGGACATGAAACATATTTAGAAAAATTTGTAACACTTTACGAAAATAATGAACTTCCAAATAAAATTTTACTATCTGGTAAGAAAGGTATTGGAAAATCATTACTTACAGAAAAATTTTTATATAAAATTTTTACTTCTAATAACGATAATGAACTAATAAAAAACAAATCCCATCCCAATGTTTTAAATATAAAAAAAAATAATGATAAAAAAAATATAGAAATTGATCAAATTAGAGAAATCATAAAGTTTACAAATCAATCCTCCTTTAATAATAAATCAAGATTTATAATCCTCGACGACGTCGAATTTTTAAATATTAATTCATCAAATGCTTTATTGAAAAATTTAGAAGAACCAAATGAAAATGTTTTTTTTATTTTAATTTATAATTCAGAAAAGTTTTTAATAGATACAATAAAATCTCGATGTATAGAATTTAAATTAAGTTTATCTAAAGAAAATACTAGATTAATTGTCAATAATTACTTTGATGAAAATATTTATGATCAAATAAATTCGAATTTGATAAATTATTACTCAACACCTTTTTTTTTAATATCCTTAGTAAACTATATGAATGAATATGAATTATCAGTGTCCGAAACCACAGTTGATGATTTATTAGTAAATTTAATTAATAATAAGCACTATATAAAGCAAGAATTTATAAGAGATAATTTAAATATGATTATTGAATTATTTTTTTATAAACATATAAACACAACAAAAAAATTTTCATATAAAGCTAAAGAATATTATTATTCAAAATTGTCTAATGTAAAAAAATTTAATCTTGATTATGAAACTTTTTTTTTAGAATTTAAGGATAAATTACTAAGTGAATAAAAATTATTATATAACAACACCAATTTATTATCCATCTGCTAAGCCTCATATGGGACATGCGTATTCAAGTATAATTGCTGATTTTTTTGCTCGTTTTAAAAAAATGGACGGTTTCAATGTTTATTTTTTAACAGGTACAGATGAGCATGGTTTAAAAATACAAAGATCTGCTGAAAAGTTAAATAAGGATCCAAAATCTTTTTGTGATGAAATAAGTAAAACATTTGAGGATTTAACTAAAACATTAAACTTATCAAATACAGATTTTATAAGAACCACAGAAGATAGACATAAAATATCTGTGCAAAATTTATGGAATATACTTGAAAAAAATAAGCAAATTTTTTTGTCTAAATATTCTGGTTGGTATTCTGTATCAGATGAAGCTTTTTATAATGAAGATGAAGTTGAGGAAAAAGATGGTTTAAAAATTGCTAAATCATCTGGTTCAGCTGTTGAGTGGGTTGAAGAAGAATCTTTTTTTTTTAAACTTTCAGAATGGGAAAAACCGTTATTAGATTTTTATAAAAAAAATAAAAATTTTATTTTACCTGAGAGTAGAAGAAACGAGGTAATAAGCTTTGTCAAAAGTGGCTTGAAAGATTTATCTGTTAGCAGAAAAACTTTTTCTTGGGGTGTAAAAGTACCAAGTGATGAAAATCATGTTGTATATGTATGGTTAGATGCATTAACAAATTATTTAAGCTCTTTAAAATATCCTGATGAAAATAATGAATTATATAAAAATTTTTGGCCAGCAGATTTACATATTATTGGTAAAGACATATTGAGATTTCATGCCATTTATTGGCCAGCATTCTTATTGGCTGCAAAAATAGAACCTCCCAAAAGAGTTTATGGACATGGATGGATACTCTCTGGTGATGAAAAAATGTCAAAATCAAAAGGAAATATTTTAGACCCATTAGAAATAATAAATATTTATGGTCTAGATCCATTAAGATATTATTTACTAAAAGAAGTTTCTTTCGGTAATGATGGAAATATTTCAGAGGAAAAACTAGAAAATTGTATTAATAGTGATTTAGCAAATAATTTTGGAAATCTCTGTCAAAGAGTACTTTCCTTTGCAGAAAAAAATTGTTCATCTCTAATACCTGATCATAAATTTAATGATGAAGATTTAGAAATTTTAAAACCATTAAATAATCTAGATAAAATAAGATCATTTATAGATAATCAAGACATTAACCAATATATGAGTTTTATTGTTGATAGATTGTTTGCGGCAAATAAATATTTTAATGATCAGGAACCTTGGAAGAAGAAAGATGATAGATTAAGGTTAAATACGATTGTTTATACTGCATTAGAATTAATTAGAAAAATTACTATTTTACTTTATCCAGTAATGCCAGAAACATCATTAAAAGTGCTAAATGTTTTTGATGAAACAGAAAATTCTATTGATTTTACATCAATTGATAATAATGAAATTTTAGAAAAAGATTTAAAAATAAATAAATTAGATATTTTGTTTAAAAAAATTGAAAAATGATAGACTCACATTGTCATCTTGATCACGAACCCCTTTATTCGAATATTAGTGATGTTATCAAACGTTCTAAGGAAAATGGATTAAAGAAAATTCTAACTATTTCAACCAATTCAAAAAGTTTTGAAAATATTAAAAAAATAATAAATCTTGATGAAATAATTTATGGAAGTGTAGGAATTCATCCTCATGAGTCAAGCATTGATAAGATGGATAAAAAATTCATTATTGAAAATGCTATTAAATTTAAAAAAATAATTGGAGTAGGAGAGACAGGATTAGATTTTTATTATGAAAATAGTCATAAAGATGATCAAATTAAAAGTTTTGAGACACATATAGAGGCCTCCATTGAACTAAATTATCCTTTAATAGTTCATTCTAGAAGTGCCGAAACAGAAACTTTTGATATTTTAAATAGATATAAAAATAGTGATATTAAAATACTTATGCATTGTTTTACAGGTTCAAAAGAGTTTGCAAAAAAAATGATGACATTAAATGCGTATTTTTCTGCTAGTGGAATAATAACTTTCAAAAATAGTACTGATCTACAAGAAACATTTAAAATGATTGAAAATGACAAAATTTTAATTGAAACAGATAGCCCTTTTTTAGCTCCTATACCAATGAGAGGTAAAAAAAATGAACCTTCTTTTATTAAATATACATTAGAAAAACTTTCAGAATTAAAATCAATAAATTTTGATGAATTAGAAGATATTACAAATAATAATTTTGAAAGATTATTTTTTCAATAATGAGTATAAAATTTATAATATTAGGTTGTGGAAGCTCCATGGGTGTGCCAAGACCTGATGGATTTTTTGGAAATTGTGATCCAAAAAATAAGAAAAATTATAGAACAAGATGCTCAGCACTTATTAAAACAACTGATGAAAATATTTTAATTGATACATCTCCTGACCTAAGGCAACAATTATTAAGTCATAAAATTAAGAAAATTGATAAAGTATTTTATTCACATATGCATGCTGATCAAACACATGGTATAAATGACTTAAGATCTTTTTTTATAAATAGGAGAAAACAAGTTAATGTTTACGCAGATAAAGCTACTTCAAAATATTTAAAACAAAGTTTTTCATATTGTTTTAATAATTATTCAAAAGAATATCCTGCAACTTTAAAATTAAATAAATTAAAGAAAAATTCATTTATTAAACATAAAAACAAAAATGTAAGATTTAAATCAATTGTCGTTAAGCATGGTACAGTTAATTCTAATTGTTTTATAATTGATAAAAAACTCGCTTACATTACTGATGTAAGTGATATTTATAAAAAGGATTTCTTATATTTTAAAAATCTAAAGTATTTAATAATTGATTGTCTGTGGTACAATTTTCATCCGTCACATTTCAATTTAGAAAAATCTTTATACTTCATCAAAAAATTTAAACCAAATAAGGCTATTCTTTCAAATTTATCACCAGTCTTAGATTATAACCAGTTAAAGAAAGTTATACCAAAAAACGTCATACCTGCACATGATGGTTTAACTATAAAACTATAGTATTTCTTCAATTTTATTTATAATTTTATTCGATGTAGGTTTTGTAAAAGAAACATATGTTTCCTCTACATTTCCCTGTTTATTGATTAATATTTTATGAAAATTCCATTTAGGAATTGCAGACTTGCCGAAATTATTTTCTGCCCACTTAAAAATCTCGTGAGCATCTTTACCTTTTACATCTGTAATAGTTGTTAATGGAAAATTTATGTCAAAATTTACTTCACAAAATTCTTTTACTTCACTATTGGTTTTTTTTTCTTGATTGAAGGTGTCTGAGGGCACACCAAGAACAATTAGACCCTTAGATTTGTATTTATCCCATAATTCTTGCAGATCCTCATATTGTTTTGTGAAACCACAATAGCTAGCAGTATTTACTATAAGTATAACTTTATCTCGATAATCTTTTAATTTAATGATTTCTCCATTAATACTCTCTATCTCTAGATCATAAAAACTTTTCTCATTATTGCTCATTGCTGAATTTTTAAAAAAAAACATTATTATTGTTAAACTTATTATTAATTTTTTCATAAACTACTTACTTATTTGGTGTAAGTAGTATTAAGAAGTACCCAAATAAAGTGGATAATAATGACCCAGTTAAAACTCCTATTTTAACACCATCCATGTATTGCATATTTTCAACAAAAGCTAAATTCCCTACAAATAAGCTCATTGTAAAACCAATACCCGTTAAAACACCAACGCCATAAAAGTTAAACCAGTTAGAATTATTAGGCATCTGGGCTATTTTCATTTTTATTGAAACATAAGAAAATACAAATACTCCTAATTGTTTACCAACAAACAATCCTAACAATATTCCCAATGGAACTTTATCAAGTAAAGATGCAAAAGATAAACCTTCTAATGAAACTCCAGCATTTGCAAAAGCAAATAATGGCATAATACCAAAAGCAACGTAAGGACTTATTGCATGTTCAATTTTTATTAGTAGTGAAAAATCTTTATCTTTTTTTCTATGAGGTATAGTCATTGCAAGCAAAACTCCAGCAATTGTTGCATGAATTCCAGAATTGTGAGTAAAGTCCCAAAGAAAAATTCCAACAATTAAATAAGGTAAGAATTTCTTTATATTGAATTTATTTATTACTAGAAGAACAATAAACGCTAAAAGCATTAAGCTTAAATATTTAATACTCAAGTCACCTGAGTAGAATAATGCAATAATAACTATAGCCCCTAGGTCATCTATAATAGCTAAAGCAGTTAAAAAAACTTTTAATGATAATGGAACTCTTTTACCCAATAATGAAAGTACTCCTAAAGAAAATGCAATATCAGTTGCAGATGGAATAGCCCAACCATTCATTGTTTCACTGTCTCCAAAATTAATAAAAACATAAAATAATGCCGGTACTAACATTCCTCCAACTGCAGCAATAATTGGAAGGAGCGCTTGTTTTATATTTGAAAGTTCACCTTGTAAAAATTCTCTTTTAATTTCTAATGTTACAAAGAAAAAAAATATCGCCATTAAAGCATCATTTATCCAATGTAAAACTGATAATTTTAATCCAAAATTATTTATTCCTAAAAATAAATATTTATTCAATGTAGAAAAATATAATTCAGATAAATTAGAATTACTTACAATCAAAGCTATTATGGCTGCAAAAAGTAAAACGAGACCACTAGCAGCCTCTAATTTGAAAAACCATCTAAATGGTTTTGTAATTATCTGAATCATTTTTACCTGACTAAATCTTTAATAAATAATTTCAAGTCATTTATTACTTGATACAAACTATCTGACATTTGAACTATGCCAGGAAATATAACGGATATTTGATTTTTAAATGTATCTATAAGCAAAATAAAGGCAATAATTGAAATAATTATTAGAAATATTTTTTTAATAATATTGTTTTCTTTTGAAACTGAACTTTTATCAATAGACACTAATTCTTTTGATGTACTCTCTTTTGTTGAAGATTTTTTTCTTATTTTTTTTGTTTCTTTTATAGGTACATCAACTGGTTCTATATTGATCTCTGATTTATTTTCTTCAATTTCATTTATTTTTATAGACTCAGTTTCTAATTTTAAATTTTCTTCCTTTTTATAAAACCATGTATGATCGCAATTGCCGCACTTTAAAAGCCTGCCTTCATCTGGAATTAATTTTTCATCAATATTGAACTTCTTAGAACAAGCTTGACATTCAATGATCATAGATACTTATATATAGCAATTTTTATAAAATTTCCTTTTAAATAGTGATTAATATACTTTGAAATTTTTTTTATCTACTGTATTAGTACTGCATTCGGGGTGTAGCGCAGCCTGGTAGCGCACTTGGTTTGGGACCAAGGGGCCGTAGGTTCAAATCCTACCACCCCGACCATTTTATGAAAAAAGCAAAAATTTATAAACCATCTAAAACTGCCATGCAGTCAGGATTAAAGAAATTTGATAAATGGATTATTGAATATATTACAGATGATCCTGGTACCAATCCTTTAATGGGGTGGGAGAGTTCCACAGATACTTATGGTGAATTAAAATTAGAATTTTCCACGAAAGAATTAGCAATTGAGTACGCAAAAAAAAATAATATTAATTTTGAAATAATTGAGCCTAACAAAAGAAAAATTACTTTAAAGTCTTACGCTGATAATTTTACAAAATAATGTTTAAATTTTTTACAGAAAGAAGATGGTACGGTTGGAGTATATTTGGATCAATCTTCATATTAGTTTCAACTTGGTATCAAGTTCAATTAGATGTAAAAATCAATGAATGGTTTGGTGAATTTTATGATACTCTTCAAAAAGCTTTAACAGAACCAGGTTCAGTTACAGAAACTGAATTTATTGGATATTTGTTTACATTTGCAAAAGTTGCAGGACTTTGGATTATAATTGCAATTGTAACTGGATTTTTTGTATCTCATTGGGTTTTTAGGTGGAGAACTTCAATGGCCGAATATTATCACTCTCAATGGCTAAAAGCTCGTTTAACAGAAGGAGCTTCACAGAGAGTTCAAGAAGACACTTTAAAATTTGCAAGAATAATGGAAGGTCTCGGTGTTGGGCTTTTAGATAGTATAATGACTCTAGTAGCCTTCCTGCCAATTTTATGGGGACTATCTAAGCAAGTCGATGTACTTCCATGGATTGGCGAGGTCGATCATGCTTTAGTTTGGGTTGCGATAATATCTGCACTTGGTGGAACAGTTTTATTAGCAGCTGTAGGTATAAAATTGCCTGGTATTGAATATGATATTCAAAAAGAAGAAGCTGGTTATAGAAAAGAATTAGTTCATGGAGAAGATGATCCTATAAGGGCAGCTCCACCAACTATAGGTCAATTATATGATAGAGTAAGAGGTATTCACTATAAATCATATTTTCACTACTTATATTTTAATGCTGTGAAATGGAGTTATTTCCAGGGAATGGTTATAGTTCCATATTTAGCACTTGCACCAACTATAGTATCAGGTGCAATTACATTAGGTTTCGTTCAACAAATAACTAGAGCATTTGGAAGAGTTGAAAATTCATTACAATATTTAGTTAGAAGCTGGTCTACAATAGTAGAATTGATTTCAGTTTGGAAAAGATTAAGTGAATTTGAAGCAAGATTGAAATATAATTCAGAAGAATCCACTGTTGAAAATATTTAATGTCTTTAGATAAAGATCTGATTAATAAACTTGTAAAAGTTACCTCCAGAGCTGCAATTAATTGTTATCAATTTCTAGGCAAAGGAAATAAAAAAATAGCTGATAAGGCGGCAACAGACTCAATGAGAAATGATTTAAATAATCTAGAAATAAACGGAAAAGTCGTGATAGGTGAGGGTGAACTTGATGAAGCACCAATGTTATATATAGGAGAAAGACTAGGAAATGGTAATGGACCGAGTATTGATATAGCTGTTGATCCTCTTGAAGGAACAAATTTTGCTGCGAAAAATATTCCAGGAGCCATATCAGTTTTAGCAATTTCAGAAAAAGGAAATTTATTTAATGCTCCAGAAACGTATATGAATAAAATTGCTGTTGGTAAAGATGTTCCATTTGATGCTACTGATTTAGATTATCCTCTAAAAAAAAATATTTCTAATATAGCAGAAGCCAAAAATAAAAATATCAAAGAACTAACAGTATGCATTCTTGATAGGCCAAGACATAAAGAGATTATTGAAGAATTAAAATCGTTAAAAGTAAATTTAAAATTAATTTCAGATGGTGATATTTGCGGGGCTCTCTTAGTTACTGATAACAAGTATAATGTTGACCTATTTTTAGGTATTGGAGGAGGTCCTGAGGGAGTTATTTCTGCAGCAGCTTTGGATGCTTATGGATGTAAATTTCAGGGTAGATTTATATTTGCAACTGATCAAGACAAAGTTAGGGCTAAAAAAATGGGAATATCTGATCTAAATAAGAAATATGAATTAAATGAAATAGTAAAAGGGGATAGTATTTTTTGTGCGACAGGAATTACCAGCACTGAGATGGTTGGAGCTGTAAAAAAAGAAAATAAAAAATTTATTACAGAAACTCTTGTCACACACAAAGAATCTACAATAGAAATTATAAAAAGTGAGGAACCTATAGCTTGATTATTTTTAATAATTGCAATAGAAACTCCATCTCTGGTCCCTTCGTCTATCGGTTAGGACACATGGTTTTCATCCATGAAAGAGGGGTTCGATTCCCCTAGGGACCGCCATAATGAAATACTTTGTTTATTTAATCATATCTAAAAATAAACAGAAATATCTTAGCTACGTTGGCTATACTAACAATTTAAAGAAAAGATTGGCAAAACATAATGCTTCGAAAGGAGCAAAATTTACTAGAGGTAGAAAATGGATATTGGCTTATAGTATGAGTTATGATTCAAAATCTAGGGCCATGAGTGAGGAATACAAACTTAAAAAAAACTATAAACTTAGAAACAAAATAAAATCTAATTATTTATAAATGAAAATCTCAATTCTACTTCCTTACAAAGAAAATTTTACCCCAAATTATGCAGGTGCAGTTTCCCTTTTTTTAAATGACACAATCAAACTAAGTAAATACAAAAAAAATATTCAGGTATATGGAAATACCTCTTTTAAAAAAAAATTATTGCCTAATTATACTAATTTAAATTTTTCGAAAATATTCTTCAGAAGCAGTAGTAAAGTATATGTAAAAAAATTTCTGGATATTGAAAAAATAAAAAAATCAAATTTAATAGAAATACATAATAGACCAGATTATATAAATTCTATTTATGAGATAAATAATAATATTATTCTATATTTTCATAATAATCCACTTGAAATGAAATCATCGAAAACGGTAAAGGAAAGAATAGATATATTTAACAAAACAAAAAAAATAATATTTAATAGTAATTGGACTCTAAATAAATTTATGAAAGGTTTAAATAAAAAATACAATACAGATAAACTCGAAGTTATTAATCAATCAACAAGTAAAAAAATAATTAATTTTAAAAATAAAAAAAAAATAATTTTGTTTGTTGGTAGATTAAATGCTTCTAAAGGTTATGATTTATTTGGAAAGGCTATTATAAGTATATTAAATAATAATCCTTATTGGAAAGCAGTTGTTATTGGTGATGAACCTAGAGAAAACCATATTTTTGAACACAAAAATTTGAAAATTTTAGGTTTTCAAAAATATAATATTGTTACAAAATGGTTTATAAAATCAGATATTTCAGTTGTTTGCTCTCGATGGAACGAACCCTTCGGTAGAACTGCCTTAGAAGCTTCAAGTGCAGGATGTGCTGTAATTATCGCAGATAAAGGTGGGTTAAGCGAGGCATCTCCAAAAGCTATGAAAATAAAGTCTTTAACAGTTAAAAATATTGAAAATTCAATTGAAAAACTTATTAAAAATGAATCTTTAAAGAAATCATTACAAAAAAAGATTTATAAACATTTTTACTTAACGAATGAATATATTTCAAAAAAAATTGATAGATACAGAAATAAGCTAATTTAAGTTTATTATATTTTAATTTTATTTAATGCATTATTTTTAAATATATTTGCCTCTCTAATATATCTTCTAACCATTTGAGTTGTTTTATGACCTGTCATAGCCATTATGCTTCTCTCATCAGCGCCTGAATCAGCAGCTACTGTTGCAAAACCTGACCTTAAACTATGTCCTGCAAAATTTTTGTTTTCGATACCTGCTAACTTTAAATACTCTTTCATTAATAAAACTACAGATTGGTCAGTTAATCTTTTATCTGTTAATGATAAACCTTTAGAAAATCTTCTAAAAATAGGTCCAGAATTAATTTTAGAAATTTCTAACCATTTTTTTAGATTTGTAACAGGGCAATAAATTTCATTATCGAAGTAGGGTAGTCCTTTAGTCATTCCTTCGCCGAATTGATCAGTTTTTGATCTTTTAATAGTGATTTTTAGGCCCTCAGGAACAAATTCTAAATCCTCATGATCAATTGAAATGAGCTCAGTTCTTCTAAAGCCTCCTCCAAAGCCAATTAAAATTATTGATTTATCTCTAAGTTTTTTTATTTCCTCATGTTTTTGTTCATTTATTACATTAATAATTGATTTTAAATGATTGATTAATAAAGGTTTTTTTCCTTTCTGAATACTTCCTTTGACCCTTCTTATTCCCATTAAATTTTCAACGATGATTGGATGTTTTGTGTCTAGATAATGCCCTTTAAGCTTATGAACCATACTTATTGATACTAATCTTCTTCTTAAAGTGCTAATTTTTGAGTTTTTAGAGAGATGGGTTAGATACAGGGAAACTATTTTTGGCTCTGTTGGTAATGAATCTAAACCATGCTTAGCGCAAAAAGCTCCGAAATCTTTAAAGTCAGATTTATAAGCTCTTATTGTATTATTTGCCTTTGAGCTTTTAAGGTTATTTAAAGTTGCCTGATGAAGCGATTTTAGGTCTGTTGTCAGTTCATTCATATAATTACTATTGATAACAATTAATTATCATTAGTAATATATTAAGTGATTTTAAATGTCAAATGAATTAAACGAAGAATTCATGAATATAGATGGTGAAATTCCTTCAAGCTATTTTTTAATTATATCTTTAGGTTTAACTATACTGAGTTATTTGGTTTACAAAAAAAATGGAAAATCATTAGAAGTGTATTTCTTATCTGTTTTAACAATAATTTTCTATTTATCTTATTTTATTCTAATTTTCATTGGACCTAGATAGTTTGTTAACGCTATTCACAGCTGTTAAAAACCCTTAATAATCAACTATAAAGTGATACTAATCATATTTGCACTATGATAATGTTTATATTGAATTAAGAGGCAACTCTTAACTGACCATCTGGGGAAAAATCGAGAGATTCAAGCCCAGAGGGCAGAAAACCACGCAGAGTAGCGCTAAAATTGCGGGGTGGAAGGCATGGCGGTAGCGCATACAACGACGTGCCAAAAAACTACTGATCTTTGTACCTGAAAAGGTGCAGAGATACAGGGTTTTTTCTTGTATATGATCCTTAAAGGAACAAAATTTCAAATTAAAGTTTGGAAATTCTTAAAAACCATAAAAAAAGGTAGTGTTCTAACTTATTCTGACGTAGCAAAAGGTATAAATAAACCTAAAGCTGTAAGAGCTGTAGCTAATGCTATAGGAAAGAATCCATATGCTCCTAAAATACCTTGCCATAGAGTAATCAGGTCTGATGGTTCTCTTGGTGGATATTCAGGCAAAGGTGGTATAAAAACAAAGAAAAAACTACTAAAATCTGAGGGAATTTTGCTCTAAAAGCTAGTAATACCAATGTTTTTTTTAAATTTAACAACATTTAGTATTACAATTTTAAATTCTCCTATTGGTTGCAGCTTATAAATTTAAATCTCTAAATTAGCCCTATATATGGGGCATTAAACACTATATTCTTAAATTGCATTACTTCAATATTTATTAAGAAATTTAACATTTTTTAGCATACTTATATCAATCAATATTGAGAAATTTCCAAATCAAAAACAAAACTAAATTTTCCAAATCAATAGATTTCTTCTAGTATTTCTTTATAACCGTTGATTTAACTGAATTATTGTCCCCTATTTCATAAACAATTTTTATTGTTTATTTTTATAATTCAAAAATCCAATGTTTATTGATTATTTTTAATTACTAGCGTTTATTTAATTGAAAATTTAATAATTTTTTTTCCATTTTCCTGTATATATATATAAATAATATTATAGTTGATGTATCAAATAAAATGTAATAAATACAATAGTTTATATAGAATTATTAAAGTATTATATCAATATATAGTACATAGAATATTACTTATATTTTTTGATAATATTCTCTTTTGAAAACATATAAGCCTGAAATTATAATTACAAACAAACCAATAAATGTAAATTTATCAGGAAAATCAGAAAATATATAATAACCAAGAATAATATTAGTTACAATTTCAAAATAACTAAGTGGAGCTAATTTAGATGCATCAGCGTATCGAAGAGACAAAATAATTAGTATATGACCTATACAAGCAAATATACCCATTAAAGCCATCCAAGACCATTGAGTTGCAGTAGGATTAATCCAAACAAAAGGAACAAAAAAAGATGCAATAAAAGCCCCTACTAAGCCTGTAATCAGCAATGTGAGTAAAGGACTATCAGTTGAATGCAATTTACGAGTTATAATAACATAAAAGCCATAAAATACCCCTGTTCCAACTGCTGAAATACTTGCTAAATTTACCTCTATAAGTCCAGGTCGCATAACAATTAATGTACCAGAAAATCCAATTATTACAGCTATCCACCTTTTATATCCAACTTTCTCATTTAATAACACAGATGAAAGAGCTGTAGTAACCAAAGGTCCTACAAAAGCTAAGGTTAATGATTTAGCCATTGAGATTACAGATATGGAATAAAAAAAACATATATTTGCAAAAAATAAAGACAAACCTCTAATTATTTGTAATTTGATATTTTGAGAAAAATTTAATTGTTTCCTAAAAAAGAAAAACATAAAAAAAGTTGTAAAAACAACTGTAAAAAAATATCTAGCCCAAGTAATTTGAAAGAAAGATAAATCTGACGATAAGTATTTTGCAATTGCATCCATAAAGGGCAAAACAATCCATGCGGATAAATTTAAAAATATCGCCTTCATTTACGCAAAATATTTAAGGGCAATAAACACTGTAATTGGTACTGTAACCAATGACATTAAAGTAGAAACAACAATTGTGCTTGAAATATTATCTACATTTTTTTTTGGAGAGTACATTGATGCAACCAAATAACACAATATTGCACTAGGCATTGAAGATTGAATTAGTAAAACACCTGCTGCAAAACCAGATAAATTAAAGAATTTTATAATAAAAAAACCTACTATTGGACCAAGGATTACTCTGCCTATAGAAGTTATAATTGAGTCTCTTAAAGAAAATACTTTCATTTGGGTTAAGGCAATACCCAAAGACATTAAAATCATTACAATCATAGCATAAGATAAAAGCATTGTTGTATTAATCACAAAAACCGGCATCTCTGTGTCGTAGTATAAAAAAATAACAGTCAAAATAATTGTGTAGAAGGAAGGGCTTTTTGCGATTATTGAAAAATCAAATTTTCGTTTTGCAAGAAATATATTAGCAGTAAAATGTAAGAGTATTACCAAAGATGATATAGCTGCAGCTACACCCATACCCAAATTACCATAAGCAAAAAGACATATTGGTATACCCATATTACCTGTATTAGGTAAAAAAAATGTTGGTAATTCTCTAATATAATCCTTTTTCATAAGAATTAAAAAGACAAGACCAATTAAAGCAAATGATGAAAGTAATATTAATGCGTAAATAAAATATTCTGCAAATATATCAAATGTAACACCTGTAGAAGTAAGAGAAAAAATTACTAAAGCCGGAGTTCCAAAATTTCCAGCATACGATGTTATAAAAGAAGTATCGAAATTTGGATTTTTTTTTCCTAATAAAAAACCAATACCAACAATAAAAAATACAGGAAATAGAACTTCAAAGAGCTTTAAATAAAGTTCCATTAAAAAAGTCTTAACAATATAGGGTTTTTAATAATATTTTTATTTGATTTAAAGGATTTAATACATTTCTGATAATCCTTTTCCAAGGATTTGTGAGTTATTATCACAATAGAAGCAGTTTTGTTCTTATTATTTGGTATTTGAATTAATCTTTGAACAGAAATTTTATGTTTAGCAAATTTTTTAGTAATTTCAGATAGAACACCGGGTTTATCCTTAACTTCAAGTCTAATATATAGAGCATTCGAATAATTATCTGTATTATAAATAGATGGAGATTTTCTTTTATTGTCTGAAATCCCAAAAGGGTATTTAATATTTCCACGTAAAATTGACAAAAGATCAGACATCAAAGCTGATGATGTTGGACCAGGTCCAGCGCCTTCCCCTTGTAAAACACTCTCACCTACTGGATTACCTTCAATTATAACAGCATTCATAACACCATTAACATTTGCAATGTAAGTATTTTTTTTTATTAAACATGGATGAACTCTTTCAAATAATTTATTATTAACAATTTCTGTTATTCCCAATAATTTAATTTTATAATTTAATTGATTTGCAATTTCTAAATCCTTGTATTCAATATTTTCAATACCCTCCATTAAACATTTTGAATTTGAAACTTTATTATTAAATGCCAGAGCAGAGAGAATTTTAACTTTAGCTAAAGCATCGTAACCATTTAAATCTAATTTTGGATTACCAGGTTCAGCATAACCTAATAGTTGAGCTTTTTTTAATACAGTTGAAAAGCCAGATTTGGTTTCTTCCATTTCAGATAATATATAATTACAAGTACCATTTAATATTCCATATACTTTACTTATTTTATTAGTTGCTAGCCCTTCTTTAATAGTCCTTAATACAGGGATTCCACCTCCTACTGAAGCTTCAAATTCTAAATTAACTTTATTTTTTTCAGCAAGTTTAGACAGATTATTACCGTGTTTAGAAATTAATGCCTTGTTAGGAGTTACGACATGAATTTTATTCTTTAGTGCAAATTCTACGATTTTTTTTGATATACCATCGGATTGACCAATGGCTTCAATTAAAATATCAATTTTATTATTTTTAAAAATTTTAAAGGGATCTTTATAAAATATTTTCTTATTAATTCTAAATTTTCTTTTTTTATTAATATTTTTAGCTGAAATTGCAGAAACAGATATAATTTTTCCAGTTTTTTTTAGAATATCTTTTTTTTTTGTATTTAATTCATTATAGAGATAATTACCAATCTGCCCTAATCCAACAATTGCTATATTAAGCTTTTTAGTCATATCAATCATCTAAACTTGGAAAACTACTATTTTTTCCATAATTAATAATTTTATTTTTAAAATCTTCAAAAGAAATATTTTTATCAATGTCTAAATTTGGCTTTTGAACTATATCATCATTTTTTTTCTTTAAAAAAGAACCAAAGTTTTGATTAGAGCAATTATTTAAAAATAAAAAAATTAATAAAATTATCAGTATTCTCATCAATTTAATCCTTCGTCAGACTTATATCCAAATAAAATATTCATATTTTGAACAGCTTGTCCACTACCACCCTTAATCAAATTATCTATTGCTGACAATATAATAATTTTATTCTTATATTTGCTCTCACATACAGAAATATGACAGTTATTTGTGTTTATTACCTCATTAGTTCCTAAAAATGTATTTGGTTTCAAAATTTTAATAAATTTATTATTTTTGTAATATTTTTTTAGAAAAGAATAAATTTTTTTAAGAGAATCATTTCTTTTAAGATCTAAATACATAGTAGTTAATATTCCTCTAAACATTGGTGAAAGATGAGGTGTAAATTGAAATTTTACCTTTTTGCCAGTTTTTAATTTTAGTTCCTGATCAATTTCTGAATTGTGTCTGTGAAACGCTAAACCATAAGCACTCAATGTCTCATTTAAAAATTTGTTGTTATATTTTTTATGAATATTTCTGCCTGCACCTGAATAACCAGATTTAGAATCAATTATGATATTGTTTGATTTAACAATATTTTTTTTAATTAACGGTACTAGGGGTAATAAAATTGATGTTGGATAACAGCCTGGACAAGAAATTATCTTATATTTTTTAATGTTCTGATTATTTAACTCAGGTAATGAATAAATACTTTTTTTGATTAAATTAGGAGCATTATGTTTGATTTTATACCATTTCAAATAATCACTGGCTGATTTAAGTCTAAAATCTGCCGCTAAATCAATTAAAATATTTTTATTATTTAAATTTTTTGAAATTTTTTGAGCCTCTCCATTAGGTAATGCAGTAAATATAATATCAACATTTTTTAATAACTTTTTATTAAATTTAACAATATTTGGTAGTTTATATTTATTGAAGTATTTATCATAAGAGCTAATTTTCTTACCTACAGAGGTTTCACCACAAAGATATTTAATTTTCACTCTTTTATGTTTAGTTAATAATTTGACCAATTGAATACCTATGTATCCGGTAGCGCCAGCAACTAATGCATTAATCTTAGACATATTGTAATATAACAGTTGTTTAATAAAATGATATTATCTTTTAGAGAATTGATAACTTCTTCTAGCTTTTGCGCGACCAGGTTTTTTTCTCTCAACAGATCTAGAATCTCTTGTGGTAAGTTTTTCTTTTCTAAGTGTTGGTTTTAGATTTTCATCAAATTGTAATAGTGCTCTTGATATACCATGTACTAATGCTCCAGCTTGACCTGTGTGTCCACCTCCAACAACTTGGGATCTAACATCGTATTCTGTAGATTGATTGATAATTTCAAAAGGTCTTAGTATTTGCATTTTATGAGTAGCCCTTGTGAAATAATCATCTAGATTTTTACCATTAACGTAAAATTTACCAGTCCCTTTTTTTAACCAAACTTTTGCAATTGAAGTTTTTCTTCTACCTGTTGCATATTTTGCATCTTTAAAATCTAATTTTAGTTTTGAAGATGTAGATTGATTTGTTTCCATTTTAATTTCTTACTATATTTTTTGAATTAAGTTTTTCAATTTCTATTACTTCAGGGTTTTGTGCTGAATGAGGATGATCCGATCCTGAATAAACCTTAAGTTTAGTTAGTTGTTTTTTAGCTAAAGGACCGCCAGGTAACATTCTTTTTACTGCCATTTTTAAAACTTCACCTGGTTTTGAAGATTGTAATATTTCAGGTGTTGTTTCTTTAATTCCACCAGGATGCCCTGTGTGTCTATAATATTTTTTGTTTGAAAACTTATTCCCTGTAAATTTTAATTGATCTACGTTTTTAACAACAACAAAATCTCCACTATCCATATGAGGTGTAAATGTTGCTTTGTTTTTTCCTCTAAGAATTTTTGATACAACAGTTGCCAATCTTCCAACTACTGCTCCAGTTGCGTCAATTTCAAACCATTTACTGTTTAGGTCATCTTTTTTAAGAAATTTAGTCATAATTGCGGGATTAATACTTATAAATCGATATATTGTCAAACGATATACAGTTAGAACTTAAGTCATTTTTGATAGTTTTAACAAATAAATAAGCTATTAATAAGAGATAATATTAGTTTATAATAAATTCTTATAAATTTAAACAGGAGCAACTAAATGTCAGACAAAAAAGGAATGGATCCTAAAACATATAAATTCGATACCCTTAGTTTACATGCAGGCTATCAACCTCATAAAAATGCTGGTTCACGACAAGTACCAATATACCAAACAACCTCATATCTATTTGATGATGTAGATCATGCAGCAGCATTATTTAATTTAGAAAGAGGCGGGCATATTTATAGTAGAATTTCAAATCCAACAGTTGCAGTTTTGGAAGAGAGGGTTGCATCATTAGAAGGTGGAACAGCTGCACTTGCTACTTCTTCTGGCATGAGTGCAATATTTCTTGCTGTAATGACACTTTGTGAAGCAGGAGATCATTTGGTTGTATCATCGCAGCTTTATGGGGGTACAGTAAATCTCTTTAGACTTACTCTACCTAAGTTTGGAATTAAATGCACGTTTGTAAAACCAAGAGATACAGAAGGTTTCAAAAAAGCTATCCAAAAAAATACTAAAGGAATTTTTGGTGAACTCGTTGGTAATCCTGGAAACGAATTAATGGACATGCCTGCGATTGCAAACATTGCTCATGAAGCTGGTATACCTTTAATGGTAGATGCAACTTATCAAACACCTTATTTATGCAAACCTATAGAGCATGGTGCAGATATTGTAGTTCATTCGCTTACTAAATGGATGGCAGGTCATGGATCTTCAATGGCTGGTATAATTGTTGAAGGTGGTAAATTTGACTGGATGCAAAATGATAAATTCCCAACAATGACACAACCTTATGAAGGTTATCATGGATTATCTTTTGCAGAGGAATTTGGACCAACAGCATTTACAATGAAAGCAAGAGCAGAAGGTATGAGAGATTTTGGTCCTTGTCTAAGCCCTCAAAATGCTTGGAATGTCTTACAAGGTATTGAAACACTTTCTGTTAGAATGAAAAAGCATTGCGAAAATGCTGAAAAAATGGTCGAGTATTTATTAGGTCACGAAAGTGTTGCTTGGGTTTCACATCCGAGTGTACCAGATCATCCTGATCATGATTTAGCAAATAAATTATTACCAAATGGCAAAGGATCAATGATAGCTTTTGGAATTAAAGGAGGAAAGGCTGCAGGAGAAGCATTTATTAATAACGTTAAACTTGCTTCTCATTTAGCAAATGTTGGGGATACACGTACATTGGTAATTCATCCAGCATCAGCAACACATTCTCAAATGGATGAAGCTACATTAAAATTTGCGGGTTTATCTCATGATATGATCAGATTATCAGTCGGTATTGAAGATATAGATGATATCAAAAATGACTTTGAAAATGGATTTAGAGCTGCTAGGAAACCTAGACTCGTATCCAATCAATGAAGTTTCAGGTAAATAATAACGAGGTTTATGCTTCTACGGGAGGTAGACCTTTCGATAAGAATAAGCCATTAATAATATTTGTGCATGGTAGTGGACTAACTCATATGACGTGGGTTTTGCAAACAAGATATTTTGCATTCCATGGATATAGCGTTTTAGCTTTAGATATGCCAGGTCATGGTTTATCTGGAGGTGAAAGTTTAAAATCAATTGAGGATATGGCCGATTGGGTTAGTGATGTTATTGATGCGGTTGGATACAAGGAAGCTTCTTTAGTTGGTCATTCTCAAGGATGTTTAGTTACTGTGGAGTGTACAGCGAGAAATCCTGATAAAATCAAAACTTTAAGTTTAATGGGTGGAGCTGGTGCAATTCCGATGAATCCTGAATTATTATCTTTAGCGGAAAATAATGATCCTAAAGCTGTTGAACTAATGATGGACTGGGCTCATGGTCCAGCTGGTCATTTTGGTGGTCATCCAGTACCGGGTTTATATCATATTAATACCGGTTCAATGTTAGCTAAAACTAGAACAATAAAAAATACCCTCGGTGTAGATTTTAGAGCATGTGATAATTACAAAAATGGTTTTGAAGCCGCTAAACAAATTAAGATACCTACTCTATCTATACTTGCTACAGACGATAAAATGTGTCCAGTAAAAGAAGGGAAAAAACTAGCTAATTTAATTGAAGGAAGTCAAATAGATATAATTGATAATTGCGGGCATATGATGTTATTGGAGGAAGCTGATCGAGTATTAAATGTTTTAAAAAAATTCATAACAACAAATTATCCAGCAAACAAATAATTGCAAAATAACATTTATGAAAAAAAATTTTAGATTTTTTGATAATAGACAAAAATATTTGCTTTTTGTTACAACAACAAACGAAAAGAACAAGATTGCTGATGCATTAAAACCTATAGTACATAAATTAAAACCAAAATTTCCAGCACTAAAAATATTTGATGCAGGTATGGGTGATGGATCATTGTTGATGAGTGTAATGAGGCAATGTCACCAGAAAATGCCTCAAATTCCTCTCCTGGTAAGCACAAAGGAAATAAGTATGGAAGATGTTAGATTAGGACTTGAAAAACTTCCAGATCGATTTGTAGAACATAAAAACACAGTGTTTGTTATTTCAAATCTCAATTATGTAGAGTCAACTGCACTCAAATCAAATGACAGAAACAAACAAAAAAAAATGAATTGGAAGATAGTCAAGCTAAAAGGTAATTCCTCATTAGATTTTTCAAATCAATTAAGAAAGTTAAACCAAGAATTTTTAAGTAAAAAATGGCAAATAGAAAGAAATCCTAAAAATGGAAATCCTACATACAAAGAGCCATCTGTAATTGTAATTTATAGGAAAGATCAGGAATTTACATTAAAAAATGTTATTCCAAAAAAAAATAATGGCAAAAATAGTTACGACTTAATCATTGCATCTCAACCTTATAGATCAAGAATATCTGCTGAGAAAAAAGTTAAATATGTGATTGATCCAATGATAAAATCACTATCAAACAAAGGTAAATTAGTAGTTGTACATGCCTCAGGAAACGATCCTGGATATAAAATTATTAAAAAAATATGGCCTAAAGAAAAACCATTTCCATCTCTTTATAAATCAATTTTAAATTATATAAAAAATAATACGAAAAAAGAAGTTTTAAAAACATTAAAATTTAAAAAAAAACAAACTATTAAATATGTTCTAAGAGCTTTGCCTAACGAGATAAGCGGAGGTATTGCAACATCATTAATATTCTCAGCGTGGAATGCAGCTGTATATGTAAACCAAATTTCAGATGAGCAAATTATGAATGCTGAAAGAAAGAAATACTATCAAAAAGTAGTCAAAGATATTGTTAACAAAAATAAAGGTTTACATTTTAACAATGAACTTTTTGTAATTGAAAAAAAATAATCAGCTAAATCTATTCTTGTATACAAAATACAATGATGATGTAATTAACAATATTGAACTAAATTGATGTAAAGAAGCAGTTAAAATATTAGCACCAGACAAAACGGTAAGAATACCCAATATAATTTGTAAAATAATAATTAATCCTAAAATAATTATAGGTTTATATAAATAAAAAAATTTATTTTGGTAGGTTATATAAGAAATTACTATGTATATAATAAATATTAAATAGGCTAGATTTCGATGTAAATATTGCACAAGTGATGGATCACTAAATGCAGATAATTTAAATAAATTTAGAATGTTATTATCATCTGGAAAATAAGAATTGCCCATTAATGGCCAAGTGTTATATATTTTTCCTGCATCCATACCTGAAACAAATGCTCCAATAATAATTTGTAAGAAAATTAATACTAAAAAAATTTCTGGTATATAGTTACTAATTTTTTTATATTTTTTATTAAAATTTACTAAACATAAATAATTCCAAAAAATTAAAGATAAAATAATAAATGCAAATAAAAGATGCACTGATAACCTAAAGTGACTTACATCTATGTTATTAACAAGACCACTTTGTACCATATACCAACCTAAAAAACCCTGAAAACAAATCAGAAAAAATATAAAATAAAAATTATAAAGTTTTTTTAAGCCTAATTTGATAGTAAAAAAAATTAAAGGCATAATGAATGTCAAACCAATAATACGTCCAAAAAACCTATGTGCCCACTCCCACCAAAATATTACCTTAAATTCACTTAAAGTCATTGAATAATTTTGAAGTTTAAATTCAGGTATTTGTTTATAAGACTCGAAATATGCTAACCAATCATCATTATTGAATGGTGGGAAAAAACCTTTGAAAAATTCCCATTCAGTAATTGATAATCCAGAATCTGTGAGTCTTGTTAAGCCTCCAACAACAATCATTAAAGCAACCAAGAAAAACATTAATAATAACCAATTGGATATATAAATTCTATATTTTGTATTTATTTCGGTATACATAATTGTTTAAATATAATATTCATTTATAATTCCAATTGATCAAATGTCGCCTGAGAAAAAAAAAAAATTAAATATTTTAAGAAAGAAATTAGATTTACTTGATAATAAGCTTATTAAATTAATCAAGATTAGGACAAATATAGTCAAAGATGTTCTTAAACTTAAGACCTTCAAACATGAAATTGTAGATAAAAAAAGAATATCAATAATTCTTAAAAATATTAAAAAAAAATCAATTAAAAATAAAATTGATCCAAAAATAACTAATAGAATTTGGAAGAATATGATTATGACTTATATTGATTTTGAAAGGAGAAACTTTAAAAAAAAATAAATTATTTACTGTGTGGTGGTAACTTTTTTTCTACAAAAATTTCATGTTTTCTAGTTGCAGGATTATATTTTTTTACTTTTAGTTTTACTTTAGCCTTCTCACCGCCTGCTGGTTTTTTTACATAATAAAAAAATGGACTATCAGGTTTGGTTTCTGGAACAAGTCTTACCTTAACATGTGTTTTTTTAGCCATTAGTTTTTATTTTTTTTAATAAATAAGATATTTTTTTTAATTTTGTTTTAATAATTTGATCGTTTATAGTTTTATTATTTATTTCGTCAAGTTCAGATTTGTTATTTTGAAGAAGTTTTTTTACACCTTTTATAGTCATGCCTTTATTTTTTAAAAGAAAATGAATTTTTTTTAGAATTTCAATCGACTTATCATCATAATATCTTCTTTTACCAGCAAATATATGGGGTTTAATAATTTTAAACTCTTTTTCCCAAAATCTTATTGTATGAGTTGCCAATCTTCCATTTTTTTTATCAAACAAATTTAAAATCTTAGCAACTTCACCTATCGATTTATAAGTTTTATTATTTTGAATCATTTATATAATTTTTTAAATCTTTAGAGGGTTTAAATAAAACAACATTTCTACTTGAAATAATTTTTTTTTCTAAAGTTTTTGGATTTCGACCTACTCTACTTTTTTTATATCTTAATATAAATGTTCCAAATTTTGAGATTTTAACTTTTTTGTTTTTTACAAGTTCGTTAAGTATAATTAACAAAAAATCTTCTAGTAAATTTTCTGAAATTTTTTTTGAAAAACCAAGTTGCATATATATTGAATTAATTATTTGTTTTTTAGTTAAATTAATTCTCATTTAAATTATATTTTTTTTAATTTTATCTATTAGATTACTTTTGATAATTTTTTCACATACTTTTAATGAATTTGCAAAACCTACTTTATCAGTTGAACCATGACTTTTAATTACAGGTTTATCTAGACCTAGCAAAATTGCACCATTATATAATCTTGGGTCCAATTTATTTTTAAATTTTTTAAAGTTTTTAATATTTAAAATTGCAGAAAGTTTTCCAAGCAATGAGGAATTAAGTGCATTTCTTAGCTCAGAAGTAATAAAATTGGCAGTACCTTCTGCGGTTTTTAATGCAATGTTTCCTGTAAAACCATCAGTGACAATTACATTTACCTCACCATCCATTATTTGATTTCCCTCTATATAACCCTTAAATTCAAATAAAGGATTTTTTGTTTCATTTAATTGTTGATAAGTATTTTTTATAATATTATTTCCTTTCAATTCCTCTGAACCAATATTCAATAAAGCAACTTTAGAAATTTCATTTTCAAACAAAGATTTATGCAAGGCTGAGCCCATTAAACTAAAATCAATTAAATTTTTTTCATTGCATTCAATATTTGCTCCTAAATCTAAAACTATGTTCATCCCGTTTTTATTTGGCCACAAAGCTGATAATGCTGGTTTATCAATTTTTTCAATCATCTTTAAATTTAATTTTGCAATAACAAATAATGCGCCAGTATTACCTGCTGAAACAATTGCATCCGTCTCTTCATTTTTTAAACTTTCTATTGATAACCACATACTAGTATTTTTACCTTTTTTGGCTGCAGATAATGGACTGTCAGTATCTTTTATTGAACTATCTGTATGAGATATTTTGTAAGATGATTTTGCAAGTTTTGATTTTTTTATTAGTGGATCAATAATATTTTGATCACCAAATAAATTATAAAAAACATTTGGTGAGGTCTTGTTATGAATTTCAATTCCTTGAATAATTTTCAGAGGAGAATTATCGCCACCCATTGCATCAACTGCAATTTTAATTGGCTTTTCCATAAATAATTTTATTCTTTAGGATCTAATACCTGTCTACCTTTATAGATTCCAGTTTTTAGATCAATATGATGAGAAAGTCTATACTCACCAGATTTCTTGTCTTCAATGACATTCTTTGAACTCATTTTAATATGAGATCTTCTTTTGCCAGCTCTCGATTTTGTTGTTTTACGTTTTGGTACAGCCATAAATAATTTAAAGGTTTATTATATCTTTTGTGAGATTATTGAAAGTGTTTTTTATAAGAAATGATCTATATTTATCAATATATTTTAAGTAATTTTCGTAATTTTTAGCATTCACAATATAATATTTTAAAATATCTAACTTTTTTGTATCATTATATTTATCCCAATTTTCTATTTTTTCTATTATTGAAAAAAGTAAATTTACATATTCCTTCATTTTTTTATTTATTGTTGCATCTCCATATCCAATTTCTCTGATAGACAATTCTATTTGTCTTATACAAAAATCAAAAAATTTTTGTAAGTTTTCTTTGGACTCATTATTTTTATAATTTTTTAGAAGAAAACCTAGGTGAAAAAAAAAAATAACTAACCTATCATAAAAAATATCTTGTTTATTATCATTGTATAAATTTTTATTTCTGGTTAGTTTGATTAAATTATTGTAAATATTTATATATATTTCATTCATGAGATTTTTAATAATAATTATTTTTGTTTTTATAATTAACTGTTCAGGAAATAAAGTAACAAATTATCATGGAACAAAATTACTTGAAGAAAAATATAATCAAATTGAAGTAAATATATCTAATAAGAATGACATAGTTGAAATAATTGGACAACCATCAACAATATCTGATTTTAACCCAAATCGATGGTTCTATGTAGAAAGATTAAAAACAAATCAATCTCTATTTAAATTAGGAACCAAAATTATTAAAAAAAATAACATACTTATTGTTGATTTAAATAAAAAAGGTATTTTAAAAAGTAAACAATTGTTAACTTTAGATGACATGAATGATGTCAAATATTTAAAACAAATAACATCTAAAGAATTTGATAAAAATAATAATGTTTTTGGTGGATTAATTACTTCATTCAGAGAAAAAATTAATGCTCCAATGAGAAATAGATAAACTACAAAACTTAACTGGCTATAACTGCTAGCAAAAGTAATGCAACAATATTAGTAATTTTTATCATAGGGTTAACCGCTGGACCCGCTGTATCTTTATAAGGATCACCAACAGTATCGCCTGTTACTGCTGCCTTGTGTGCTTCAGATCCTTTTCCTCCATATTTACCATCCTCAATATATTTTTTTGCATTATCCCATGCTCCTCCACCAGCAGTCATTGATACAGCTACAAATAATCCGGTGATGATGACACCTAATAACATAGCGCCAACTGAAGACAAAGCAGCGACCTGTCCACCAATTGGTAAAATAACTAAATATAAAACTATTGGAGATAAAACAGGCAATAAAGAAGGAATAACCATTTCTTTTATTGCAGCTTTGGTTAATAAATCTACTAGCTTGCCATAATCAGGCTTTGCTTTCCTTTTCATTATACCAGGAATTTTTTTAAATTGTCTTCTAACTTCTATAACAACTGCACCACCTGCTCTTCCAACAGCCTGCATACCCATTGATCCAAACAGATATGGTAACATTCCTCCTATTAACAAACCAACAACAACAAATGGATTGGATAGATCAAAAGTAACAACTATACCTTCAAGTTTAGAACCTGCTTCCTTAGAGAAATGTTTGATGTCTTCTGTGTATGCTGCAAACAAAACTAGAGCACCTAATCCTGCTGAACCAATTGCGTAACCTTTTGTAACAGCTTTTGTAGTGTTTCCAACTGCATCTAGAGCATCAGTAGTTTTTCTAACATTTTTTGGAAGGTTAGACATTTCTGCAATACCTCCAGCATTATCAGTGACTGGTCCATAAGCATCCAAAGCAACAACCATTCCTGCTAAAGCTAGCATAGTTGTTACCGCTATTGCTATCCCAAATAAGCCAGCTATTGAATTAGTTAATAAAATTCCTGCAACAATTATAATTGCCGGGATTGCAGTTGCTTCCATAGATATAGCTAGACCTTGAATTACATTTGTTCCATGTCCTGTTGTTGAAGATTCAGCCACACTTTTAACTGGTCTGTAATCTGTTCCAGTATAGTATTCAGTAATCCATATTAATAACCCAGTAATAATTAAGCCTATAACTCCACAGTAGTATAAACTCATACCATTAAAAGAAACTCCGTTTACAGAATAGTTAGTATCTAATCCAATGACATAATCTGTTATAGGATATAGGATAACTAAAGATAGAATAGCTGTAGCAACAAAACCTTTGTACAAAGCATTCATTATATTTTTTGATTGTCCAAGTTTTACAAAAAAAGTACCTACTATTGATGTTATGATACACGCTGCTCCAATACTTAATGGGTAAACCATCATATTTAAATCTGATACAAAGAATATTGATGAAAGAACCATTGTTGCAACAATTGTAACTGCATAGGTTTCAAACAAATCAGCAGCCATACCTGCACAGTCACCAACATTGTCGCCAACATTGTCTGCTATTACAGCAGGATTTCTAGGATCGTCTTCCGGGATGCCAGCTTCTACTTTCCCAACTAAATCTGCACCAACATCAGCACCTTTTGTAAAAATTCCACCGCCTAATCTTGCAAAAATAGATATTAATGATGCACCAAAACCCAAGGCAACTAATGCATTTACAATCTCCCTTTCGTCAACACCAGCTGATAACAATATATAGTAATAAACCGCAATCGCTAACAATGCCAAGCCAGCAACCAACATTCCTGTTATTGCTCCAGATTTAAATGCTATTGATAGACCTTGAGATAAACCTTTTCTAGATGCTTCAGCTGTACGTACATTAGCTTGAACAGAAACTAACATTCCAACATAACCAGCTATTCCAGATAAAGCTGCTCCAATTAAATATCCAATTCCAACTAATAATGAAAATGCAAAACTAATTATAACTAAAACAACAACACCAACAATAGCTATAGTTTTATATTGTCTGTTTAAATATGCTTTTGCTCCAACTTGAATTGCAGAAGCTATTTCTTGCATCTTAGCGTTACCGGCACTTGCATTTAAAATTGAAGAACCTGTAACAAATCCATATACAATGGATAAAATTCCAGCAAAAATTGTGTATAATAAAATGGTATCAACAGACATATAATTCCTTAAATAAGTGTTTTAGTTAATTTTTAAAATGCGGACATTACAAAAAAGATTATAAAAGGCAATATTTAACTTCTCAGAATATGTGAGAATAACCACGGTATTTAAGGTTTTTTATAGGAATTCTCCTATTATCTAATAGGTAATTTTTTGATTTAGTATTAATTTGCCCAATAATTGAAATTTTTTGATTCATTTTAGAAGATAAAGTTTTTATATATTTTCTCTTTGACTTAGAAGCTGTAAATAAGATTTGATAATCATCACCTCTGAATAAACAGTCTAATTTCTTAAGCTTTTTGCGTTTAATTAATTGTTTTAATTGATTTGATATAGGGATCTTATCTATATCGATTAAATAACCAAGTTTTTGTTTATTTATTAATTTATTCAAATCAATTACCAATCCATCTGAGACATCCATAGAGCAGTTTGCAATTTTAAAAAGATGTAAACTAAACTTTATTGGTAAATTAGGTGAATAATATTTATCAATAAAATATTTTTTTTGATTTGAGTTTAAGTTAATTTTTTTTTTTAAAGCTTTTAAACCAATATTACTATCACCAACATAACCAGTTATATAAATATCATCTCCATTTTTTGCTTTATTTCTATAAACAATTTTATTTGAATATCCTAAAGACACAATTGTAAAACTTAGATTTTTTGAGGATGTGGTATCACCACCTGATAATTTAATATTAAATCTATTTTGTTCATTTGATAAAGATTTGTTAATTAATGACATATTTTTTTTTGTAAAATGTTTTTTGTTACCTGAGCCAGCTAAAAAGAAATAATTTGGCTTTACCCCTTTAGCATAAATATCTGATATAGAAGATCTTATTATTTTCCTTATAACAAGATCTGGTTTATTGAAATTTAAAAAGTGTATACCCTCATTATAAGTATCTACAGAAATAACTAATTTTTTAATTTTATCAAAAAAAACATCATCGTTCAAATTAAGAGAAGATGGATTATTTTTAGATAATTTTTTTAAATAACTATTTATTAAGAATTCTTCATTCATCAGTTTCTTAATTTCTTTGAAATTTTATCAAGCAAAGCATTTAAGTATTTTGTTTGTGATAAATCGATAAAGAAATTAGAAGCATTAAGGTATTCTTTAATAATTATCTTTGAGGATATTTTTGGTTTATACATTAATTCAAAAATCGCACTTTTTATTATTACTTGAAAAACTTTATCTAAGTTTGATATTTTTAAATCTTCATTTAAATGATTTATAATTTCCTCATGAATTACGTCATCTCTTTCAATTGTACCGTTGACTACATCTTTTATAAATTTTTTGAAACGATGTTTTGGAAAATTTAATTCTACTTCATTGTTATAATACTTGCTGTAAAGCTTCTGTATTATAATAACTCTTGGATTATTTTTTTTACTAAAATGAAGTGGCATTCTATAAAGATAATATTGTTTTTACTGCATTGGCTGCTTCTCTACCCTTTTTGCCACGTGCTATAGCTTGATTTTTATTTAAACAAGTAATTATTCCATTACCAACAGGTTTTTTTGACTCCACAGATATATTCATAATTGCATCAGTCGTTGATTTAGATATAAAATCAAAATGTGGCGTTTGACCTTTAATTACACATCCAAGTGCTACAAAACCGTCATATTTTTTTAAATTTTTAGAAATGACTACGGGTATCTCAAATACACCTGGAACAGAGATTACTTTAATCTTTGCAAAATTTTTTAGTTCATTCTTAGCACTTTTAAGAAGAGATATTGAAATATCTTTATAGTAGTTTGCTTGTATAATTAATACTTTATTTTTCATTTTATAATTTCTTGTTTAATAATCTTGATACCATAACCATCCAACCCAACAACCTTTTTTAGAGTTCTAGTAACTAATATCATTTTCTTTATTTTTAAAGATTTAATTATTTGAGCTCCAATACCATAACTTTTTATTAATTGATCCTTTTCCTTAGTTTTAGACTTTTTATCTTTAAATTCTTTAAGTGTTTGAGTAACAGATTTTAAATTTGCGTCTCTTATAAAAATCATAACGCAATTGCTATATTTTTTAAAATATTTTAAAGTTTTTTCAAATGAGTTAGGAATTTTTTGATTAATTAGATAATTTTGAACTACATTAGATGAAATAACTCTGACTCTTGGTGATTTACTTTTATTAACTTTACCCTTAACTAATGCAAAATGTTCAGAACCATCAATTGAATTCTCAAAAACATAAATTTTGAATTTTTGATTATTTAAATTAATTGTGGATGTTTTTTTTAATTTAATAAGATTTTCTTTTCTTAGTCTGTATGAAATTAAGTCTTCAATTTTTGCAATATGAAGTTTATGTTTACTTGCAAATTTTAATAAGTCATCGCCTTTTGCCATTGAACCATCTTCATTCATAATCTCACATATTACAGCAGCTGGAATTTTGTTGCCAAGTCTAGCTATATCGACAGAAGCTTCAGTGTGACCCGCTCTAACAAGAACTCCTCCTTCTCGAGAAATAATTGGAAATACGTGACCAGGAGAAACTATTTCATTTTTTAATACATTTTTTTTTGTAGCAACTTTTATTGTTCGTGATCGGTCTTTAGCTGAAATACCAGTAGTTATACCCTTCTTGGCTTCTATTGAAATGGTAAAGGCGGTTTGATTTCTTGATTGATTAACAGGAGCCATAAATGTTAGCCCAAGTTTGTTTGCTTGATTTTTATTTAGTGTTAGACAAATTAAACCTCTGCCGTTTTTCGCCATAAAGTTAATTTTTTTAGAATTAACATCACTGGCGTTAAATACTAAATCCCCCTCATTTTCTCGATTTTCATCGTCAACAAGAATATACATTCCTCCTTTTTTTGAGACAGAAATAATCTTTTCTATTGGGCTAAATTTATTTTTTATCATTAATAAATTTTTTTACATATTTAGACAAAATATCAATTTCAATATTAACTAAATCATTTTTTTTAATGTTTGCTAAATTTGTAAGTTTTAGTGTATGTGGAATAACCCAAATTTCAAATTTATTCCTCTTTATTTTGGCTATGGTTAAAGATACGCCATTTATCAAGATAGATGCTTTCTCAACTAAAAATTTATAAAATTTTTTATCAATACTAAATTCGTAAATTGTAGATTTATCTACGTTTGTTAAATTTGTAACTTTGCTTACTGTATCAACATGACCTTGACAAATATGACCTGAAATATTTTGTCCATACTTTAAAGGTAGTTCTAAATTAACATAATCACCAACATTAGATTTCTTAAATTTTGATTTTCTAATAGTTTCATTTGATAAATAAAATTCAGATATACCTTTTTTATATGATATTAATGTTAAGCAGACACCGTCACAGGAAACAGATATTCCTAATTGCTTATTGCTTAATTTTAATTTTGACTTGATAAAGACGTTTATGCCTTTAGTTCTTTTGGTAATATTTGTAATTTTACCTTTATTAAAAATTATTCCATTAAACATTTACTGATACCTAAAAAGTTTTTCTTTATCTAAAAAAGTGTTAATTTGCGATCTTTTTTTAAATTTTTTAGACAATAAATCAATAAAAGAATTCAAAGCAACTGAATTTTTTAAATTAATTTTATTATCAGCTTTGAATAAATAGAAATCATTTATTAAATTGTTGTTTAAAAAAGATTTTAAAAGGTTTGAACCAGACTCGATTAATAAATTTGCATAACCTAATGAGTATATTTTTTTTAAAATGGTATTTAAATCAAAACTATTATTTTCTATTTTCATAAAAATAAGATTTGCATTTTTATTTTTAAATTTATTAATAATATTTTTATCTTTTTTATTATGAAAAATATAAGTTTTATTTGAGTTAAGTTTTAATACTTTCGAATTTATTTTAGTCTTCAAATCTTTATCAATAATAAATTTTACTGGTGAAAACTTTTCTAAACCTTGAATTCTACAATTTAAATTAGGATTGTCAGAGTTAATAGTTTTATAAGATGTTAAAATTGCCTGATTTCTATATCTTAGTAAATGAGATACTTTATGAGAATGTTCATTTGTAATTTTTTTTTTAAATAAATAAATTTTATTATTTTTAGAAACAGCTAATTTTCCAGTAACATATGGAATATCATTAAATTTTGAGAATTTATAATCTTTGTAAAAATGATTTGCCTCATTTTTAATTAAACCAATTTTAGCCAAAATATTGTTTTTTTTTAAAACACTTTTTGTTTTTTTTGCTGTTCGTTTATCAAAATCTTCAATCGAATAATTAACAAATTTAATCTTTTTTTTTATAATAATATTTGTACAAGGGGGTGTTTTTCCATAATGGATACAGGGTTCTAATGTTACATACATATTTGAATTTTTGAAATTTATTTTATTATTTTTTAGGGCTACTACTTCAGCATGAGGTCTACCGTTAATATCTGTCTTTCCGTAAGAAATGATTTCATCTTTGTGTGTTACTACACATCCAACCGATGGATTTAGTCCTGTTAGTCCTTTATTTTGATTGGCAAGATCTAGTGCCAATCTCATGAATGATTTATTTTTTTCTGATGATTTATCTTTTCTTAAAGACATCGATTTTATCAACAAATTGAACGAAGTCTTTTTCTTCTCTAAAATTTCTATATACTGATGCAAATCTTACATAAGCAACTGGGTCCAATTCTTTTAATCCTTCCATTACCATTGTACCGATTGTGTTTGAAGAAATTTCACTCTGACCTAGCTCCTCTAAAGACCTTGATATTTTAGATATAAATTTTTCTGCTGTCTCTGTATCTATTGGTCTTTTTTTGAGTGCTACATATATTGATTTTGATAATTTTTCTCTATCAAAAGTAGATTTTCTACCATTTTTTTTTACTACAGTTAATTCTCTGAATTGTACTCTTTCAAAAGTAGTAAATCTTTGTCCACAAATACACAATCTTCTTCTTCTAATAGCTGTTCCGTCTTCGGTGGGTCTGGAGTCTACAACTGAAGTTTCTCCCTTTTTACATATAGGACAAATCATAATTCATTATCCCAAATTTTTATAAATCGGGAAATTTGAACATAAATCAACAACTTCTTTTCTTACTTCGTCTTCTATTTTTGTATTATCTTCAGGGTTTGATGACAAACCTTTAATTACTTTAGTAATTAGTTCACCAACAATTTTGAATTCATTTAAACCAAAACCTCGAGTTGTTGCTGCTTGTGAACCTAGTCTTATGCCTGACGTTACCATTGGACTTTCTGTATCGAAAGGAATTCCATTTTTATTACACGTTATATTAGCACGCGATAAACTTTCAGCTGCAGCATTACCTTTGACACCAAAAGGTCTTAAATCTACCAACATTAAATGAGTATCTGTTCCTCCAGAATAAATCTTAAATCCATTTGTTTTTAAAGTTTCTGCCAGAATTTTTGCATTAGCTAAAACATTAGATATATATTCTTTGAAAGAGGGTTCTAATGCTTCTTTAAATCCAACAGCTTTTGCTGCTATTATATGCATAAGAGGGCCACCCTGATAACCAGGAAATACAGCTGTATTAATTTTTTTATAAATATCCTCGTGATTTGTTAAAATAATTCCACCTCTGGCACTTCTAAAAACTTTATGAGTTGTAGATGTAACTACATGAGCATGATCAACAGGATTTGGATAACCTTTACCAGCAACAAGACCTGAAAAGTGAGCCATATCTACCATAAAGAATGCCCCAACCTTATCAGCAATTTCTCTAAATCTTTTAAAATCAATAACCCTAGAATATGCGCTACCTCCAGCAATTATAAGTTTAGGTTTATTTTCAATTGCTAATCTTTCAACTTCATCATAATCGATTAATTCAGAGGTTTTATCTACATCATAGCTTATTGCATTAAACCATTTGCCTGACATCGCAATTTTAAGACCATGAGTAATATGCCCACCAGAATTTAAACTCATTCCCATAAAAGTATCACCTGGTTTTAATAATGCTAAAAACACTGCTCCGTTAGCTTGCGCGCCAGAATGAGGTTGTGAATTCGCAAATTTACAATTAAAGAGTTTTTTTAATCTATCGTTAGCAAGTGACTCAGCAACATCAACATGTTCACAACCGTTATAATATCTTTTACCTGGGTAACCTTCGGCATACTTATTTGTTAGTACTGAACCTTGTGCCTCTAAAACAGCTTGTGAAACAATGTTTTCTGATGCGATTAATTCGATATGATTTTGTTGTCTGATTAATTCTTTATTTACTGCATCAAATATTTCTGGATCAGCTTCAGACAATTTTTTTTCAAAAAAGTTTTCATATTGAGTATTTAAATATTTTTTTTCACTAGACATTTATTTACCTATATTTTTTTAATTCTTTTTATATGTCTACCGCCTTCAAACTCAGTTTTTAGAAAGCTCTCAACACATTTTAAGGCAACTGTTTTTTTAATAAGCCTTTCTCCTAATGTTATAACATTTGCATCATTATGCAATCGCGATAATTTGGCATTTTTTACTGAATAGCATAAAGCTGCGCGTATTCCCTTATTTTTATTTGCAGCAATAGACATTCCTACTCCTGAACCACAAACAAGTATTCCTACATGATTCTTATTTTTCGCCACTTGTTTACAAAGTTTATGAGCAAAATCAGGGTAATCAACGGACTTCTTATTTTGTTTTGGTCCCAGATCTTTTATTGGATAATTTTTGTTAAAATATTTTAAAATATTCTCTTTTAAATTAAACCCACCATGATCTGAAGCAATAAAAATTTTTTTCAATTTAATTAAATTTGTAATTTAAAACACAAGCAACAAGATGAACTCTATTTTCTTCACCCCCATTAAATGCATTGTGATATTTAGTATTATTAGTAATCCAAACAGAGCCATCTGCTGGCATATGTTTTGCAACATTATCAACGACCATTATTGCTCCAGGATTTGTGTATATAGGTATATGAAGCCTTGGCTCAGGATCTCTATGCCAACTCAATGTTGATCTTGGCTCTTTAAGAAGAAGTCTCATCCTACCTAATTTATACTTTTTTGTTAATTGATCATAAACTTCTTTGAAATAAGTATTTTTAAAATCGTCAACAAATTCTGTATATTTATGTTCATCAATTTTACTTTCCCTCTGTACCTCAACACCTGTACTATCTGGCTTAGTCCAATAAATGCCTCTTACATTATTTCCTTTAACAGAATCTGGATCACCTGGAATTTGATTTAAAGGTATACCAGCGAAGTGAGGTATTCCAAGACTTGTATCAAAACCTTTTATTTTTAATACTTCATCGCAAGCTTGTTTTAATTTTATGATATCAAATTTTACGTCTTGTTTTTGAAAATCATTGAATAATTGTGACATCGGAGCTCTACTATCTTATAGACTATTATATTAAATATTACTATTGTCGCATCAAAAAAATTAATTGATAATGATTATCACAGGTAGCTATCCTAATTTAAGATTGAGAAGATCAAGAAAATTCAGTTGGTCTAGAAGATTAGTTCAAGATAATGATCTATCTTACAATGATTTCATTTTACCTATCTTTCTTACTGAAGGAAAAGCAAAAAAAGTTCCAATTAATTCAATGCCAAATGTTTTTAGGTATTCTATTGATAAATTAAAAAGTGTAGTTGATAAAGCACTAAAATTGGGAATACCAATGGTAGCTTTATTCCCTTATACAAGTCCAAGAAAAAGAGATGAATATGGAAATGAAGCATTAAATGAAAATAATTTAGTTTGCCAAGCAATAAAATTCATCAAAAAAAATTATAAGAACGAAATTGGAATAATGTGTGATGTTGCATTAGATCCATATACATCACATGGTCATGATGGAATAATTAAAAAAAATGAAATTCTAAATGATGAAACATTAGAAATCTTGATTAAACAATCAATATTGCAAGCAAAAATGGGTTGCGATGTGATTGCACCATCAGATATGATGGATGGTAGAGTTATAAAAATTCGTAAAGCTTTAGATAAAAATAATCTTAAAGATGTTCAAATTTTATCATATGCTGTTAAGTATGCATCAAGTTTTTATGGCCCATTCAGAAATGCTGTTGGATCAAGAAGTCTCTTAAAAGGAGACAAAAAAACTTATCAAATGGATTTTAAAAATAATTATGAATCATTAAGAGAAGTTGCATTAGATATAAAAGAAGGAGCAGACATGATTATAGTAAAACCAGGGATGCCTTATCTTGATATAATTAGGGAAGTTAAGAATAATTTTAAAATTCCAGTTATTGCATACCAAGTATCAGGAGAATATAGTCTCATACAAAATGCAATTTCAAAGAATATATTAGATAAAAAATCGATATATGAAAGTCTAGTTTCCTTTAAAAGAGCTGGAGCAAGTGCAATTATAACCTATTTTGCTGATCAAATAAAACTAGATTAATTTTAAAGAATTTTGAAAATTAAATCTTGTTTTGGGAAAATTAAGATTATTCGGTTTAACTATTGTTTTATCTAAAAAGTCTCCTACAATTTTTAAAGCATCAAAAGTATCTTCAAAGCTTATATCTTCTTCATCTTTATTTACTAAAAAATTTGGAATGATTTTGTCAGAATTTTTTAATTTATAATTAATTTTATTACCTTCAGAAACTTTTTCTACATAATCATTAAAGTCTATGTCATATCCAATTAATTTATAAAAGTTTAACTCCCAATTTACAAACTTTGAAAGCCACTCTTCATCTTTTAATATATCAAAATAATTATCAATTAAGTAATAAATCTCTCTATTTTTTTCGTTCTCTACTGTTAAAATTTTAATCAAATTCATTGTATAAATTATACAAAGGAGTTTTTGCTTATCTTCTAAAAAGTAAGGAGTTTTAAATTCATCAATTTCAACTTTTAAAGAACCAATTTTTGATTGAGATTTTGAATTATAATTTATATGCAATTTATTACCCTCAAATAGGTAGTTTTTTATTTTTTTTGAAGTTGCTCCAAAAATAATTCCTGAAATTTTTCCGTGATTTTCAGTATAAAATTCAGATATTACAGAATTTTCATTATATTTATTTTTTGAAAGTAAGTAACCTTTATCTTGCCAATTCATTATATTTTAATAGTTTCTAGAAGTTTCATAGCTGCGGCTTGTTCTGCATTTTTTTTTGAACTACCATCAGCGATAACTGTTTTGCTATCCTTAATTTTTACACTAATTTTAAAATTTGGTTTATGTCTTGGTCCTGTATTAGATATAAGTTTATATATTGGCAATGCTTTAAATTTCTTTAATGAATATTCTTGTAATCTTGTTTTGGAGTCGATTACAGTAATATCTGATAAATTTAAATAATTTTTCCAATAATTTAATATAAATTTTGACGAAACCTCAAAACCTTTATCTATATAAATTGCTCCAATCAAAGACTCACAACAATCAGATATAATTTTTTTTTCAATATTGACTTTTTTTTTCTTTTCTGTGTTTCCTGTTAAAATATAATTATCCAATTCTAATTCTTTACCAATTTCAAAACACTTATTTTTATTAACTAAATTTGCAAGTTTTTTGTCAATCATACCTACTTTTTCATTTGGATATAACTCTAAAAGTTTCTTTGATATAACAAACCCTAAAACTCTATCACCTAAAAATTCTAGTTTTTCATAATTATTTTTTGTATCAAAACTTTTGTGAGTTAAGGCTTGTATCAATAGTTTATCATCTTTAAAGCTAATACCTATTTTCTTTTGTAGTTTGTTTAACTTCATTTACTTAAATTATTTTATTAAAAAATCTTTCAAATCGAACTATTTCATTCCATTTGAAAATGTTAAAGATACTTCCTTTCCTTGGATTAGATGAAAAAAATAAAATTTGTGCTTTTCCAACTAAATTATTTTGATTAACATAACCAACTTCAGATAGAAATCTGCTGTCTTTAGAACAATCCCTATTGTCACCTAAGAAAAAAAAGTGATTTTCAGGAACAATGTATTTATCAGAATTAGAAAAAGTTATATCGGTTCTATATGCAGCTAAATAACTTTTTCCATTTGGAAGTTTTTCTTCAAATATATTGACATCAATTTGGGATGATCCACAATATAACTTATCATTTTTGCTTTTAATTGTTTTTAATACTTGATTAGAATTTATATATAAATCACCATCAATAAATTGTATTGTATCACCTGGTAAACCAATCAATCTTTTAATATAATCTGTACGATTATCAGCAGGTGTTTTAAAAACTATAACATCTCCTCTTTTAGGGTTTTTATTTAATATACGTCCTTTAAAAATAGGAGGACTAAAAGGAAATGAATGTTTACTATATCCGTAAGAAAATTTTGTAACAAATAATCTGTCACCCACAAGCAAGTTAGTTTCCATTGATGATGATGGTATATAAAATGGCTGGATTAATATTGATCTTATAAATACTGCAATTATTAATGCATAAAATAATGTTTTAGTATTATCAATTATGAAATTTTTCATTTTTTTCTATTCAAAATAACAAATGCAATTGAGTGGTTTTTTTCATCTGAAAGTGAAAGATGTATATCGTAATTCTTTAATTTAAATTTTTTTTTTAATATATCTTGAATTTTCTGTGAAATTTTAATTTTAGGTGATCCTTTCTTATTATTGTATATTTCAATATCATTAAAATTAATATTATGTCTAAAGCCTGTGCCTATTGATTTAACAAAAGCTTCTTTAGCAGCAAATCTTTTTGCAAAGTAATTTGTTTTATTTCTGTATTTTTTTGATTGTTTAATTTCGTTTAATGTAAAAAGTCTTTTTTTAAAACCTTTAATTTTTAGGGATTTTTCTATTCTTTTATTATCAATAATATCAACACCGTTACCAATTATCATTAGTTTAATATTTTTCTAAAATTAGTGATTACTTTTTGCATACCAAACATGATGGCCTCTCCAATTATAAAATGTCCAATATTAAATTCCTCTATAGATTTAATCTTTCTTAAAATTTTAGTTGATTTATAATCTAGGCCATGACCTGCATGAACTTCCATTCCTAGTTTTTTTGCTAACGTAGCACAATTTTTTATTTTTTTGAACTCGGCTAAATAATTTTTGTTATTTTTAACTTTTAAAGCAAATTTTCCTGTATGAAGTTCCACACATTTCGCATTTAATTCTTTTGATGCAAAAACATCTTTAATATTTGGATTGATGAAAAGACTTGTTCTAATTTTTTTTGAATTTAATTTACTAATTACTTTTTTAATTATTTTTTTATTTTTTGTGATATTTAAACCTCCTTCGGTGGTTATTTCATTTCTTTTTTCAGGAACTATACAAACAAAATTAGGTTTATATTTTAATGCAATTTTAAGCATTTCTTTGTTCGCAGCCATTTCTAAATTTATTGGCACTCTTTTAATTTTTGAAAATATAGCGACATCTTCATCTCGAATATGTCTACGATCTTCTCTTAAATGAATAGTAATAGAATTTGCACCAAAATTCATAACTTGTCTTGCATATGAAATAGGATCAGGATGCCCCTCTCCTCTGGCGTTTCTTAATGTTGCAATATGGTCTACGTTAACACCTAGTCTAGATTTCATTTTAAATATCTACTTCCAGGTTTTGTAATTGGAATTTTTTTTAACTCAATTGGTAAATCATTTTTTTTATAAGTTGGTATTTCTAATTTAATTTGCGAAACAATATTTTTATCTTTAATTTTTAAACTTGGTTTACTGGATCTATTAATTAAACACGCATATCCAACTACTTTTGATTTATATTTTTTTACAAGTTGAGCACATTCTAAACTTGACTTACCTGTAGTAATTACGTCTTCTACTATCAAAACTTTAGAATTTTTTTTAATTGAAAAACCTCTTCTTAAAATAAATTTCCCATTAACTCTCTCACAAAATATTGTTTCCTTATTCAATAAATTTCCAACAATATAACCTATTACAATACCACCCATAGCTGGTGACAAAATTATATCAATTTTTTTGAATTTTTTTTTTATTTTAGTGCTTAAGGATTTACAAAACTCTTCTGATTTTTTTGGATAACTTAATAATTTAGCACACTGAACATACTGGGGTGAATGTAAACCTGATGATAAAACAAAATGTCCTTCTAAAAGTGCCTTAGTTTTTTTTAAAACCGCTAAAGAATCTTTTAAAGAAAGCATATTTTTTGTTTTTATGTCTAATTATTTTGAAGTTATATTCTTTCTGTTTTAGCTCACTAATAAGTTTTGTAAAGTTTTTCAAATCTTGAATAATTAGGTTGAATCTAAAATTGATGGTTCTTTTAGTCTTTTCCACCATTTCAACACTTGAAATATTTACATTATTGGTTCCAATCATTGTTGTAACATCACCTAATATTCCAGGTCTATCAGGTAAAGACATCCAAAGTGTAGTGTTATATTTTTTTTCAGTAGGCTTGCTGTCTTCTTTGTATTGCCAGTATCTTCTTATAGCAGCTCTAGCTTTACCAGTTTTAGCACTTGTTATCCAATGCAAAGAAGGTGAATCTTTTTTTGATGTTAATATTTTAACTACATCTCCATTTCGCAATATTGATTGTAGGGGACTTTCCTTTCCATTTATTTCACATCCAATTGCAGTATCACCTACTTTAGTGTGAACAGCATAAGCAAAATCTATTGGACTTGCTTCTTTGGGTAATTTTATAACTGAGCCTTTTGGTGTGAAACAAAAAACATTTTCTTGAAACATTTGCAGTTTTGTATACTCAAAATAATGTTCAGGATTTTCATTTTTATCAATAATTTCTACTAGATCTGCTAACCAATCATATTCCTTCCAAGTTAAAGAGTTAAACTTTTCTGACGATTTATATTTCCAATGAGAAGCTATACCTCTTTGCGCAAATTCATGCATTTGTTGTGTTCTTAGTTGTATTTCAATAGGTCTTTTATTTGGACCAATCACTGCTGTATGAAGAGATTTATAATTATTTATTTTTGGAGATGAAATGTAATCTTTAAATCTACCAGGTATGCAATTCCATTTATTATGAATTACGCCTAAGGTTTTGTAACAATTTTCAACATTGTCTAAAATTATTCTAAAACCAATTATGTCTGTAATTTGCTCTAGTGAGGTTCTTTTTTTTTGTATTTTTCTCCAAATAGAAAAAGGTGTTTTTTCTCTCGAATAAATTTTAAAATCAATATTATTTACATTTAATAGATTTTCAAATTCACTAAGAACTGAATTATAATTAATCAAATTATTATCTTTTATTGTGTCTAATCTATCTTTGATCATTTTTCTTGCTTCAGGATTTAAAATATCGAAAGAAAGATCTTCAAGTTCATCTCTTATTCTATTCATCCCCATTCTATCAGCTAGAGGAGCATAAATTTCCATAGTTTCTTTTGCAATTCTTTTTCTTTTTTCCTCTTTATCAATAGCCTTTAAGGTTCGCATATTATGCAAACGATCTGCAAGTTTAACAAGAAGGACTCTAATATCTTTAGAAGTTGCCAAGATGAGTTTTCTAAAATTTTCAGCTTTTGAATTAGAAATAGCTTGGTTTTCAAAAACTGAAATTTTTGTAACTCCATCAACTAAATCAGCAACTTCTTTTCCAAATTGTTCTTCTATAGTTTTATAAGTTGCATAAGTATCTTCTATGGTATCGTGAAGTAAACCAGTTGCTATCGTTGCACTATCTAACTTAAGTTCGGTTAAAATATTTGCAACAGCAACAGGATGAATGACATAGGGATCTCCCGATTGTCGTTTTTGATCTTTATGAACTTTCACTGCAAAATCATATGCTTTGCTTAGAGTTTCTGGGTTAAGAAATTTATTGTATGATTTAACCTTATTTATTAATTCGTCAGAATTTAGCATCAATTTATTATATCACTTATTTAGATAACTTTAATACTTCTTAAATTATTTTTTTTTAAAGAAGATAAGAGTTTTACTATATTTTTTTTTAATTTTGGGTGAGACCAATTTTTGCATATTTCAAACAGTGGCATAAGTACAAAGTTTCTATTATGCATTCTTGGATGCGGGATCTCTAAATTGATCAATTTTTTATTTGATTTAGTAATCTTTCCATTAAAATCTAATATATCAATATCACAATTCCTTGGATGATTTTTAGGAGCTATTTTTCTGCCTAATTTTTTTTCTATAGACTTAATTATTTCAAATAGTTCAAATTGATTTAATTTTGTTTTTATCATTAATACAGCATTAATAAATTTTGGAAAACTAGGATCTGGCCATGACTCAGTCTCATAATAACTAGATGTTTTGACAATTTTAATATCATAGGTTTCCAATAGATATTTAGATTTTTCTAAAAAATGTATTCTATTTCCTAAATTAGAGCCTATTGATAGATATACATTTTTAACTTGAGCGTCTGAAATATCTCGCTTTTTCACGGTTCCAATCTTTAGTTTTTTTGGTTTGTCGCTTATCGTATTGTTTTTTGCCCTTTGCAACTGCTATTTCAACTTTAGCTTTACCTTTTTTAAAATACATTTTAGTTGGAACTAAAGTTAAACCATCCTCGTTCATTTTACCAATTAGTTTGTTAATTTCCCTTTTGTTAAATAACAATTTTCTTTCTGAGTAAGGATTGTGATTTGAATAACTAGCTTGTTTATATATGGGTATATGTGAATTAATTAAAAAAATTTCTCCTTCTTTTTCTACTGCGTATGACTCTGCAATATTTACTTTTCCATCTCTTACAGATTTTATTTCAGACCCTTTTAGTACAATTCCTGCTTCTAAAATTTCCTTAAAGAAAAAATTAAAAGATGCTTTTCGATTTATTGTAATGATCTTGATGCCAGATGTAGATTTATCACTCATCAATAAGTTTTGCTACTTTTAATGCTTTCTCGACTTCCTTTTTTGTATTTTCAGTTATTTTTACCAAAGGTAATCTTACAGTATCATCGCATAGACCAAGTAATTTAGCAGCATACTTAACTGGTGAAGGATTGCTTTCTATAAATAAATTTTTATGCAACGGTTGCAACATATCATCAAGTTGTTGAGCCTTTTTTAAATCATCCTCATTTGAAGATTTTGATAATTTTTGAAATTCAGAACATAATTTAGGAGCTACGTTTGCTGTAACACTAATTGTTCCAACGCCTCCACGTTTATTAAATTCAAAAGCATTATCATCGTTTCCAGTAAGTTGAATGAAATCATTACCCATTTTTTCTTTTTGTTGATCAACACGATTTAGATCACCTGTTGCATCTTTAACTCCAACTATATTTTTTAGTTCATATAATCTAGCCATTGTTTCAACGCTCATATCGATTACTGAACGGCTTGGAATATTATAAATTATAATTGGAATTCCACAGTTATCATTGATTGATTTATAATGTTGATATAATCCTTCTTGAGTGGGTTTATTATAATATGGTGTAACAACTAAAGCACCATCCGCACCAGCTTTTTCAGCGTGTTTAGTTAATGATACGGCTTCTTCTGTAGAATTAGATCCTGTGCCGGCTATTATGGGAAGTTTACCGGTTGCTTCTTTTATACACAATTCAATTGTTCTCTCATGTTCATCATGTGATAATGTTGGTGACTCACCTGTTGTTCCAACTGGAACTAACCCATTTGTTCCATTTTCCAGATGATGATTTATTATTTTTATATAACTTTCTTCGTCAAGCTTGTTATCTTTAAATGGTGTAATTAATGCAACATTTGATCCTTTAAACATAATTATTTATAACATAAGTTGTTTGATTTAATAAAATGTATTTAAAATTATTAACAACAATTATACTTTTTTTCTTATCGTTTCAATCTGCTTTTTCAAATGAAACTATACTTCCTATTAAAAAACCAGATTTAAATGAAAAAAATACAACAAAAAAAATAGCTGAAATCATTCCACTACCAAAACCATCTGAAAAAGAAGATGAAATTCAAAAGGAAATAAAAATTACCACCACGGAGATATTTAAGAAAATTGAAGGTGTAATAATTCCAAAAAATAAGCCTCTAATAGTTAAAGAAAAATTAAGAAAGATAAAAAAACAAAAATTTTATAGCGATAGAGATTTGAAATATGCAAAACAAGCTATTTCATTTATGGAGAAAAGTAATTGGAAGGATGCGAAAAAAGTTGCAAGTAAAGCAAGAGCAAAATCTATTTTTGATTTTATTCAATGGAGACATCTACTTACAACTGGTAACAGGGCTACTTTTACAGAATATAAACAGTTTATCGAAAGAGTAAAAGATTATCCAAGGATAGATAGAGTTCGTTACTTAGGAGAGCATAAAATAAATTCTAAAAATCATACTAAAAATGAAATTATACAGTGGTTCGATAAACACCCTCCTTTAAGTGGATTTGGAAAAATGATGCTAGGCGATGCTTTGTTATCAAAAAATAAAGAGACAGCTATAAATTTAATAAAAGAAGGATTTATTACAGCTGATTTAAGTAAAAATGATCTTATTTTTTTTAGAAAGAAATTTAAAAAATATTTGAACAGTAGTGATTATATTAAAAGAGCTGATTATTTAGCTTGGGAGAATAAATATTGGGACCTTAAAAGAATGTTAAGATATCTACCTAAAGATTATCAACTTTTATATACAGCAAGGCAATTGTTAATGAGCAGATCTTATGGTGTTGATAGCGCTATATCGAATGTACCTGCAAGTTTAAAAAAGGATGCAGGTTTAAATTATGATAGACTCAAATGGAGAAGGAAAAGAGGAAGAGTTGATAGTTCTTTAGAAATTTTACTAAGTATCAAAAATAATAAAGACTATATGGTTCGCCCAGATAAATGGTGGGTTGAAAGATCGATTATTGCGAGATCACTTATTTATAAGAAAAGATATGAGCAAGCTTATAAAATTACAAGTAAACATGGTCTATCAGAGGGTGCCGAATTAGCTGAAGCTGAATGGATGAGTGGTTGGATTGCTTTAAGTTTCTTAAAAGACCCAATTTTAGCAAAAAGTCATTTTACTAAATTTTATAATAATGTTGGATATCCAATTAGTTTATCTAGAGGTGCTTATTGGCTTGGAAAAGCGAATTTAGCACTAAATAACAAGGAGGAAGCAGATAAATGGTTTAAAGAAGGTTCAAAATATTTAACAACCTATTATGGTCAATTATCTCATATGAAAATATATCCAAATAAAACTTTTGAACTTAAAGAAAGTACTCGAGTTGATAAAAATTATGCTGAAAGTTTTTACAAAAATAAATTAGTCGCAATAGTACATTTATTAGATGAAGTAAAAAAAGATAAATATACAAAACATATTTTAAGATTTCTAGCAAATGACAATGTTTCAGCAGGGAGTGAAATATTGGCAGCAAAACTAGCAACTGACATCTCTAGATTTGATTTTGCTATTCAGGTTTCTAAAATAGCATCTTATCAAAAAAGGTTTCATAACAAATATAATTATCCAGTAATAAGCACTCCGAATAAAGTTGGATCAAGAAAAATACCAGAACAAGCTTTAATATTATCTATTATAAGACAAGAAAGTGAGTTTGATATATCTGCAAGAAGTAGAGTTGGAGCACAAGGCTTAATGCAGTTGATGCCTTATACTGCAAAGACAGTTGCTAAGCAGGCAAAAGTTTCTTATTCAAAATCTCGTTTAACAACAAGTCCTGAGTATAATATAAATTTGGGATCTTTTTATATTGCAGGTTTAATTCTTGATTATGATGGATCCTACCCTTTCGCTGTAGCAGCATATAATGCAGGACCAAAAAGAGTGAAGTATTGGAAAAAAATAAATAAAGATCCTCAAAAGAAACAAATCGATTATGTTGATTGGGTAGAACTTATTAAGTTTAAAGAGACCAGAAACTATGTTCAGAGGGTTATGGAGAATTACAATGTTTATAGATACATTTTGTCTCAAAAACCAATATTTTTAAAAGATTTTTTTAGAAATAATCCGCTCTATTAGTGGCGGAAGGAGAGGGATTCGAACCCTCGGTACACCTTTTCAAGCGTACGGCGGTTTAGCAAACCGCTGGTTTAAACCAGCTCACCCATCCTTCCACGATAATATGTGTAACTTGAAATCATTGAATATTCAATCATATTCAAGTAATTTCTCCAAAATATGAAAAACAAATATTCAGTATTCTCTCTAATAAAAAATGCTTTATCACAGCATGAGAATTGGCAACAAGCTTGGGGAAATCCAGAGCCAAAAAAAGAATACGAAGCTATTATTGTGGGTGGTGGTGGACACGGTTTAGCTACTGCTTATTATTTAGCAAAGAAACATAATTTAAAAAATATTGCAGTCTTAGAAAAAGGTTGGATTGGTGGTGGAAATACAGGGCGTAACACTACAATCATTAGATCAAATTATTTATGGGATGCTAGTGCTGGTTTATACGATCATGCGCTTAAACTATGGGAAAATTTATCTCAAGAGCTAAACTATAATGTGATGTTCAGTCAAAGAGGTGTAATGAATTTAGCTCACAATCTTCAAGATGTAAGAGATTTAAAAAGAAGAACACATGCCAATAGACTAAACGGAATTGATGCTGTTTGGTTAAATACTGAGGAAGTTAAAAAATTTTGCCCAATTATAAATACATCACCTGATATCAGATACCCTGTTTTGGGTGGAACGTTACAAAGAAGAGCAGGAACTGCAAGGCATGATGCTGTTGCTTGGGGTTATGCAAGAGGCGCAAGTGAAATGGGTGTTGATATAATTCAAAACTGTGAAGTTAAAGGAATAAAGAGAAATGGAGATAGAGTTGAAGGATTAGAAACCACTAAAGGATTTATAAAAACTAATAAAATTGGAGTTGTTGCAGCAGGCCACTCAAGTGTAATTGCAAATATGGCTGGATTAAAACTTCCTCTTGAGAGTAAACCATTACAAGCGTTAGTTTCAGAGCCAGTAAAACCAATTATTGATACTGTTGTAATGTCAAATGCGGTTCATGCTTATGTAAGTCAATCGGATAAAGGCGAATTAGTTATAGGTGCAGGAACAGATTCATATGTTTCATATACACAAAGAGGTAGTCATAATATTGTAGAAGAAACTTTAAAAGCTATTTTAGAGCTCTACCCTATTTTTAGTAGAATGAAAATGTTAAGACAATGGGGAGGAATTGTTGATATATGTCCAGATGCAAGTCCTATTATAAGTAAAACTAATATAAAAGGTTTATATTTTAATTGTGGTTGGGGTACCGGTGGTTTTAAAGCTACTCCAGGATCGGGAGATTTATTTGCTCACACAATCGCAAATGATGAGCCACATAAATTAAATGCAGCATTTAATTTAAATAGATTTGTAAGCGGTGATCTTGTTGATGAACATGGTGCTGCAGCAGTTGCACATTAGTAATGTTTTTAATTAATTGTCCATTTTGTGGAGAGAGAGATCAAAGCGAATTTTCATCAGGTGGCGAAGCTCATATAGTTAGACCAAAACAACCAACTGAACTTAGCGATGATGAATGGGCGGAATATCTATTTATGAGAAAAAATATTAAAGGTATTCAATTTGAAAGATGGAATCATGTTCACGGTTGCAGAAAATGGTTCAACGTCGTTAGAGACACATCGAATGATAAAATATTATCTGTTTATAAAATGGGTGAAAAACCTCCTGTTAATTATAAGTAATGCCCAATTATAGAATTCATAAAACCGAATATATTGATGAAACTAAGAGAGTTTCATTTAAATATGATGGCAAGACTTACTTTGGATATGAGGGTGATACCTTGGCATCTGCACTTTTGGCAAATGGTATTCATTTAGTCGGTAGAAGTTTTAAATATCACAGACCAAGGGGTATAGTTTCTTGTGGAGCAGAAGAGCCTAATGCAATTTGTCAAATTGGTAGTAAAAAAGACCTAACAGAACCAAATGTAAGAGCAACTGAGTTAGAATTGTATGAAGGATTAGAAGCAAGTTCTCAAAATTGCTGGCCTAACGTAAAATTTGACATTGGAGGTATTAATAATTTTATATCACCGTTAATTCCTGCAGGCTTTTATTATAAAACATTTATGTGGCCAAAGAGTTTTTGGAAAAAAGTATATGAACCATTAATACGATTATCTGCGGGTTTGGGAAAATCTCCTACAGAACCAGATCCTGATATCTATGATCACAAATATGTTCACTACGATGTATTGGTAATCGGTGGTGGAGTTTCAGGTATTATTGCTGCAAAAATGGCTGCAAAAAATAATTTTAAAACTTTATTAGTAGATGACAAAAAAATACTAGGTGGTTCTACAATTTATCAAAACAATGATTCTATTAAGATTGATGATAAATTATCAAGTGAATGGTTAAAAAATGAAATTCAAGAAATTAAAAAATTGAGTAATTTAACAATTAAGACAAGAACAAGTATTGCAGCTTATCATGGATACAATTTTCTTTTAGCTAAAGAAAATTTAACAGATCATTTACCAGAGGAAAAAAAGAAAAATAAGATTAGACAACGATTATGGAAAATAAGAGCAAAAAAAGTTGTAATTGCAACTGGATCAATTGAAAGACCACTTGTATTCAATAATAATGATAGACCGGGAATATTATTATCTAATTCTATAAACAAATATTTAGATTATTACGGCGTTACCTGTGGAGAAAATATAATATTATTTACAAATAATGATAGTGCATACGAAACTTCAATTTCACTTCATAAAAAAGGTATAAAGAATATAATTGTTGATTTAAGAAAATCTGCTAGTTCTGAATTAATCAAACAAGCAGAAAGTCTAGGAATAAAAATCTACTTCAATCATGTTGTAACAAATACTTTTGGATACAGAAAAATAAATTCATTAGAAATCATGAAACTATCGGAAGATGGAAATACAACTGTAGGCAATAAAATTAGATTAAGTTGTGACTGTTTAGGAATGAGTGGTGGATGGACACCTATGGTGCATATGCATACTCAATCTGGAGGTAAATTAGATTTTAGAGATGAAGACCAAGTATTCTTACCAAAAGAAAATAGTGAAGATCAAATTTCTGTTGGTTCATGCAATGGAGATTTTGATTTAGAAAATATTATAGATAAAACAGTCAATAAAATTAATAAATTCTTAGATATAGATAATCAAGATTACCAGGATACAAATATAATTTGCTCTAAAGAAAATGATAAAAGAAATATATGGCTTTTACCAAATAAAATACCTTTAGGTAAGACAAAATGCTTTATAGATTTTCAAAATGACTCAACTGCAAAAGATATTAAATTAGCCTTAAAAGAAGGTTTTAGATCAATTGAACATGTAAAAAGATATACAACGACTGGTATGGCAACAGATCAGGGAAAGTTATCTAATATGCACGCACTTGGGATTATAGCTGATACAGCTGGTGTAAAAATGGGTACATTGGGAACAACAACATTTAGGCCTCCATTCACACCATTAACTTTCGGAACACTAGTTGGGAGAAATGTTGGAAAATTTTTTGAAGTAGTAAGAAAAACATCCATGCATGAATGGCATGTGGAAAATAATGCAGAATTTGAAAATGTTGGTCAGTGGAAAAGACCCTGGTACTATCCAAAAAATGGTGAAAATATGCATGATGCTGTTCAAAGAGAAAGTAAAGCGGCACGTGACAGTGCGGGAATCTTAGATGCATCAACTCTAGGAAAAATTGATATCCAAGGAACAGATGCATCAGAATTTTTAAATCGAGTTTACACAAATGCTTGGTCAAAACTTGCAATCGGAAAATGTAGATACGGACTTATGCTAAACGAGGATGGTATGGTTTATGACGACGGTGTTACTACAAGAATATCTGAAAATCATTACCTAATGACAACCACCACTGGGGGAGCTGCAAATGTATTAAGCAAACTTGAGGATTATTTACAAACGGAGTGGCCAGAGTTAGATGTTTATTTAACATCAGTGACAGATCATTATTCTACAGCAAGTATTTGTGGTCCAAATTCAAAAAAAATTCTTAACAAACTTTTTCCAAATTTAGATTTAAGTGATGAAAACTTCCCTCATATGTCATTTAAAGAAGATAAACTTGAAAATATAAATTGTAGAATAATGAGAATAAGTTTTACGGGTGAACAGAGCTATGAAATTAACATAGAGTCAAAATATGGACATTCATTATGGAAAATGTGTATAGAAGCTGGTAAAGAGTTTAATTTGACACCTTATGGTACCGAAACAATGCACTTACTTAGAGCTGAAAAAGGTTTCATTATTGTTGGACAAGATACAGATGGCACAATGACTCCCTCTGATCTACAGATGGATTGGATTGTAAGTAAAAAGAAATTTGATTTTATTGGTAAAAGATCATTATATAGAAGTGATACTGTTAGAGAAGATAGAAAGCAATTGGTAGGACTACTAACAGATGATCCAAAAGAAATTTTGGAAGAAGGTTCTCAAATAATTTCAGATGTTAAATCAAAGCCTATAGATATGCTGGGACATGTAACTTCTAGTTATTTTAGTCCAAACCTAAATAAATCAATTGCCTTGGCTGTAGTTAGAAGTGGTAAAACAATGAAAGGTCAAAAATTAATTATTCCAATGGAAAACAAAAATATTAATGTGACCGTTTCTGACACAATTTTTTTAGATAAGGAGAACAAAAGACTAAATGCTTAACATCTTACATCCAAATATTTCAAATAATAATAAAAACAACATCAATATTAATTTATCTGAGGAAAAAATTAAAATTAATATCAGGGGAAAAAATAAAGAATTTTTTACCAAAGTGGGTAAAATTCTATCTATTATTTTACCTTCTGAGTCAAATACAAGTTCATCAAATGAAAACTATGATGTTTTGTGGCTAAGTCCAGATGAATGGATGATATATTTTGATGAAAATAAAAATACAAATATTTTTGATCAACTTTATAAAGATATTTCGTCTTTAAATTTTGGATCAATTACTGATATCTCTTCACAATTAATTTGCATAAATATAAAAGGAGAAAATATATTTGAATTATTATCATCTGGATCACCTTTTAATTTTGAAAAATTTAAAAATAATGTTGGTTCATCAACACAAACAATAGTAAATCATATTGATGTAATTCTTCACCACAAGTCAAAGAATAATGTTAATTTATTTGTAAGAAGATCGTTTTCAGAACACCTTTATGAATGGTTAGTTGATAGCTCTAATTTTGTCTAATTTATAATTCAAATAAAAATAAGTATAACCAAGATACATCAGAGAGAAAATCCAATTGAATATTACCCATAACCAAAAAAATTCAGAAAAGTCAGAATTAAAATAAATTGCAGTATAAAATACGACAAATGGAAAAATTCCATTTCGGCAAATATTAGCAATTAATGCGTTTTCAGCTTTTTTTAAAGCCATAAAAAAACCATTTGATAAAAAAAATATTGGATAAGCTGGCAGCACAAAGGCTGAAATCTCTAAATATAATTTTCCAAATTCAACGACCTCTAAATCTTTTGAAAATAATTTTGTTATCATTTCAGCACCAAAATAAATAATAAAAGAAGAAATAATCATTATAATGAAAGCATATTTTATAGCTTGGAAGTACGTTTCTTTAATTCTTAAAATATTTTGTGCACCAAAATTTTGAGCAATAATTGTTATAATTGCTGTATTTATTCCCAAGATTGGTAATAAAACCACTTGTTCTATTTTGGTACCAGCCCCATAACCAGCTGCTGCATATTCTCCTGATAAACCTGCATATTTGAATACAATAGCAGAAGCAATAGAATAACCGCAAATTGAAATTATTATTGGCATAGATTGAAAAAAAATATTTTTTAAAAAAAAAAATTGAGGAGTGAAATAAGAAATAAGTATGTTTTTAAATAAATTACTTTTTAAAACTTTTTTAAATATTATTAAAAAAGCGACCGTTTGAGCAATTAGAGTTGCTATTGCAATACCCTTCATACCCAAAGCTGGTATGAAATAAAATCCAAATATTAAAATTGGATTTAATAATATGTTTAAAAAAAAAGATAATATTAAAGCATTTCTATAAGTTTTCGTATCGCCTTCTGCATGAAGTAATGAATTTAATGCAACAACTAAAATAAAAATAAACGAGCCAAGGAAAATGATATCTGTATATTGTAAGCCAAGATTTATTACCTGATTAGTTGAACCCATAATTGAAAAAAGGTCTGATGCATAATTTAAACCAATAAAAGTAATCAACAGAATTATCAAAAAAGAAAAGAAAATTAATTGGCAGAAATAAATTGAAGCATTTTTATTATTTTTTTCTCCAATGCTATTACCTATCAGTGATGTACCTGCAACTGTGATACCAATAGATGATGCAATAATAATAAAATAAATTGGAAAAGATTTTGTTAAAGCTGACAAAGCTTCAGGTGATATTTTTCCTGCAAAATATGTATCAGCAATATTATATAACGTTTGAAAGAGTGTACCTACCGATGCAGGTATTGCTAATTTTTTAATTAATTCTTTGATGTCATCACTTAATATATTCATGATATTATTTTTTTGAATTTATCATTTGATTGTGCCTCATTGTGAAACGTTTTATTTGATCATTTGTCAATTTATCAAAGCAATTTGGACATGATAGGCCTATTTTATACTTTTTTGATTTAGTTAGTTTTTTATGCAATGGCATTCTACAACCACCACAAACAGTATAATTTCCAATTTCTAGGTTTTTTTTAATAGTAACTCTTTTATCAAAAACAAAACATTCACCATTCCATTTATTTTTTTTTGGATCAGTTTTTTTAAAATAATTTAAGATACCACCCTTAAGCATATAAACATTTTTAAAACCTTTATTATTAAGATAATTAGACGCTTTTTCACACCTTATACCACCAGTGCAAAACATCCCTATTGATTGATCTTTATTAAATTTTGATAAATAATTTTTAAAGTCTCTAAAATTTTTAGTTTCTGGATTAAGCGCATTTTTAAATGTACCAATCTTATATTCAAAAGGTTTTCTGGCATCGATCAGTTTAATATTTTTTTTAGATATAAATTCGTCCCATTTTTTAGGTGATAAATACTTTTTATTAAAAAAATTTTTAAAATTAATTTTTTCATTAATTGGAACCACTTCATTTTTTATTTTAACTTTATTTTTTGAGTATGGTAATATTTTTGAATTAATTTTATTTTGAATATCAAACTTATCAATTGACAAAATATTTTTTATTTTTGTAATTATAAGTTTAATTTTTTTTTGACTACCTGATATTGTGCCATTAATTCCTTCAGGAGATAATATTATAAGACCTTTAATATCAAGTTTATCGGTTTCTTTTAAAATATTTTTTTTAATAATTTTTAATTTATTAAGTTTTGATATTTTATAAAAAGATACGATTTCAAACATAATTACCAACAAACTGTAAAACCATCACCAATTGGTAAAATATACTTATTAATAGATGATTTTTTTATGTATTTATTAAATTCTCTTAATTTTATAGTTAATTTGTCTTTTATCTTTGGATTTGCAACATCTCCTTTCCAAAGTGTATTATCAATTAAAATTATACCCTTTTTACTTTTTAACTTAAGAGACTGTTTAAAATAATTTATATAATTTTCTTTATCTGCATCAATTAATATCACATCATATTTTTCCTTTTTCTTAATCAAATTTTCAAGAGCAATTTTTCCATTGTTACAAATAAGATTTATTTTTTTATCTTGCTTTGCTTCTTTAAAAAACTTAATTGCCTCATTGTTAGTTTTTAAATTTTTATCTATGCCAATTAATTTGCAATTCTTAGGTAAAGCAAGTGCAGCAGATAAAATACTGTAACCTGTAAAAGTGCCAATTTCTAAATATGATTTATAGTTATTAATTTTTATGATAAATTGTATGAAGTTAGCTTGTAGAATTGAAATTTGTAATTTTTTAATATGACCAAGTTTTTCGTTATATTTTAATAATTTTTTTTGTACTTTGTGAAGATTATTTGTATGTGAAAAAATATAATTGATCATATTTTGATCAATTATGAAATTTTTATCCATTCAACTTTTCTTTTAATATTTTGTTTATTAATTGTGGATTGCCTTTTCCTTTACTTTCTTTCATGGCTTGACCAACAAAAAAGCCAAATAATTTATCTTTACCAGATTTATATTCAGCAACCTTATCTGAATTATTTTCAATAACTTTATTTATCAATTCCTCAATCGCTTTTGGATCGCTTTCTTGTTTTAAACCTTTTTCTTTTACTATTATTAATGGATCTTGATCTCCATCTATCATTTGTTCAAAAACTGTTTTAGCTATTTTTCCTGATATGGTTCCATCTTTTATAAGATTAATAAGTTTTGATAGATTTTTAGCACTAACTGGGCTTTGAGATATTTCTAAATTTTTTTCATTTAAAACTGCAAATAATTCACCTGTAATCCAGTTTGTTGCTAATTTAACATCTGAATTTTTTATAACTTCTTCAAAGAAATTTGATGTTTCAATGTCAGATACCAAAATTGTTGCTTCATATGGTGAAAGATTAAATTTATCTATAAACCTTTTTTTCTTTTCATCTGGTAATTCAGGTATATCTGATTTTATTTTTTCAATTAGTTCTTGGCTTATTTCAAGCGGTAATAGATCTGGGTCAGGAAAATATCTGTAATCATGCGCGTCTTCTTTTGATCTCATAGATCTTGTCTCATTTCTTTTAGTGTCAAAAAGTCTTGTCTCTTGATCTATTTCTTTCCCCTCCTCTAACAAATCTATTTGTCTATTTGCTTCGGATATTATTGCCATTTGCATAAATTTTATAGAATTAACATTTTTAATTTCACACCTAGTGCCGAACTCAGTCTCCCCTTTTAATCTTACTGATACATTAACATCTGCTCTCAAAGAGCCTTCTTGCATATTGCCATCACATGTTCCTAAATATCTCATTATTGATCTTAATTTTTTTATATAAACGTTGACTTCATCTGGAGATCTCAAATCAGGTTTGCTTACTATTTCCATTAAAGCCACTCCAGATCTATTTAAATCGACTAATGTATTATTTGGATCAATATCATGAATACTTTTACCTGCATCTTGCTCTAAGTGTAATCTTTCAATTCCAATTTCTTTTTGACCATTTGGCATATCCAAAATTACTTTTCCTTCACCGACAATTGGATATTTGTATTGAGAGATTTGATATCCTTGAGGTAAATCTGCATAAAAATAATTTTTTCTATCAAAGACAGATTTTTTATTTATTTTAGCTTTAAGTCCTATTCCAGTTTTAATTGCTTGTTCAATACAAAATTCATTTATAACTGGTAACATTCCTGGAAATGCTGCATCTACGAGACTAACTTGTGTGTTTGGTTCTGCACCAAATTTTGTTGATGATTGAGAGAAAAGTTTAGACTCCGAAGTAACTTGAGCGTGCACTTCTAAACCAATTATCACTTCATATTGTTTATTTTCTCTTTCAATAAGATATTCACTATTTTTACTCACTTAACCACCAGTCTGAAATATCATTTTTAAAATTAATCTTATCTTCTAATGCATAAGAAATATTAAGTATATTTTGCTCATCAAAAGGTTTTCCAATTACTTGAAGGCCTAAAGGATAATTATTTTTATCTTTACCAGCTGGGATAGAAATACCTGGTAAGCCTGCTAGATTTATTGGAACTGTAAATATATCATTTAAATACATTGATACTGGATCATTTGTTTTTTCACCGATTTTAAATGCTGAGCTTGGAGTAGATGGAGTTAAAATTGCATCAACTTTAGAAAAGGCATCATCAAAATCTTTTTTTATTAATTGTCTTACCTTCTGCGCTTTTAGATAATAGGCATCATAGTATCCAGAAGATAAAACATAAGTTCCAATCATAATTCTTCTTTTAACTTCATCACCAAAACCTTCAGATCTAGTTTTTTCGTACATTTCTATTAAATTTTGACCAGGAGATCTAAATCCATATTTAACACCATCATATCTAGCTAGATTTGAAGATGCCTCAGCTGGTGCAACTATATAATAAGTTGGTAATGCGTAATTAGTATGTGGAAGCGAAATATCGATAATTTCTGCTCCGCAATCTTTTGCATATGAGATACCATTTTTCCATAGCTGTTCAATTTCGTCAGGCATATTGTCAACTCTATATTCTTTAGGAATACCAATTTTCTTTCCTTTAATATCTTTTGATAATTCTTTTGAATAATAATTTCTTTTGTAATCAATTGAAGTTGAATCTTTTTGATCAAATGAAGAGATCACCTCTAAAAGCATAGAACAGTCTCTTACATTTTTCGTCATAGGTCCTGCTTGATCTAAAGATGAAGCAAATGCTACAATTCCATAACGAGAACAACTTCCATATGTAGGTTTAAGTCCAACAGTTCCTGTAAATGATGCTGGTTGACGAATAGATCCACCTGTATCTGTTCCAATGGTAACTGGAGTTAAATTTGCAGCAACAGCTGCAGAAGAACCTCCTGAAGATCCACCAGGAACTAAATTTTCTCCTACTGGATTTTGAACATTTCCAAAAAAACTAGTTTCATTTGAAGAGCCCATAGCAAATTCATCACAATTAAGTTTACCAAGAAGTATTGCTCCTTGACTCCATAAATTTTGAGTAACTGTAGACTCATATGTGGGAACGAAGTTATTTAATATTTTGCTACCTGCCGTTGTTCTAACTCCATTTGTACAAAATAAATCTTTAACAGCAATAGGAATACCTGGTAGTTTAGAGTCTAAGTTGGGATTAGAATCAAATTTCTTTGATTGATCTATTGCTTTCTCAAAATTATCCGTAACATAAACATTTAATTTTTTTGATTTTTCAGCACGACTTATAAATGCTTTAGTAATTTCCTCTGACGATAGTTTTTTTTCTTTTATATTCGATGTTAATTCGAATAAACTTTGACTTGTTATATCTGACATTATTCAACAACCTTTGGTACAACAAAAAAATCTTTATTTTCTTCAGGTGAGTTTTTTAAAATTTTTTCTCTGATATTTTCTGATTTTATTTCATCTTTTCTAAATCTTAGAGTAGTCTCAGCAATTGATGTTAAAGCTTGAACATTATCAGTATTTAATTCATTTAATTTTTCTATAAATTCAAATATATTATTTAAGTCGCCCTTTAATTTGTTAGCTTTTTCATCATCAATAGAAATTCTTGCTAATTTCGAAATGTGCTTTACTGTTTTAAGATCTATACTCATATGGTAAAAATATTGCCGCAAACTATCACTTAAGTAAATAATATACAATATGATCACAATTGAGGAATTTAAAAAGAAACAGCTAAATACATCTAGATTAATTGGTCTTGATTTAGGTTCAAAGAGAATTGGTATAGCTATATGTGATGAAAATCAAAAAATTGCCACACCGCTTAAAACAATAAACAAATCTAAATTTGAGGATCTTATCAATGAATTAGAGGATATTATTAAAGAAAATAATATTAAAGGAATAATTATTGGTAATCCAATAAATATGGACGGAACCTTTGGTAAATCTTCTCAATCAGTCAATGATGTGTCAAAAGCAATATCAAAAGAAATTGATCTTCCAATAAGTCTTTGGGATGAAAGATTATCAACAGTTGGGGCGTTTAAATTAACTAAAAATTTAGGTATTAACGTAACTAAAAGAGAAAAAAATATAGATAAAAATGCTGCTGCATTTATCTTACAGGGTGCCATAGATTTTATTAATAATTAATACTTGCATTAATCAACCTTTGTGGCTATAGAGTTGGTTTTAATGGCAACTAAAACCAAAGCTATTAAAATTTCTCAAAAACATCTCCTAGGTATTCAAGATTTATCAATAAATGATGTTAATTTAATCTTAAAAGAAGCTGAAAAATTTATTGAATTAAACAAAAGTAAAAATAAAAAATTAGATTTACTTAAGGGAAAAACACAAATTAACCTTTTTTTTGAACCATCAACAAGAACACAAAGCTCCTTTGAACTAGCAGGAAAAAGATTGGGTGCAGATGTTATGTCAATGAATATAACAAACTCAGCAATTAAAAAAGGTGAAACGCTAATAGACACTGCAATGACATTAAATGCAATGCATCCTGATATAATAGTTATTAGACATCAAGATTCAGGAGCTTGTAATCTTTTATCTCAAAAAGTTAATTGTGCTGTTTTAAATGCTGGTGATGGAAGGAGAGAGCACCCTACCCAAGCATTACTTGATGCATTAACTATATTGAATAGGAAAAAAAAAATTCAAGGATTAAAGGTTGCAATTTGTGGAGATATTCTACATTCAAGAGTAGCAAGATCTAATATTTACTTGCTAAACATGTTGGGTGCCGAAGTTAATATTGTAGCTCCTTCAAACCTTTTGCCAAAAGATATAGAAAAATTTGGAGTTAATATTTTTTCAAATATGAAGAAAGGTGTAAAAGATTGCGACATAGTAATGATGCTTAGACTTCAAAATGAAAGAATGAGCAGTTCATTTTTATCATCTAATAGAGAGTATTATGAATACTATGGGCTAACACAGGATAAACTAGAACATGCAAAATCAGACTCGATAATAATGCATCCTGGTCCAATGAACCGCGGTATTGAAATTGATACAAAATTAGCTGATGACACTAATATGAGTGTTGTAAAAGAACAAGTTGAATTAGGTGTTGCAATAAGAATGGCATGTTTAAAAATTTTTTGTGAATGATGAAAAAAAAATACTTTATTAACGCAAATATAATTGATCCACATAACGACATAAGTGAAATAGGAGGATTAATTATAGGAGAAGATGGAAAAATTGAAGGAGTTGGCAAAAAGGTTAATAAAAACAACATTCCAAGTAGAGAAAAAGTTATTGATTTAAAGGAGAATTATATTTTCCCAGGTATAGTTGATATGAGGGTATTTGTAGGTGAACCAGGTTATGAATATAAAGAAAATTTTAGAACATTGAGTAACGCTGCATTATCTGGGGGTGTAACATCAGTTGTAACAATGCCTAATACAGATCCAATAATAGACAATGTTTCAATAGTAGATTTTTTAAAAAGACGAGGCAGAGATAAATCAAAAATAAATATATTTCCTACAGCATCTCTAACAAAGGGTACAGAAGGTACAAATATGACAGAGTTTGGCCTTTTACAAAGTAAAGGGATAATAGCATTTACAGATGGAATTAGAACAATTCAGAATACAAGAGTTATGTCCAGGATAATGAATTCAGCAAAAGATTTGGGATCTTTAATAATGCAACATGCAGAAGATCAAGAATTAGCTGAAAATGGCATGATAAATGATGGAATAATTTCGACAAAACTTGGGTTACAAGGTATCCCAGAAATAGCAGAATTAGTTATTATAGAGAGAGATTTAACATTATTAGAAGAATTTAACTGTCGTTATCATATTTCTCAAATTTCATCAGGAAAAGCAGTTGATATTATTAAAGATAGAAAAGAAAAAGTAAAATTTTCCTGCGGGGTATCAATAAATAATTTATCTTTAAATGAAAATGACATTGGTGATTTTAGAACTTTTTTGAAATTGTCACCACCACTTAGAACTGAAGACGATAGATTAAGTTTAGTTCAAGGGTTAAATGATGGAACAATAGATGTTATAGTTTCAGATCACAAACCTGAAGATGAAGAGCAAAAAAGATTAACATTTGCTCAAGCTGCAACAGGGGCAACTGGTATAGAAACGCTATTATCCTTATCATTAGAATTATATCACAATGGATCTGTAAAACTTGAAAAAATTATTGCTGCATTAACCTCAAATCCAGCAAAAATTTTGAAAATTAATAAAGGTAATTTATCTGTAGGTAATGATGCAGATTTCTGTATTGTGGATATAAATAAACCTTGGATAGTAAAGCAAGAAAATTTGGTTTCTAAATCGAAAAATACTTCAATTGAAAATAAAAGATTACAAGGAAAAGTAACCAATACATACGTAAAAGGACAAGAGCTTTACAATATTTAAATGGAAATTTTTATTTTATCACTTTTATCATATTTATTAGGTTCTATTCCTTTTGGTTTTTTATTAACAAAAATTTTTTTAAAAAAAGACATAAGAGAAACAGGATCGGGTAATATAGGCGCCACCAATGTTTTAAGAACTGGTAATAAATTTTTAGGTTACTCAACTTTATTACTAGACATTTTAAAAGCGGTTTTGCCAATAATTTATGTTAAATTAAATTATACAGAATTTATTTACATTTGTTCATTATCTGTTTTTTTAGGACATGTTTTTCCAATATGGTTAAAATTTAAAGGTGGTAAAGGTGTTGCAACATATGTTGGAATGTTGATTATTTTAAATTATTTTTTGGGTATTGTTTTTGGTATTGTTTGGGTAATTACATATTTAATATCTAAATACTCATCATTAGGATCAATTCTTGGATCATTAAGTGTTCCTATTTTTATATTTTTTTATAGCAATGATAACATTATGTTTTACTTCATAATGTTTATTTTAATTTTTTACACTCATAGAGAAAACGTTAAACGCTTGATAAATAAAGAAGAAACTAAGACAAAAATTTAATAATTTGACAGTTTAACTGTTTTAAGTACGTTCTCTAAATATGAATCTAGTAATCGTTGAAAGTCCAGCAAAAGCAAAAACAATTAATAAATATTTGGGATCAGATTATACGGTTCTTGCAAGCTATGGACATATAAGAGATCTGCCGTCGAAAAATGGTTCTGTTGATCCTGAAAATAATTTTAAAATGATTTGGGAAGTAGATAGTTTTTCAAAAAAATATTTAAAAGAAATTACAGATAGTGCTAAAGATTCAAAAAAAATTATTCTAGCTACTGACCCTGACAGAGAAGGTGAAGCAATAGCTTGGCATGTAAAAGAGTTTCTTGAAGAAAAAAAATTATTAAAAGATAAAGAAGTTGAAAGAGTTGTTTTCAACGAAATAACAAAAAAAGCAGTAACAAATGGAATAGATAATCCAAGAAAAATAGAGCCACATTTAGTTGATGCTTATATGGCAAGAAGAGCTCTAGATTATCTAGTGGGTTTTAATATCTCCCCTATTCTATGGACAAAATTACCAGGTTCTAAATCTGCTGGTCGAGTTCAGTCTGTAGCTCTAAGACTTTTAACCGAACGAGAACAGGAAATAGAAGTTTTTAAACCAAAAGAATTTTGGACTTTAAATATAATTTTTAAAAATAACAAAAATGAAAAAATAAATACAACTATTTCACAATTAGATGGAAATAAGGTTGAAAAATTTTCATTTAAAAACAAACAAGATATTAATGACGCTTTATCGAAAATAAAAAATAAAAACTATAACATAACAGATATTAGTTCAAAAACTTATAACAGAAATCCATCAGGACCTTTTACTACATCAACATTACAACAAACAGCATCGAGTAAACTTGGTTTTGGAGCATCAAGGACAATGCAAATTGCTCAAAGACTATATCAAGGAATTGATATTGAAGGTGAAACCGTAGGATTAATTACTTATATGAGAACAGATGGAACTAATATTTCAAAAGATGCGATAAAATCTTTCAGAGATTTTATAATGCAGAATTATGGTGATAAATATTTACCAGAACAACCTCTAAATTATAGTGGCAAAAAAGCAAAAAATGCTCAAGAAGCTCACGAAGCTATACGTCCAACAGAAATAATTAGAAAACCAGAAGATATGAAAAAATACTTAAGTACTGATCAATATAAACTTTATAATTTAATATGGTCTAGATCTTTATCATCACAAATGCAGTCAGCAAAATTTGATAGAAAAACTATTACCATCAACTCAGATGATGATAAAAATATATTCAAAGCTAGTGGTTCAACATTAAAATTTGATGGTTTCCTTAAACTGTATAAGATCGATGAAAATGATGATGACAATGAAAATATTTTGCCAGATGTTGAAAAAGGCGATGTAATGTTTGAAGATCATATTGATGAACAGCACTATACACAACCACCCCCTAGATATTCAGAGGCAAGTCTAGTTAAAAAATTAGAGGAGCTAGGAATTGGAAGACCATCTACTTATGCAAGTATTATTTCAGTAATAGCTAATAGAGGTTATGCTGACATAAATAATAAAAGATTTTTCCCAACTGATAGAGGGAAATTACTTTCTGCTTTTTTAGAAAAATTATTTACCAAATATGTTGATTATGATTTTACTGCAAAATTAGAAGATCAATTAGATGATATAACATCAGGTAAAGAAAATTGGATAAAAGTTCTAGAAAACTTTTGGAAAGACTTTAATTCTAATGTTTCAGGTGTGAAAGAAAAAAGAACCAGGGAAGTATTAGACCTATTAAATGAAAGTCTTGGATCACTAATATTTGAGGTCGATAAGGATGGAAATATTGATAGAAAATGTAAGCTTTGTGAGACTGGTCAATTAAGTTTAAAAAATAGTTTTAGAGGTGGTGCTTTTATTGGTTGTTCAAATTATCCGGACTGCAAATTTACAAGACCACTATCAAAATCTAAAGCAGCACAACAATTGACACTAGCAGAACCTAAATTCATTGGAAAAAATGATAAAGGTAAAGATATTTTTCTTAAAAATGGAAGATTTGGCCCATATTTGCAATTTGAAAAAGAAATCATAGAGGAAGATGAAAAAACTAAAAAGAAAAAAAGAAAATTAAAGAAAGAAGAAAATAATTTAAAAAATGTTTCTATCCCTAAAGGAATTGAGATTGAAAATATTGATTTAGAAAAGGCAAAATACTTATGCTCATTACCATTAAGTTTAGGTAAAAATCCTGAAAATGATAAGGATATTACTGTGAATGTTGGAAGATTTGGTCCTTACCTTAAATGTGAAAATAAATCTGCCAGACTAGAAAATGTGGACGAATTATTCACAATTGGATTAAATAGAGCTGTTACATTAATTGCTGAAGCTAAACCAGGAAGAATTTCATCATCAATGATAAAAGATTTAGGAGAACACCCTGAAGATAAAAAGCCAGTTAGAATCATGAAAGGTCAGTATGGTCCTTACATTAAATACAAATCATTAAATGCGACTATACCTGAAGAAAAAGACCCTGTTGAATTAACTATGGAAGAAGCATTAATTTTAATTGAGAAAAGAAAAGAATACGATAGAAATAAAAAGAAAAAGAAAGGCAAATAATGTCAGTAGAAGAAAATTTAAAGAACTTAAATATCAAATTGCCAAAAGCAAATGATCCTGTTGGATCATATGCTGCTACTAGAATATCTGGAAATTTACTATACATATCTGGTCAAATATCAATTGATGAGAATGGAAATTTAATTAAGGGAAAACTCGGAAAAGATTATAATACTGAACAAGGTTATGAGGCAGCTAAAAGATGTGCATTAAGCATAATATCTCAAGCAAAAAAAGCATGTGGTGATGATTTGTCCAAAATTAAATCATGTTTGAAACTTACTGGATATGTTAATTCTACTGATGATTTTACTGAGCAGCCAAAAGTCATAAATGGAGCCTCAGATCTAATAAAAAGTGTATTTGATGAAGCTGGATCACATGCAAGAGCTGCTGTCAGCACTAATAGCCTTCCATTGGGTGTTGCAGTTGAAGTTGACGCAATATTTGATCTTAATTAATTATCTACCAATACTAAAATAATTTATTTTATTTTTTTTCATTTCAGAAGTTGAGTAAAGATTTCTCATATCAAAAACTTTAAAATTTCTTTTTTTTGTAATTTTTTTAAAGTTGAGTTGCTTAAATTCATTCCATTCTGTATGAATAATTATTAAATCTGCGCTTTTACAAGCATCTTTTATATTTTCAAAATAGTTTATATTTTTAGATTTTAGTTCCTTTTTCTTACCAGTTGGTTCGTAATAATTTATATGTGCACCCTTCATTGCCAAAGATGGTATCATTTTTAATGAAGAGGACTCTCTCATGTCATCAGTACCTGGTTTAAAGGTAACACCCAAAAATGTAATATTTTTATTTTTAATTTTGTTATTCATTATTTTGCTAATTTTATTTAATAATAAATTAGTTCTTTTATCATTTGAATTAATTACTGATTTTACAACTGAAAGATTTGTTTTAAATATTCGACCAGTTGAAACGAGTGCCCTTGTATCCTTTGGAAAACATGATCCACCATAGGCTGGGCCAGCTCGTAGAAATCTGCTTCCAATCCTTTCATCTAGACCCATGCCAATTGCAACTTCTTTAACGTCTATGTTTGATTTTTCACATAAATTGGCTATTTCATTAATAAATGTAATTTTAGTTGCTAAAAAAGCGTTTGATGCATATTTAATTAGTTCTGCTGATCGTCTAGAAGTATGAAAATATCTTCCACCCTTTTTAATTAAAGGTAGATATAATTTTTTCATAATTTTATTTGCTTTATTACTGCTAGTACCGACAACAACTCTATCTGGAAATTGAAAATCTCTAATAGCTTCACCTTCTCTTAAAAATTCAGGATTGGATACAACATCAAACTTATTTTTATTTTTATTTGATTTTAAGATTTTTGTGATTTTATCACCTGTGGTCACTGGAACAGTAGATTTAGTAACTATTATTTTATACCTATTTAGATTAGATTTTATACTTTTGGTAACATTAAATACATATTTCAAATCAGCTTTATTATTTTTGGTAGGAGTTCCAACGCAAATAAATATGATATCTGACTTTTTTATTGAGCTAGAAATATCGGTTGTAAATAAAAGTCTTTTTTTTTTTAAATTTCTTACAACCAATTCTTGAAGACCAGGTTCATAAATCGGTATTGTTCCTTTATTCAATTTTTCTATAATTTCTCTATTAATATCAACACATGTAACTGTATTACCTAAATCAGAAAAACATGCTCCTGTAACTAAGCCAACATAACCAGATCCTATAATGCAAATTTTCATAACTTAGAAATTTCAATTCCTGATTTAATATAACCTTTCAAAGATCCACAATCTAAATAATTACCTGCAAATTTATGTCCAATAAATAAATATTGATCTAATATCATTCTTCTTATTGCATCTGTAATATGTATTTCTCCACCTTTACCTTTTTTTTGATTTTTTAAGTAATGAAAAATTTTCTTTGATAATATATATCTACCTATGACTGCGTTATTTGAAGGAGCATCTTTAGCATTAGGTTTTTCAATTACATCTGCAATTTTAAAATTTAATTTGTCAATATTTTTTTTAATTGAATAAATTCCCCAACGATCTACATTATTTTTTTTAACTTTCATGCTAGCCATTACAGATCCTTTTAATTTTTTATGAATTTTTATCATATCTTTTGAACAATTCTTTTTCATAATTAAATCATCGGGTAACAGCATTAAAAAATAATCATTTTTTATAAACTTTTTTGTTTTGAGTACAGCATCACCAGTTCCCATGGGTTTATTTTGATAAACAAATTTAATTTTTTTTCTAAAAAAAAGAATTTTTTTATACTCTTTAATTATTCTAGGATCTTTCTTTTTTTTTATAATTGATTTGTAAAAATTATCATTATTGAAATATTTCTTTATCATCTCTTTTTTTTTTGAAATAATAAAAATTATTTCACTTACACCAGCCTCAATACATTCATCTAAAATATACTCAATACCTGGTTTGCCATTTATTGGAAGCAGTTCTTTAGGAAAAACACTTGTCAAAGGTAACAAACGTGTACCCAAACCAGCAAGAGGAATAATAGCTTGTTTAATCATTAAGATGTTTTACTTATAATCATATTTATTAAAAATGAAAATTTTAAAAAATATTTTTGAACTAAATAAGGCAGTAAAAAATTACAAAAATGTTGGATTTGTACCTACAATGGGGGGAATTCATAAAGGCCACGTATCTTTAATAAAAATTTCACAAAAAAATAACAAAGAAACAATAGTAAGTATTTTTGTCAATCCAACACAATTCAATCAAAAAAAAGATTTTAAGAATTATCCTAGGAACATAAGAAAAGATATTTCAATATTAAAAAAACTAAAAGTTAATTATTTGTTTTTACCCGAGGTCAATGAAATATATAAAAATAGAATGAAGAATTTTAAACTTAATAAATCTGATAAAATTTTATGTGCTAAATATAGAAAAGGTCATTTTGAAGGGGTATTAAACGTTATGAATAGATTGTTATCTATTGTTAAATCTAAATGTGTTTATATGGGTGAAAAAGATTTTCAACAATACATGTTAATCAAAAGAATATTAGGTAAAAAATATAAAATTAATATTGTTGGTTGTCCTACTATTCGAGAAAATAATAAAATTGCTTTATCCACAAGAAACAAATTATTAAATAAATCATCTATAAAAAAAGCATCAAAAATAGCTATGAAATTAGATAAATTAAAAAGATTATCAAAAACAAATAAATATGTGGATTTATCAAAATATAAATATGAGCTTGAAAATAAATTTAAAATAAAAATTGATTATCTTGAATTTAGAGATGAGAAAAAAATGAAATTAAATAATTTAAAATCTAAATATAGACTATTTATTGCCTATCATGTTAATGGAGTAAGATTGATTGATAATTTTTGATTATAAAAAATAAGCCCCAACACCTAAGAAAGATACAAATCCAATCACATCTGTTATTGTTGTAACAAAAACACTAGATGAAATTGCAGGATCAATTTTCATTTTGTTTAATGTTACAGGCACTAAAATACCAAAAAGACCAGCAACTATCATAGTTAAAACCATTGAAATTGAAATTATTAGAGATAGCTGAATATCATTAAACCATAGTTGAACTATCAACGAGCTTATAACTGCAAATATAACTCCATTTAAAACTCCAATATTAAATTCTTTAATAATATTATTCGTAAAATTATTTTTTGTTAAATCCTGTGTTGCTAAAGATCTTACTGTGACTGCTAATGTTTGCATGCCAGCGTTACCACCCATTGATGCTACGATTGGCATTAAAAAAGCCAATACTACCATTTGCTCTATAGTAGCACCAAATAGACTAATGCAATAAGTTGCTAGAAAAGCAGTAAACAGGTTTAATAACAACCAATTAAATCTTCTCTTAGTTTTTGTTATTACTCCATCAGTTATTTCTTCGTCACCTACTCCTGCTAATCTAAGTACGTCCTCTTCAGCTTCCTCTTTTAATACTGTTAAAACATCATCATAAGCTATCATCCCAACTAGTTTATTAGACTTATCTACTACAGCTGCAGAACTCAAATTATAATTTTCAAATAAATTACCGACTTCCTCTCTATCCATATCAACTGGTATTAAAGTTTGAGATTCAGCCATTATAGACATCATTTTTGTGTCTCTTGGAGTTCTTAATACTCTTGATGAAGGAACTGTACCAATGGGTTTGAATTCTTGATCAACTATAAATATTTCTAGAAATTCTTCAGGAAGTTCTTTATTTTCTCTTAGATAGTCTATCGTTTGTCCTACAGACCAATTACTTGGTATAGCTGTAAATTCACGTTGCATTAATCTAGCGGCAGAGTCTTCTGGATAGCTTAAGCTTTCAAGTAATGCAAATCGGTCTTTTGGGGGTAATGAGCTAAGGATTGTATTTTTATCTTTTTCATCTACATTTTCTAAAATCTTAATTGCATCATCTGACTCTAAATTTTTTAGTATGTTAACTATTGAATCTGATGATAGATAAGCAATCATCTCTGACTGAATTGACTCATTTAATTCAACAAAAACTTCAGGATCAACCTTGAAACTATTTAATTTTATTAAACTTTCTCTATCATTTTGACTTAAATGTTCAATTATGTCGGCAGCATCGGCTGGATGCATAGCATTAAACGAATTTGTAATAAATCCAGCATCATTTGAGGCAATTTTATCTGTGACAACTTTGATGAATTCCTTGTTAAATTCAAAATTAACTTTTTTATCTTTTATTTTTTTCACTATAGTCATAAAATTTACCTATAATTTAGTTGGCACTATTAATACAAAATAAAAATAATACAATTTTATAATGACAATAGAGATCAAAAAGTCAGTAAAACCAATAAAATATAAATCTGCGATAGATATACTTGAAGATAGATTGGAGCAAATCAAAGTGAATAAAAATAAAGAACTTATTTGGATACTTGAACATGAAGAGATTTATACTGGTGGAACAAGTTTTAGTGATAATGAGATTTTAGATAAATCTATAAAATTTATTAAAACAAATAGAGGTGGAAAAATAACATATCATGGTCCAGGTCAATTAGTTTTTTATTTTGTGATTGACTTAAACAAAAGAGGCAAAAATATAAAAAAAATTATAACTGCAATTGAAAAGACAATTATAAATACTCTAAAAAATTACAATATAAATTGTTTTGCTGATAGAAAAAATATTGGAATTTGGTTTGAACACAAATCTGGTAAGATAGATAAAATTGCAGCAATAGGTATAAAAGTAAAGAAATGGATTGCTTATCACGGCTTTGCATTAAATATCTCTAATGATCTTAATGTTTATAAAAAGATAGTTCCTTGTGGAGTTAGAGATAGAGGTGTTTCAAATTTAATAAATATCAAAAACCAAAATTATAAAAATATTGAGGATGATTTGATAAAGAATTTTCTATCAAATATTAAAAATTAAGTCTTTTAGTTTTTAACATATTTCTGAAATAATCTGGCGGTGTGGCTCTAAAAGTATATTTTTTCTCATTTATTTTAAATTTTATTTCATAAGAATGTAACATTAGATTTTTATTATTTATTTTTGAGTTATTTGTTGAATTATATTTTTTATCACCAATAATAGAATTTCCTAAATTAAATAATTGTTTTCTTAGTTGGTGTTTTCTTCCTGTAATTGGATTTAGCTGGATGAAGGTCGCATTATTATTTTTATCTAAGATTTCATATTTTGTTTCTGCTTTTTCAACAATTTTTTTTTTATTTTCAAATCTTATCAAATCATCTTTTATCACACCTTTATCAATTAAAATTAATTCACCATTACATATTGCTAAATAGGTTTTATAAACCTTTCTTAATCTAAAAAGTGAAGTGAGCAGTTGGGCTGTTTCCCTATTCTTTGCAATTATAAAAACTCCAGAAGTATCTTTATCTAATCTGTGTACAGAGTAAGGCTTTTCATCTCTAAATAAATTACTTTTTGCAAATATATCAATTATATTCTTTTTAGATTTTGTACCACCCTGTACTGAAATTCCAGATTGTTTATTTAAAACAACAAAATTGTCATTATTTTCAATAATTAAATCTTCATTTTCTTTTATAATTTCATTACTAGGATTATATTTTTTTTTGTATTGCTCAATTTTTTCCTCAAAATTTAAATTATAAATATTAAGTTTGTCACCAGTTTTAACTTTTTGGGAGCTTTTTACTTTTTTTTGATTTAATTTTAATTTTCCATTTCTTAGATTTTTTTCAATTAGTCCTTGTGGAATTTTTCCTAAATGATTTCGAATAAATCTATCAACACGCATGTCATTAAAAGATTTATCTACATTAATTGATTTTTTCATTTTTATTTTAATTTTTTGCAACTATTGTTTTCTTGATCTAGCTTAAGGTCTTTGCACTTTTTACCTATAGCTATGGAGTCATAATATACAATGGTATCAGCTCTTTTTGGAGGATTACCTTTATGCATTATATTAAACCTATTAATATTACTTTTGTATATTCCAAACTTCATATACGACTGTTTACTTATATTATTATTAGTGAATCCATTGTAATTAACTACAAGCATGTTATTAGCCCAAATCTTAATAAAACTCTTATTTGGCCATTCAACAAATTCTATATTAATAACAAAATCATTCCATTTACCTTTTACATTATTTGCTTCTAAAATTTTATAAGTGTCAAAACCTCCGAAACTATGATTAACAAAATCTGTCCATTGTAAATCTCCATTTGGAGCAATTCTAAACATAAAATTAACTGGACCCGCTTTAGAATGTATTTGCCATATAGTATTACTTATAGGAATAGTAAATTCACTATTTTCAGGTATATAAATACTAAATTTGAACCATGTATTTTTAGACTTTAATCCTAACATGCTTACTTCAGATCTTTCTCTAAAGGTATTACACTCATCTGATTTTTTTTGTTGACCACAATCTCCATCACCATTTTTAAATTTCCAAGCATATTTGCCAGATCTAACATTTTCATTTTGAATTGATACACCATTTTCAGGAAAGTTATATAAAGGTGATAAGTGCATTCTACATTTGGTTTTTTTTCCATGACTCCATTGGCAATCGATATTTGATAAGTCTATTAAATCTTCTTCATTATTTAAATTAAACCATGGCATGTCATCGTTATCCAAAGTATAAAATTGAAACCCATCAATTTTTGGTGGATTTGCTTTTAAATTATTAGTTGTAAAAAAAAATATTATAATTAATTGAAAAATTATATTTTTCATCTCATTAATATAAAATATTAGGTAATTGATTTACAACATCAATTAAATAAAATATGAATTAAAGATTAAGCTGTAGCTTGGTTTTTATCTTCTACTTTTGGTGTATCTTTAGTTGGGTTTTTTTTCTTTTTATCAACTCTTTTTGCTTCAACATCTCTATCTACAAATTCTATTACCGCCATTGGCGCATTATCCCCATATCTAAATCCAGCCTTAATAATTCTCGTATATCCACCTTTTCTATTTTCATATCTTTTGGAAAGAGTTTTTTTAACTTTATTTGTAGATTTAATATCTTGCAATTTTGAAATTAAAGTTTTTGTATTAGATAAAGTATCTTTCTTACCCAATGTTATAATCTTGTCAGCTTGAGGTTTTAAAACTTTTGCTTTGGGCAATGTTGTTGTAATTTGCTCATATTTTATTAATGAGTTGAGCATATTTTTAATGAGGGCTTTTCTATGTTCTGAATTTCTGTTGAGCTTTTTATAGCCCATTTTATGTCTCATTAGATAGCTTCCTCTAGTTTTTTAGATAATTCAGCAATATTATCTGGCGGCCAATTTGGAATTTCCATTCCAAGATACAATGACATTCCAGTTAATACTTCTTTAATCTCATTTAACGATTTTCTACCAAAATTAGGTGTTCTTAACATTTCACCCTCAGATTTTTGAACTAAATCACCGATATAAATAATATTATCATTTTTGAGACAATTCATTGATCTTACAGAAAGTTCTAATTCGTCAACTTTTCTTAGTAAGTTCTTATTAAATTCTGGCTCTGAAGGTTGCTCTTTTATAATAACTTCTTGTGGCTCATCAAAGTTAACAAACATTCCTAGTTGATCTTGGAATATTCTAGCAGAGTAGGCAACTGCATCCTCCGCCGAGATTGACCCATTTGTCTCAACTTCCATTGTTAATTTATCGTAATCTAAAGCTTTACCTTCTCTAGCAGTGCTAACTGAATAAGAAACCTTTTTAACTGGACTAAATAAAGAGTCTATTGCAATTAATCCTAGTGGTGGTTCTTCTGGTTTATTCATATCAGCAGATACATATCCTTTTCCAGTTCCAACTGTCATTTCCATATGAAACTTAGTATTTTCATCTAAATTACAAATAACTAAATCTGGATTTAAAATTTCAATATCAGCAACAGGTGATATATCTGATGCCTTTATTTCTCCGGGACCTTTAGCATCAAGTATTAATTTTTTTTGTTCATCAGATGAACTTTTTAAAGCTAAAGATTTTACATTTAATACTATATCGGTGACATCTTCTCTAACACCTTTAATTGATGTAAATTCATGCAATACACCATCTATCTGAATAGATGTTACAGCAGTTCCTCTTATAGAGGATAAAAGTATTCTTCTTAATGAATTACCAAGTGTTAACCCATATCCTTTTTCTAGTGGTTCAGCAGTGATCTTTGCAAATGTTTTATCATCACTTAATTGAACATCTAATTTTCCTGGTTTAATTAATGACTTCCAATTTTTTGAATTTACTTCTGTTTGTTCCATTAAACTCTCCTTTTTTTAGGTGGTCTCGTACCATTGTGTGGCATTGGTGTTGTATCTTTAATTGATATAATTTTAAATCCTCTAGCCTGTAAAGCTCTCAAAGCAGTTTCTCTTCCAGATCCAGGACCTTTAACTTCAACAGACAAAATTTTCATTCCGACTTCTAAAGCTTTAGCTGCGGCTGCATCAGCGGCAACTTGTGCTGCATATGGTGTAGACTTACGAGAGCCTTTAAAACCTTTTTGGCCAGCAGAAGCCCAGGAGACTACATTTCCATTGGTATCAGCTATAGATACAATAGTATTATTAAATGTTGACTGAACATAGGCTATTCCATTTAAAATATTTTTTTTTCCTTTTTTCTTTTTTGAATATGAACTTTTTTTTGGTTTAGACTCTATTTTCTGTTCTTTATTTTCAGTTGCTTCTTTTTTCATTATTTTTTAAGTGGGGTTAATTTCTTACCTGCAATTGCAATTGCTTTTCCTTTTCTAGTTCTAGAATTACATCTCGTTCTTTGACCTCTTACCGGAAGTTTTTTTCTATGCCTAGATCCTCTATAAGTTGCAAGATCAATTAGTCTTTTTATACTTAAAGATGTTTCTCTTCTTAAATCACCTTCAACAGTAAATTTTTGATCAATATACTCTCTAATTTTTAAAATTTGATCATCAGTTAATTCATTTACTCTCTTTGATTTTGGTATTTCTAGTTCTGTGCAAATTTGTTGAGAAAATTTATTCCCAATTCCATAAATATATGTAAGTCCAATATGAACTAATTTGTTTTGTGGTATGTTTACACCTGCAATACGAGCCATAATTCTTGTGATAAATTGTGACTTTTATATAAGAAGATTAATCAAAGTCAACGCCTTAAACATTTAAAAAAGCCTCTATTTTACTGGTTATTTGATCAATTTCCATTGTTCCATCAATCTCATGAAAATTTGAATTTTTTGAATAGTAATCCAATACTGGTCTAGTAGTTTCAATATAAACATCATATCTCTTTAATATAGTGGATACATCGTCATCAGTTCTTTTTTCTAAAATTTTCCTTTTCTTTATTCTTTCAATAATAGTTTCTTTGTTTACATTTAAAAAAAAAATATAATCTATCTTTTGATTTGAATTATTTAATAATAAATCTAAGTTTTTAGCTTGGCTAATAGATCTAGGATAGCCGTCAAATATTAATTTTTCTTTTTTGATGGGATCAAAAACATGATTTTTTAATAGACTGTTAACAATCTCATCACTGACAAATTTTCCTTCATTCATATTATTGATTATTTTTTTTCCTATATCTGTATCTTTATTAATTTCCTCTCTTAAAATATCTCCTGTAGAAATTTGATATCCATTTAATTTTTTTACAAGATATTTCGCTTGAGTACCTTTTCCAGCTCCTGGAGGACCAAACAATATTATATTCACTTATCTACCAAATTTTGTTTTTTTTATAAGCTGCTCATATTGAGAGCTCATCATCCTTGTTTGAATTTGTGTAACAGTATCAATTGCAACAACGACAACGATTAAAACAGAAGCACCACCTAAATAAAAAGGAATAGGATAATTGGCAATAAGGAATTCTGGCATCAGACAAACTAGTGCAAGATATAAAGCACCTATTGTTGTTAGTCTTGTCAAAATTGTATCAATATAAAGTGCAGTACTTTCTCCCGGTCTTATTCCTGGAACAAATCCACCATATTTTCTTAAATTCTCAGCTGTTTCAGTAGGATTAAAAGTTATTGATGTATAAAAAAAAGTAAAAAATATTATTCCTGAAGCATATAGTAACATGTACAAAGGTTGTCCTTGTGAGAAATATGATGAAATATTTAAAAATGTTTCATTTTGTGAAACATTAAAATTTGAAAATGTAACAGGTAAAAGTAGTAAAGCTGAAGCGAAAATCGCAGGTATTACACCCGCTGAATTAATTTTTAAAGGTAAATGTGAAGAGTCTCCTCCATACATTTTATTACCCATTTGTCTCTTCGGATAATTTATAAGAATTTTTCTTAATGCTCTTTCCATAAAAACAATAAACATTATAGTTGCAACAAGTAATATAAATATAAAAATTATCATTACCGTTGAAATCGCACCAGTTCGTCCTAATTCAAAAGTTGTTACTAACGCTCTTGGAATTTCAGCTACAATACCTGAAAAAATAATTAATGAAATACCATTACCAATTCCTCTTTGCGTGATTTGTTCACCTAGCCACATTAAAAATATTGTTCCAGCAACAATAGTTGTAACTGTTGAAATTTTAAAAAATATTCCAGGATTAATTACTAAATCTGCTGACGACTCTAATCCAACTGCCAATCCATATCCTTGAATAGTTGCCAATAAAACAGTCCCATATCTAGTTATTTGAGTAATTTTTTGTCTTCCTATTTCACCTTGTGCCTTTAAATTTTTAAAATATTCTGAAACACCTGTGAGTAACTGAACAATAATAGAGGATGATATATACGGCATTATTCCGAGAGCAAATATTGCCATTCTGCTTACAGCACCACCCGCAAAAACATTAAACATGCCTAGCAAACCTTTTTGGTTACCTTCCATCATTATTTGGAGTTGATCAGGATCAATCCCTGGGAGAGGAACAAATGTGCCTAGTCTATAAACAGCAAGTATAAAAAGTGTAAATAGTATTCTATTTCTTAAATCGTTAGATTGTGTAGAGGCACTCATTATTTAGATTGATTTTTAACAGTAATTTGTCCACCAGCCTTTTCTATTTTCTCTTTAGCTTTTTTTGAAGAATAATCTGCCTCAATATCAATTTTTGAATTAAAATTACCATTTGATAAAACTTTAAATTTATTAATTGATTTTCTTAATAATCTTGATTTTTTTAAAGTATTAATATTTATTTTCTCTTCTACTTTAATTTTGTTACTTTCAATAAGATTTTGTAAATCACCTAAATTTATTACGGCTACATCATTTTTGTTTATAGGATTGAAACCTCTTTTAGGTAGTCTTCTATATAGTGGCATTTGACCACCTTCAAAACTTTTTATGGCTACTCCAGATCTTGATTTTTGGCCTTTTACACCTCTTCCAGAAGTTTTACCTTTACCAGATCCTATACCTCTTCCTACACGAATTTTTTTTGTTTTAAGATTAATTAATGTATTTAAATATGTCATTATCCTCTTTTCTCAATTATCTCTGATATTTTTTTATTTCTTAAATTAGAGATATTTTTTGGTGAGTTTTGTTTTGATAAAGCTTTTATACATGCTCTAATAACATTATGAGGGTTAGCTGTACCCAAAGATTTAGCTACTATATCTTTTATACCAAGTACCTCACAGACTGCTCTAACTGGTCCTCCCGCTATTATACCTGTTCCTTTAGGCGCGGATCTTAATTTGATTTTTCCAGCACCATCTTTACCATAAATGTCATGATGAATTGTTCGACCATCTCTTAAAGGAATTTGAATTAGTTTTCTTCTAGCTAATTCGTTTGCTTTTTTTATTGCATCAGGAACTTGTTTTGCTTTGGCATGAGCAATACCAATTTTTCCATTTTGATTACCAACTACAACTAAAGCAGAAAAACCAAATCTTCTTCCACCTTTAACAACTTTGGTTATCCTATTTATGTGCACTAATTTTTCAACAAACTCTGTATTTTTTTCCATATTTTAAAATTCCATCCCATTCTTTCTAAGTGTTTCAGCAAAAATTTTAACTCTTCCATGATATTTATAAATACCTCTATCAAAATAAATTTTTTTAATATTTTTTTCATTTGCTTTCTTTGCTAATGTTTCAGCAACAATAGTTGATAATTCTGATTTGTTTTTTTTTTGATTTTTAATTTCTTTATCTATCGATGATGCGGAGACTAATGTAATATTTTTTACATCATCTATTATTTGTGCACTTATATTTTTTGCAGATCTTGAAACACTTAATCTATATCTATCTTTAGAAACATTTTTAAGTTTTTTTCTTACTCTAAATTTTTTTCTTTCGATTGTGCTTAATCTCATTATTTTTTCTTACCCTCTTTTCTTAAAATATATTGACCTTTTTCCTTTATTCCTTTTCCTTTATAAGGCTCAGGTGGTCTAAAGCTTTTGATTTGTGAAGCAACCATTCCAACTTGTTGTTTATTTGAGCCAGTTATTTTTAATGTTGTTTGTTTTTCTACATTTATTTTAATACCTTCTGGAATATCGTAATTAACGTCATGACTAAATCCTAATTGCATATTTAGAACATTTCCTTTTAAGGCTGCTCTGAAACCAACTCCTGTGAGTTCAAGTATTTTTTCATAACCACTGCTTGCTCCAACAATAGCATTATTAAGTAAGCTTCTATTCATTCCCCATAATCTTTTAGAAGTGTCATCAAGTTTTTTAGGTTTTATTGATACATCTTTACCTTCATTAATATTAAGTTCAAACATTTCTAAATCTAATTTTATTGCTTGTTTACCGAGCGGACCTTCAATATTAACTATATTACCAGATAATAAAACTTTTACTTTATCTGGAATTGGTATGTTTATCTTTCCTATTTTAGACATTAAAAAACCTTACAAATAATTTCACCACCGAGTTTTTTCTTTCTTGCGTCAACATCTGTCATTACACCTTGTGGTGTAGATACAATTGCAATACCGAGACCATTATTAATTTTTGGCAAACTACTCGCGCTAGAAAAAATTCTTCTTCCTGGTTTAGAAATTCTTTCAATTGTATTTATAACTGGATTACCTGAGTTATATTTTAAATTAATTTCAATTGACGGTTTTTTGTCATCGTTAATTTTGTAGTCTATAATATAACCTTCTGACTTTAATACCTCAGCAATTTTAGACTTAAATTTTGAAGATGGTAATTCAACTTTAGTGTGATTTCTCGCTTGTGCATTTTTAATTCTTGCTAACATATCACCTATTGGATCACTTAAACTCATATTTTCCTTTCTACCAGCTCGATTTTACCATTCCAGGAATTTTACCTTCTAAACCAAGTTGTCGAAGGGCTATTCTTGAAATTTTTAATTTTCGGTAAACGCCATGAGGTCTACCAGTAATTTGACACCTATTCATAACTCTAACCTTTGCTGAATTTCGAGGCAATTTTGATAATTTTTGTTGCGCTTTAAATCTCTCTTCTAAGGATAATTTTTTATCCATTATTATTTTTTTTAATTTCATTCTCTTTTTAAAAAGCTTGTCTGATAATTTTATTCTTCTGTTATTCTTATTTATTGCGCTCATTTTAGCCATTAATTGCTCCTTTTTTCCCTAAATGGAAAATTTAAATGTTTTAATAGTTCAAAACTATGTTCTATCTTTTGAGATTTTATGACTATTGTAATGTCTAAACCTCTAATTTTGTCAACTTTATCAAAATTTACCTCTGGAAATATAATATGTTCTTTAACACCAAAAGTATAATTACCAAATTTATCAAAACCTTTTGGGCTTAATCCTCTAAAATCTTTTATTCTTGGTAATGCTATATTTGTTAATCTGTCAATAAATTCATACATTTTATTTTTTCTTAACGTAACTTTCAAACCTGAATTAGTGTTTTTTCTAGTTTTAAAATTTGCTATAGATTTTTTGAATTTAGTTATTACTGGCATTTGACCAGTTATGTTCGCCAAATCTTCTTGGCACGATTTTAAAATTTTCTGATCATTTCCATCTAGACCTAAACCCATATTTAATACTATTTTTTGTATTCTTGGACCCATGTACAAATTTTTATAGCCAAATTTTTCTTTCAATGTTGGCTCTATTTCTTTGGATATGGTTTGTTTTAATCTAGGTGTCATTATTTTTTAGCCTCACTTTTGTTTTTGCTATCAAAGATTGCTAAATTCGAAAGATGTATAAAGTTTTCTTTTGAAACTATTCCACCTTTCTTTTCTTTTGTAGTTTTCACATGTTTTTTTACCATGTTAATACCTTTAACTTTTGCTCTATTATTTTTTCTATCAATTTCAATTACGTCACCATCCTTATTTTTATCTTTACCAGTCAATATTTTTACTTTAATACCTTTTTTAATCATTATAATACCTCTGGTGCCAACGAAATTATTTTCATTTGCCCTCTATTTCTTAACTCTCTAGTAACTGGCCCAAAAATCCTAGTACCTATTGGCTCCCCTTTATCATCTGTCAGAACAGCTGCATTGTTATCAAATCTTACTTTGGATCCATCATTTCTATGAATTCCTTTTTTAACTCTTACAACTACAGCTTTATGAACCGCGCCTTTTTTAACTTTTCCTTTTGGAATTGCTTCTTTTACGGCTACGACGATAGTGTCACCAATACTTGCATATCGTCTTTTAGATCCTCCTAATACTTTTATGCATTCAATCTTTTTGGCACCAGTATTATCAGCTACAAATAATTCAGTCTGAACTTGTATCATTTAGAAACTCCTATCACTTCAAATTTTTTTGACTTTGAGTAAGGTTTGCACTCTTGTATCGATACTTTATCACCGTTTTTATATTTATTCTCTTCGTCGTGAACACTATATTTTTTTCTAGCTTTAATTACTTTTTTTAATACAGGATGTTGGTATTTTCTCTCAACCAAAACCGTTATAGTTTTATTTGGCTTATCGCTGACAACTATTCCATTTAATACTTTTTTAGGCATTTTTTCTCACTACTAATGTTTTTAATCTTGCAATATTTTTCTTTGTTTCACTTATTTTTGATGGACTTTTTATCTGACCATTTATTTTTTGGAATCTAAAGTTAAAAAGATCTTTTTTTAGTTTTTCAATATCTTTCAAAGCTTGTTCTTTGGTCATTTTTTTTATTTCGCTTTTTTTCATTTAAATTCTCTTAATAAATTTACATTTAATTGGAAGCTTTGCTGATGCTTTATATAAAGCCTCTCTAGCTATTTCTTCTGTTACTCCATCAACCTCAAATAAAATTCTTCCTGGCTTAACTCTGCATGCCCAAAATTCAGGTGAGCCTTTTCCTTTACCCATTCTTACCTCAGTAGGTTTTTTTGATACAGGTATATTGGGAAACATTCTTGTCCAAACTCTACCTTGTCTTTTCATGTGTCTTGTTAATGCTACTCTAGCTGCCTCTATTTGTCTGGATATAATTCTTTCTGGCTGAATTGCTTTCAATCCAAAAGACCCGTAATTCATAGCATTACATCTAGAGGCATTACCGTGAATTCTACCTTTATGTGCTTTTCTAAACTTTGTTCTAGTTGGTTGTAACATTATTACGTTTTGTTCCTTTCTTGACTAAATTCTTTTGTAAAGATTTCTCCTTTATATATCCAAACTTTAATTCCAATTATTCCATAGGTGGTCAATGCTTCTGCTTCTGCGTAATCAATATCTGCTCTCAAAGTATGAGATGGAATACTTCCATCTCTTAACCATTCTGTTCTTGCAATTTCGTTTCCGCCGAGTCTTCCGCTACAAGACACTTTAATTCCTTTAGCTCCTAATCTTAATGCAGATTGCATTGCTCTCTTCATTGCTCTCCTATAAGAAACACGTTTAACTAACTGTTGAGCTATGTTCTCGGCAACTAAAAATGAATTTGTCTCAGGTTTTTTAACTTCCTTAATATTTAGTACTATTTCATTTGCGCTTAATCTTGATAATTTACCTTTAATTTTTTCTATATCACTTCCTTTTTTTCCAATTACAAATCCAGGTCTAGAAGTATAAATTGTTACGAAACATTTTTTTGCTGATCTTTCTATCATTACTTTTGAAACACCTGAATTGATAACATTTTTTTTAATGAATTCTCTGATCTTAAAATCTTCAATTAAATAATTTCCAAAATCTTGTTTTTTTGCGTACCAAACGGAATCCCATCCTCTATTGATACCTAATCTTAAACCGACTGGATTAACCTTTTGTCCCATGTTCCTTCTCTTTTTGTTTCATTTGTTCACTCAAAACTATTGTTACGTTTGAGTATGGTTTCATAATTTCTGCAGCTCTTCCTTTAGCTCTAGCTCTAAATCTTTTCATTATTACCTGTTTTCCACAGAAAGCTTCCTTAATAAATAAATTATCAATATCGTATTGGAAATTATTTTCTGCATTAGCAACTGCTGATGAAATTGTTTTTTTAACATCTTTAGAAATTCTTTTTTCTGAGAAAGATAAATCTCTAATTGCAATTTCTACTTTTTTACCAACTATTGATTTAAGTATAGGTTTTAATTTTCTTACACTAGATCTTACATTCTTATTTATTGATCTAACTTGTTTTAAATCTATATCTTTATTTTTACTCATATTTATTTCTTATCAGCTCCTTTTGCCCCACCCTCAACCTTTGCTTTTTTATCAGCTGGCGTATGACCAAAAAACTGTCTTGTTGGAGCAAATTCTCCAAATTTATGTCCCACCATGTCTTCGGAAACAGTTATTGGTATAAATTTTTTACCGTTATAAATTAAAAAACTGAATCCTACAAAGTCAGGTATTATTGTTGACTTTCTAGACCAAGTCTTAATTGGTTTTTTATTAGGATCATTTTTAATTTTTTCAACTTTTTTAATTAAGCTTTCCTCAACAAACGGTCCTTTCCAAACAGATCTTGCCATAAATTAAGCTCTCTTCTTCTTTCTTCTTCTTATTATAAATTTATCAGTTCTTTTATTGTCTCTTGTTTTTAATCCTTTAGCTGATTGTCCAGTAGGAGAAACAGGATGTCTACCACCTGCAGATTTTCCTTCACCACCACCATGAGGGTGATCCACTGGATTTTTTACAACTCCTCTGGTATGTGGTCTTCTTCCTAACCATCTTGATCGACCAGCTTTACCAATTTTAATGTTTTTTTGATCTGGATTAGATAATACTCCAATTGTAGCTAACGCTCTTGAATCTATTTTTCTAACTTCACCTGAAGTCATTTTTATTATCGAATAATTTCCATCTATACCTGAAATCGTTACAGACGAACCAGCTGCTCTTGCTATTTTTCCACCAGCACCTGGCTGTATTTCAACATTATGTATATCAATACCTACTGGAATATCCTGGAGTGGTAAACAATTTCCTATTTTAATTTCTGAAGAAGAACCATTTTGTATATGATCACCAACTTTTATTTTTTGTGGAGCAAGATAATAGAATTTTTGGTTATCCTCAAATTTAACCAACATTATGTGACATGACCTGTTAGGGTCATATTCAATTCGTTCTACAATTGCCTTCATATCGTTCTTTTTTCTATAAAAATCTATTTTTCTATATTTATGTTTATGTCCACCCCCGTGATTTCGTGAAGTTATTCGACCATAATTATTTCTTCCTTTTGAAGAATAATTTGCACTTGTTAATGGTTTATAAGGCTTGCCTTTCCATAAACCCTCTCTACTTGTTAAAATAGTACCTCTGGTAGATTTTGTGTAAGGTTTAAATGTTTTTAAAGCCATAATTTAAATTCCTGTTGTTAAGTCAATATTTTGACCTTTTTTAAGAGTAATGATTGCTTTTTTAAAACCCTTCTTTTTAACTTTTTTTCCTCTAGTAGATTTAATTAGTGTTTTTTTATTAATGATATTAATTTTTGTTACGTTGACTTTAAATATTTTTTCAATTGATCCTTTTAAAGTTTTTTTATTAGCACTGTGTGGAACCTTAAAAACAATTTTATTTTGTTCTGACAAATTTGTTGACTTTTCAGTTACCACAGGAAATAAAATTTTATCGTATAAACTTAATTTATCCATTATTGATACCTTTTTTCCAATTCTTTAACTGAGCTCTCAGTAAAAATAATTTTTTTATATTTAACTAAATCAAATGCACTGAAATGATTTGCATCTGTTAATTTGACATTAGGAATATTTTTAGTTGACCTTAAGATATTATCCTTTGATTTTGTATCAACTATTAATAATGAGTTATTTGCATCAAACTTCTTTAAAAGTTCAAACATTTCTTTTGTTTTTTCAATTTTTTTTCCAAAATCATCAAAAACAATTACGTTATTAGATTTATTTTTTTCAGTAATAAGTGAGGCTATACTCATTTTTTTTTCACTCTTATTCAACTTTCTATTTTTATAATTATCCTGACCTTTTGGTCCATGAGCTATTCCCCCACCTACAAATATAGGAGCTTTTTTACTAGAGTGTCTTGCATTACCGGTTCCTTTTTGAGAGTAAATTTTAGACGTTGAACCAGTAATTTCATTTCTTTGCTTTGTCTTTGCTTTTCTACCTTTAAAGTTTGCATTTAATTTATAGATAACACCACTCACTAATTGGTTGTTAACTTTAGCACTAAAAATCTTATCTAGCACCTCTATGCTCTGTTTTTTTCCATCAATACTCAATTTATCAATTTTCATTTATTTTTTCTTTTTATCAGCTGATTTTTTTTGTTTTTCAATTTGCTCAATTTTTTCAATAATTGACATTCGGTTGATATCTTTGACCGATTTTCTAATTAAAACTTCTGTATTTTTTGATCCAGGAATAGAACCTTTTAAATATAGCAAATTATTTTCTTTGTCAGTTTTTATAACTTCAATATTTTGTATAGTTCTAATTTTATCTCCCATATGACCGGCCATTTTTTTTCCTTTAAAAACTTTTCCTGGATCCTGTCTTTGTCCAGTTGAACCATGTGATCTATGAGAAATTGAAACACCATGTGTAGCCCTTAATCCACCAAAATTATGTCTTTTCATTGCACCTGCAAATCCTTTACCAATTGTCTTAGATTTAACATCAACAAATTTAACATTCTCAAATATTTCTAATCCAATTTCGTTTCCTTCTTTGAAATTTTCAGTATTTTCTAACCTAAACTCTTTAAGTGTTTTTTTTGGCTCAGTATTTTTTTTGGCAAAATAACCTTTCATGGCTTTGGTTAATTTTGAATTTTTTATTTTTCCAAATCCTATTTGAATTGCGCTATATCCTCTGTTCTCTTTATTGATAACGTTTATTACTCTTCCAGTCTCCATTTTTAACACAGTAACTGGAACTGATTGGCCAGTTTTAAAAAACTCTCTAGACATCCCAATTTTTTTTCCAATTAAAGCTAAATTATCCATTATATTTTAATCTCCACATCTACACCTGATGCTAAATCAAGTTTCATTAGTGCTTCAACGGTTGCAGGTGTAGGTTCAATAATATCAATTAATCTTTTGTGAGTTCTAGTTTCGAATTGTTCTCTACTTTTTTTATCAATATGGGGTGATCTTAAAACAGTATATCTCTCTATTTTTGTAGGTAAAGGAATTGGACCTTTAATATTGGCTCCAGTTCTTTTAACAGTATTTACAATCTCTTCAGTCGACTGATCCAAAACCTTGTTATCGTACGCTCTTAATTTTATTCTAATATTTTGTTTATCCATAATTAACCTGTCTTTTTGGTAACCTCATCTTGAACATTTTGTGGAACCTTGTCGTAATGATCAAAAAACATTGAGTATTGGGCTCTACCTTGTGACATTGATCTTAAACTATTTATGTAACCAAACATATTTGCAAGTGGCACCATTGCAGTTATTACTGTTGCATTTCCTCTTTGCTCTTGTGTACTTATTTGGCCTCTTCTACTATTCAAATCACCTATTACATCGCCCATATAATCTTCCGGAGTAACTACTTCTACTCTCATTACTGGTTCTAAAAGTTTTAGAGTTCCTCGAGCACATGCTTCTTTAAAACATTGTCTTGAAGCAAGCTCGAAAGCTAATACACTGGAGTCAACATCATGGTGCAAACCATCTAATATTGTAACCTTATAATCTATTAGAGGAAATCCAGCTAGAATTCCTCCATCTGCTATTGTTTCTACACCTTTTTCAACGCCTGGTATAAATTCTTTTGGTATTGCTCCACCTTTAATTTTACTTTCGATTTCTCGTCCTTTACCTGGCTCTAGTGGTTCAACAGATAATTTTACTCTAGCAAACTGTCCTGCTCCACCACTCTGTTTTTTATGGGTATAATCAAATTCAGCAGCATTTAATATTGTTTCTCTGTATGCAACCTGAGGTGCTCCTACATTTGCTTCAACTTTAAATTCTCTTTTCATTCTATCAACTATTATATCTAAATGTAATTCACCCATTCCTTTAATTATTGTTTGACCCGACTCTTCGTCTGATGACACTCTAAAAGATGGATCTTCTTTAGCTAATCGACCTAATGCTTCACCCATTTTTTCCTGATCAGCTTTTGATTTAGGCTCAACTGCAATTTCTATTACTGGGTCTGGAAATTCCATTGGTTCAAGTAATACTGGTGCGTCTTTATTTGCTAATGTATGACCTGTTATAGTATTTTTTAATCCAGCAAGTGCAACTATATCGCCTGCGCTTGCTTCTTTGATATCTTCTCTTGAATTAGCATGCATTAAAAGCATTCTTCCAACTCTTTCTTCTTTATCTGAAGAAGTATTATAAACTCCAGTTCCAGATTTAACTGTGCCTGAATAAATTCTAATAAATGTAAGACTCCCTACAAATGGGTCTGTTGCTACTTTAAAAGCTAAAGCTGAAAAAGGCGCACTATCCTCAAACTTCATTTCAATTTCCTCATCAGATCCTGGTTTTGTACCCATTATAGATCCAAGATCCTCTGGACTTGGTAAGTAATCTACAACAGCATCTAATAATGGTTGAACACCTTTATTTTTAAAAGCAGAACCTGTTAAAACCGGTACGAATTCGAAGTTTAAACATCCTTTTCTTACGCATTTAATCAAATCTTCTTGTTTAATTTCTTCACCACCTAAATATGCTTCCATTAATTTTTCATCTTGCTCAACAGCTGTCTCAACTAATTCTTGTCTGTATTTATCACATGTCTCTTTGAGATCGTCTGGAATATCTTTTTCTTCCCATTCAGCTCCAAGGTCTTCGTTTTTCCAAACAATTGCTTTCATTTTAACTAAATCAACAACACCTTGTAATGATGCCTCTATTCCAATAGGGACCTGCATGACCAAAGGTTTGGCTCCAAGTCTATCTTTAATCATATTCACACATCTAAAGAAATCTGCACCGGTCCTATCAAGTTTATTTACAAAACAAATTCTAGGAACTTTATATTTATCAGCTTGTCTCCAAACTGTTTCAGATTGTGGTTCAACACCAGCAACACCATCAAATACTGCAACGGCACCGTCCAAGACTTTTAGAGATCTTTCAACTTCAATTGTAAAATCAACATGACCCGGAGTGTCAATAATATTAATTCTATGCTCTCTCCAAAAACAAGTAGTTGCAGCTGATGTAATTGTAATACCTCTTTCCTGCTCTTGTTCCATCCAATCCATTGTGGCAGCACCATCATGAACTTCACCGATCTTATGACTCTTACCTGTATAATATAAAATTCTTTCTGTAGTTGTTGTTTTACCAGCATCTATATGAGCCATGATACCAATGTTTCTATATTTATTTAGTGGATGAGTTTTTGCCATATTACTTACCATCTAAAATGTGCAAAAGCTTTATTAGACTCTGCCATTTTATGTGTATCTTCCTTCTTTTTTATTGCTGAACCTCTTTTTTGATAAGCATCAAAAATTTCATTAAATAATTTATCCGACATTTTTTTATCTTTTCTTTTTCTCGATGCATCGATAATCCATCTTAATGCTAATGCTTGTGATCTTTTAGCTTTAACCTCTACTGGAACTTGATAAGTAGCTCCACCAACACGTCTCGATCGAACTTCAACAGTTGGTCTTACATTGTTTATTGCATCATTAAATACTGTTAAAGGTTCGTCCTTTGATTTTGATTTAATTTTATCAATTGCATCATAAACAATTTTTTCTGCGATAGTTTTTTTACCATCTAACATTATAGAGTTGATTAATTTTGGAATTATTACTGATTTATATTTAGGATCTACGACTGGAATTTTTTTTGGGGCTTTTCTTTTTCGAGACATGTTTATTTACCTTTTTTCGTTCCATATAAAGAACGTCTCTGTTTTCTGTTTGCAACTCCTTGGGTATCTAAATTACCACGAAGTATATGATATCTAACACCAGGTAAGTCTTTAACACGACCGCCTCTTATTAATACTACTGAGTGCTCTTGTAAATTATGTCCTTCTCCAGGAATATATGCTGTAACTTCAAAACCATTTGATAATCTAACTCTTGCAACTTTTCTTAGTGCAGAGTTTGGTTTCTTAGGAGTAGTTGTATAAACTTTTACACAAACACCTCTTTTCAAAGGTTGTTTTTGTAATGCTGGAACTTTATTCCTAGCAATTTGTTTTTCTCGTCCTTTTCTTAACAACTGGTTAATTGTTGGCATAAAATTTTTTATATAAATTTGATTTTAGATGAAATAACTGTCAGGTTATTTGTGGCAGCGTTTAGTGCACTAGTCACTACATTCCAACCAAAAACACGCACAAAATACTATAGAAATTCCATTTGTCAAATTAAAAGACATGGAAAAATGACGAATTTTTATTGATTTACAGGGCTTTCTGCTTGTTCAATCTTCTCGTTCTCTGCTATGAATTTTTCATCATCTAAACGAGCTTTCTTGTTCCATAAATTTTTAACAGATCCAGTTCCGGCAGGAACTAATCTACCAACAATTACATTTTCTTTTAATCCTGATAGTTTATCTACTTTACCTTTAATAGCAGCGTCTGTTAAAACTCTTGTTGTTTCTTGGAAAGAAGCAGCTGAAATAAATGACTCTGTTTGAAGTGAAGCTTTAGTTATTCCCATTAAAACTCTTTCTCCAACTGCAGGGTTTTTACCATCTTTAACAAGTTGTTCATTGGTGTTTTCAAATTTAATTCTATCGACAATTTCACCAGGTAAATATGAACTATCGCCTTGAATTTTTACTTCAATTTTTTTCAACATTTGTCTTAAAATAACTTCAATGTGCTTATCGTTTATTATTACACCTTGTAACCTATAAACATCTTGTACCTGGTTTACAAAATATTCAGTCAATTCTTCAATACCTAATATTCTCAGAATATCATGTGGTAATGGTTGACCATCTAACAAATATTCACCTTTTTTAATCTTTTCACCTTGATTGAAGTTAATGTGTTTTCCTTTAGGAATTAAATAGCTTGAGGTATCACCATTTTCGGATTCTATTGTTACTCTTTGCTTACCTCTTACCTCTTTACCAAATATTACTTTACCATCATTCTCAGCAATAATTGCACTATCTTTTGCTTTTCTCGCTTCAAATAATTCAGCAACTCTTGGTAAACCTCCTGTAATATCTTTAGTCTTCGTTGTCTCTTTAGGTAGTCTGGCTATTACATCTCCAGCCGAAATTTTTTGACCATCTTTAACAGATAAAATTGAATCTGGTACTAAGTAATATCTTGCCTCATTATCATCAGCTTTTTTTATAACATTACCTTTTGCGTCTCTTAGAGTAATTCTTGGTTTTAAATCTGTATTTTTAGATTGAGTTTTCCAATCAACAACAGCTTTTGTAGAAATTCCAGTTGCATCATCTGTCGTTTCTGCAATTGATACACCATCTATTAAATCTACATAATTTGCTATTCCATCTTTTTCAGCAATAACTGGAGTAGTATATGGATCCCACTCACATATTTTTGATCCTTTTTTAACTTTATCTCCATTCTCAAAGAAAAGTTTCGATCCATATGGCACTTTGTAGGATGCTACTTGAAGTCCATTATCGTCTTCTATTGATAATTCGGTATTTCTTCCCATTACAATTAAATTCTTTTTTGAATCTAATAATAAGTTTGTATTAACAATTTTTAAAGTACCATCATTATTTGATACTATTTGAGAGTCTTGTTTAACTGATGCTGTTCCTCCAACGTGGAAAGTTCTCATTGTAAGTTGAGTACCTGGTTCTCCTATTGATTGAGCTGATATCATTCCAATCGCTTCACCAACATGAACCATTTTTCCTCTAGAAAGATCTCTTCCATATGAAGTGGCACAAACACCTTCCTTCATTCCACATGTCATTACTGAATAAACATTGAGGCTCTTCACACCAGCAGAATCTATTTTTTCACATCCTGCTTCATCAATCATTTGATCTTTTTTGATTAAAACATCTCCAGTTAATGGATTTTTTACATCTTTTGCTGCTACTCTTCCAAGAGCTCTTTCAGATAAACTAACCATAATATTTCCACCTTCTAGTACTTCCGTTAGTTTTATTGAACCACATTTAGCAGTACACTTAGAAGAAGTTATGGTTAAATCTTGAGCAACATCGCAAAGTCTTCTAGTTAAGTATCCTGAGCTTGCTGTCTTTAATGCTGTATCTGCTAATCCTTTTCTAGCACCGTGTGTTGAATTAAAATACTCTAGAGCGGTTAAACCTTCTTTAAAGTTGGATGTAATTGGTGATTCTATAATTTCTCCAGATGGTTTTGCTATTAAGCCTCTCATACCGGCTAATTGCTTCATTTGAGCCGCAGAACCTCTTGCACCACTGTCTGCCATCATAAATACTGAATTAATTTTTAGACCATCTTCTGTCATTTCTGTAGCAGAAATTCTTTTCATCATTTCAGAAGCTACTTTGTCTGTACATTTTGACCACGCATCAATAACTTTATTATATTTTTCACCTCTAGTTATTAATCCTTCTGCGTATTGATTTTCATAATCGGATATTAATTTTTTTGTTTCATCAATTAATTGCTGTTTGTTATCTGGAATTACTAGATCGTCTTTACCAAATGATATTCCAGCTTTAAATGCATGTTTAAATCCCAGGTCCTTTAATTTGTCACAAAATATTACTGTACTTTTCTGTCCAGAAAATCGGAAAACGTGATCAATAACCTCAGAAACTATTTTCTTAGGCAATAATCTGTCAACTAAAGCAAATTTATTATTAATATTTTTTGGAATTAAGTTTGCTAATAAAAATCTTCCAGCTGTACTAATATGTTTTTCATATTTAGTATTACCTTTTTCATCAACAGTTGCAAATCTTGAAACAATTCTTGAATGAACTTTAATTTGACCAATTTCTAAAGCATGTTCAATCTCTGAGTTATTTACAAAATATCCTTCGACTCTATCTGTTTGATATGGTGGTTGAGAAAGATAATATATACCTAAAATCATATCCTGACTCGGAACAATTATAGGTTTTCCATTTGATGGGCTTAAAATGTTGTTTGTAGACATCATTAAAACTCTTGCTTCTAATTGTGCCTCTAAACTTAATGGTACATGAACTGCCATTTGATCACCATCAAAGTCTGCGTTGAATGCAGCACAAGTTAGTGGATGTAATTCAATTGCATTTCCCTCAATTAATTTTGGTTCGAATGCCTGAACTCCTAATCTATGAAGTGTTGGTGCTCTATTTAATATAACTGGATGTTCCCTAACAATTAATTCTAAGGCATCCCAAACTTCATTTCTCTCTCTTTCAACAAGTTTCTTAGCTTGCTTGATAGTTGATGCTAATCCGAGTTTGTTTAATCTTGCATATAAAAATGGTTTAAATAATTCTAAAGCCATTTTTTTTGGCAAACCGCATTCATGTAATTTTAAGTCTGGTCCAACTACTATTACAGATCTTCCAGAATAATCGACTCTTTTACCCAATAAATTTTGTCTAAATCGTCCTTGTTTACCTTTTAACATCTCTGCTAAAGATTTTAGTGGTCTTTTACCTGTACCTGTAATTACTCTTCCTCTTCTACCATTGTCAAATAATGCATCTACTGACTCTTGAAGCATTCGTTTTTCATTTCTTACAATTATATCTGGAGCCTTTAGATCCATTAATCTTTTTAAACGGTTGTTTCTATTTATAACCCTTCTATATAAATCATTTAAATCAGAGGTAGCAAATCTACCTCCATCTAACGGTACTAATGGTCTTAATTCAGGAGGGATTACTGGTATAGTAGTTAAAATCATCCATTCTGGTTTATTTCCAGTCTCTATAAAAGACTCTATTAGTTTTAATCTTTTAATTGATCTTTCTTCTGAAACTTTCGATTTTGTCTCTTTAATTGATTTAATTAAAGCCTCTTTTTCTTGCTCTAAATCTATTGATTTTAAAATTTCTAGGATTGCTTCAGCTCCAATACCGGCAGTAAAAGACTCTTCACCATGCTCATCTTGATATTTTATAAGTTCTTCTTCACCTAAAAGCTGATTCTTTTTAAGTCCTGTTAAGCCTGGTTCAATAACTATGAAGTTTTCAAAATAGAGTACTCTTTCTACCTCTTTAAGCTTCATATCTATTGCAAGGGATATTCTACTTGGTAACGATTTTAAGAACCATATATGAGCAACTGGGGTTGCTAAATTAATATGACCCATTCTTTCACGTCTGACATTTGACTTTGTAACCTCAACTCCACATTTTTCACATATAATTCCTCTGAATTTCATTCTTTTGTACTTACCACAAAGACACTCATAATCCTTTATCGGTCCAAATATTCTTGCACAAAATAATCCATCCTTTTCAGGTCTGAAAGTTCTGTAATTTATTGTTTCAGGCTTTTTGATTTCTCCATAAGTCCATGATTTAATTTTCTCTGGACTAGCAAGTGTTATTTTTATGCTATTAAAATTTTGCGCTTCTGAAATTTCTGAAGATTTAAATAGGTCTGTTAATTCTTTACTCATATTAATTTAGCTCCACATTTAGTGCTAGTGATTTAATTTCTTTAACTAAAACATTAAATGACTCAGGTATACCTGACTCAAAATTTTCTTCACCTTTAACTATTGTTTCATAGACCTTAACTCTTCCAGCTACATCATCTGACTTAACAGTGAGAATTTCTTGTAGTGTATATGAAGCCCCATAAGCCTCTAATGCCCAAACTTCCATTTCACCAAATCGTTGACCACCTAATTGTGCCTTGCCCCCAAGAGGCTGTTGAGTTACTAAACTGTAAGGTCCAGTAGATCTTGCATGAATTTTATCTTCAACTAAATGATGAAGTTTTAACATATAAATTGTCCCGACTGTAACGGGTCTATCAAATTTCTCTCCAGTTCTTCCATCCCAAAGTGTAGTTTGACCTGAGTTTGGTAATTCAGCTAATTCTAACATTTTGGTAACATCGTTTTCTTTGGCGCCATCAAAAACTGGCGTAGCTATCGGAACACCTTTTCTTATATTTGAACATAAATCCTCAAATTCAGATTGACTTAATTGTTCAATATCTTCTTCATATATTTCTTTACCATATACATTTTTCAAAAATGATTTGATCTTCTCTGTCTTTTCAATCTTCTTTTGGTTTTCATTTACTAACTGATTCAATTTCTCACCTAACTCTGTGCAAGACCATCCTAAGTGTGTCTCTAATATTTGACCAACATTCATCCTGCTAGGAACGCCTAATGGATTAAGAACAATATCAACTGGTTTACCATTTTCTCTATAGGGCATATCTTCAACTGGAACTATTTTACTTACAACACCTTTATTTCCATGTCTTCCAGACATTTTATCTCCTGGTCTTAATCTTCTTTTTATAGCAACAAAAACTTTAACCATTTTCATAACACTAGGTAATAAATCGTCACCTTGTCTAATTTTTAAAACTTTATCTTCAAATCTTTCTTGAATATCTTGTTTAGCACTATTGTATTGATCTTTAATTTGAGACAAAGAAGATAGTTTATCTTGCTCATCTACTGATATTTTAAATAAATCAGAAATAGGTAAATTATTAATTGCCTCCTCAGATAAAAATGTATTTGCTTCTACATCTTTAACTTTTTTATTAATTTTTGTTCCATTTAATATTGATGACAATCTCTGTTTTATACTTCTTTCTAAGATTTCTTCTTCAACCTTTTTATCTTCTTGAACACTCTCGATTTCTGCTCGCTCAATAGTTATGGATCTTTCATCTTTATCAATACCATGTCGATTAAATACTCTCACATCAACTACTATACCACCACTTCCACTTGGCATTTTTAATGATGTATCGGTAACATCAATTGCTTTTTCTCCAAATATTGATCTTAGTAATTTTTCTTCAGGGCCTGATGCAGTATCTCCTTTTGGAGTAACTTTACCTACCAAAATATCTCCTGGTTTTACTTCTGCTCCTATGTAAACTATTCCTGACTCGTCTAAATTTTTTAATGACTCTTCATTAACATTAGGTATGTCCCTAGTAATATCTTCTTCTCCTAATTTTGTATCTCTAGCCATTACTTCGTATTCCTCAATGTGGATAGAAGTAAAAACGTCGTCTGTTACACATCTTTCAGAAATTAATATTGAATCTTCAAAATTATATCCTTGCCAAGGCATGAAAGCTACAGTTACGTTCTTACCTAAAGCCAACTCTCCAACTTTAGTGGATGGACCGTCAGCTATAATATCACCAGATTTTACCTTATCACCTACTCTTACTAGTGGTTTTTGATTTATGCATGTATTTTGGTTAGATCTTTTAAATTTCTGTAAATTATATATATCAACACCTGATTTAGAATAATCTTTTTCTCCAGAAGCTTTGATCACTATTCTTTTACCATCAATTTTATCAACAACACCATCACGTTTTGCAACAATTGTTACACCAGAATCAAGAGCAACATCACTTTCAATGCCTGTTCCAACAAGTGGTGCTTCTGGTTTTAATAAAGGAACTGCTTGTCTCATCATGTTAGATCCCATTAATGCTCTATTAGCATCATCATTTTCCAAAAATGGAATAAGTGAGGCAGCCACTGACACGAGTTGTTTGGGTGATACGTCAATATAATCAATATTCTCGGGTTTAGCTAAAATAAAATTCAAATTCTGCCTACATGAGACCAGTTCCTCAGTAAATTTTCCATTTTTATCAATTAATGAATTAGCTTGAGCAATAGTAAACTTGGTTTCTTCCATTGCTGATAGATATTCTATATTGTTTTGAACTATTCCATCTTTTACCTTTTTATATGGACTTTCAATGAAACCATACTTATTTATTTTTGAATAAGTTGATAAACTGTTAATTAAACCTATGTTTGGACCTTCTGGAGTTTCTATTGGGCAAATTCTTCCATAGTGTGTTGGATGAACATCACGAACTTCAAATCCAGCCCTTTCTCTAGTTAATCCACCCGGTCCTAAAGCTGAAACTCTTCTCTTGTGAGTGATTTCAGAGAGTGGATTAGTTTGATCCATAAACTGTGAGAGTTGTGATGTAGCAAAGAAATCTTTGAGAGAAATTGTTAAAGGTTTAGCATTAATTAAATCTTGCGGCATAGCTGACTCAACATCTAAAGTTGTCATTTTCTCTTTTATAGCTCTTTCCATTCTATATACACCTATACGAGCTTGATTTTCTACGAGTTCTCCAACAGATCTAACTCTTCTATTGCCTAAATGATCAATATCATCAACTTCATCTTTGCCATCTCTTAAGTCTAGCATTTTCTGAATTATTGCAAGTATATCATCATTTCTTAAAATTGTAATTTTATCAGAACATGTCAATTCTAGTCGTGAATTCATTTTTACTCTTCCAACATCTGATAAATCGTATCTATCAGAACTAAAAAACAAATTATTAAATATTTGAGTAGCTATCTCGATTGTAGGAGGCTCTCCAGGTCTCAAAACCTTATAAATTTCTGTTATAGCGTCATTTTTATTTTCATTTTTATCATTAAAAATACTTAATAATAAATATGGACCTTTATTAATTGAATTTGTCTTAGAAATTTCTAGTGACTTAATTTCAGCTTCTATAATTTTATTTACTATGGTCTCATTTAGTTCTGTACCTATTTTAAATGTATCTTCACCAATAGTTATTTCTCTATGTAAAAATTTACCATATAAAGACTCGTTAGAGACAAAAATTTCCTTCAAACCATCATTTGATAGTTTTTTGGCAGTTAAAAAATTTATTTTTTCACCTAATTTTACAACTACTTTGTTATTTTTTGCATCTACAACTTCTTCTGAAAAATTTTTAGCTTTATAATTATCTGGATCAAATTTTGTTTTCCATTTATTTAAACTTTTATCAAAAGTTAATGTTTCCTTTTGATAAAACTCATTAACAATATCATTTTTTGAAAAACCTAAAGCTTGCAGCAATGTAGAAACTAATATTTTCTTTTTTCGATCTATTCTAAAATACAATAAATCTTTTACATCAAACTCAAAGTCTAACCATGAGCCTCGATTAGGAATTACACGGCAATTAAATAATAATTTTCCACTTGCATGGGATTTTCCTTTATCGTGATCAAAAAAAACACCAGGACTTCTGTGCATTTGATTTACTACAACTCTTTGGACTCCATTGGTAATAAATGTTCCACTATTAGTCATCATAGGAACTTCACCCATATAAACTTCTTGCTCTTTTGCTGACAAAATATCTTTTGTATTGTTCTCTTGATCTATTTCATAAACAACCAATCTAAGTGTACATTTAAGTGCAGCAGAATAAGTTAAACCTCTTGCTATACACTCTTCAACATCAAATTTCGGCTTCTCTAAATTATATGACACGTACTCTAATGTTGCTTTGTCGTTTAAATCTTCAATTGGAAAAATACTTTTAAATACTCTATCAAAACCTTTCACAAGATGTTGTTCAACGTCTTGTTTAAATTCTGTTAGCTCTTTGTATGAATTTTTTTGAACTTCAATAAGATTGGGTATAGATAAGCTTTCTTTTAACTTACCAAAACTTTTTCTAATATTCTTTTTTTCTGTAAAAGATAATTGCATCTATACAACTGATTAAAAAAATTTAACCAGTAAAAATCCTATCTAATTTATTTTAGTTCTACTTTTGCGCCAGCTGCTTCGAGTTTTTGCTTAATCTCTTCTGCCTCTTTTTTATTTACACCTGATTTGACTTCCTTTGGTGCACCTTCAACTAAATCTTTTGCTTCTTTAAGTCCTAAAGCTGTAATAGCTCTAACCTCTTTTATAACATTAATTTTTTTATCCCCAGCTGCAGTAAGCATAATCGTAAATTCATCTTTTTCTTCTGCTGGTGCTGCTCCACCTGCTGCTGCTGGTGCTGCCGCTACAGCTGCTGCTGCAGTTACTCCCCATTTTTCTTCTAGTTGTTTTGAAAGTTCAGCTGCTTCTACAACAGTTAAACTTGATAAGTCATCTATAATTTTATTTAAGTCAGCCATGTTAAATCTTGTCCCTGGTTATTTTTTTGATTTTTCGAGCGCTAAAATAGCGATTTTTGACGCCGGCGCAAGTAAAATACTTGCTATTTTTTGTGCTGGAGATCTCAATATTCCTACAATTTTGGCTCTGGCCTCATCCAATGAAGGCAAAGTAGCTACATTTTTGACGCCAGCAACGTCTAAAATATCAGAACCCATGATTCCACCTAGAATCTTTAAATTTTCATTTTCTTTTGAGAAATTTGTTAATATTTTTGCAGAAGTTATTGCATCTTCAGATAAAGCAACAGCAGTAGGACCAGAAAATAGATTTGATAAATCTTTACATCTTGTTTTTTCTAGAGCCAATTTTGTTATCCTATTATTTGTAATCTTAAACTTTATGCCATGTTCTCTCATTTTGGCCCTCAGGTCATCAAGTTGGTTCATAGTTAAACCTTGATAATGAGTCACAATTACAGCTTCAGACTTTTCGAACTGATTTGTCATATCAGATATATACTGTTTCTTTTGTTCCTTGTTCATCATAGCTATATATTCTTATCTAATTTGATTTTGTATGAAACACCCATCGTTGAGGTTAAGAATGCTTGTTTGATCAAATCTCCCTTAATTGGATTATTTGACTTTTCTTTCTCCAATGCATCGATTACTGCATTAAAATTCTTTATCAATTTGTCATCTGCAAAAGATTTATTTCCTATGCTCACACCTATATTTCCATCTTTATCATTTCTTATTTCAACTTGACCAGATTTTGCATCATTTATAGCTTTTTTTACATCGTTAGTAACTGACCCTAATTTCGGATTTGGCATTAGTCCTTTGGGACCAAGAACTTTTCCTAATTTTGAAAGTTTGATCATCATACCAGGGGTACATATTAGTTTTTCAAAATTTATATTACCTGACTTAATTTCTTCTATAAGTTCATCGCCGCCAACAACTTCAGCTCCTGCATCTCTTGCTTCTTGTAATTTATTTTCTTCACAAACAACACCAACTTTTACTCTTTTCAAACTTCCACCAGGTAAATTAATAACTGTTCTAATATTGATCTCACTTTTCTTTTGCTTATTATTAATCTGTAAACTTAAGTCTAAAGATTCATCAAACTTTGTTGTACAATTCTGTTTTAAAATAGGAATTAATTTATCCACAGATGAAGATTGTAAATCTCTAGTTTTTTCTGGTAATTTTTTATATCTTTTTGATGACATTATTCTACTACCTCAATACCCATAGATCTTGCAGAACCAGCAATAATTTTCGCAGCTTCATCAACATCATGAGCATTTAAATCTGCCATTTTCTTTTCAGCAATTTCTTTTAATTGTTTTTTTGAAATTTTTGCAACAATATTTCTACCAGGTTCTTTTGATCCACTTTTTAATTTTACTGCCTCTTTTATAAAATGAGAAGCTGGAGGTGATTTAATTATAAAATCAAATTTTTTGTCTTTATATACCGTGATAATAACTGGCACAGGTTTACCTGCAAATGATTTTGTTTTTTCATTAAAGGCTTTACAAAAATCCATTATATTTATTCCTCTTTGACCTAAAGCTGGTCCAACAGGAGGAGCTGGGTTTGCTTGGCCTCCATTTATTTGTAATTTTATATATCCACTTATTTCTTTTTTTGCCATTAGCTTGCCTTTTCAACTTGACTATATTCTAAATCAACTGGTGTTGGTCTTCCAAAAATAGATACGGATACTTTCAATCGCAATTTATCTTCATCTATATCCTCAACTAACCCACTGAAGGATGCAAACGGACCATCTATAACTTGAACTTTTTCTCCCACATTGTATTCGACACCTGATTTAGGTTGTACAACTCCATCCTTAATTTGACCAAGAATTTTTTCAATCTCCTTTTCAGAAACAGGTATTGGTGTTCCTTTTGTTCCTAAAAATCCACTAACTTTTTTTAGATTTTTAATCATGTGATAAATTGTATTGTCCATTTCACTTTTTAATAATACATAACCAGGAAAGTATTTTTTTTTTCTTTGAACTCTCTTTCCTCTTTTAACCTCTGTTATATCATGTGTAGGAACAATGATTTCCTCAATTTTATCTGATAAATTTGCTTTTGTTGCTTCCTCCTTTATTTCCTGAGCAACTTTATTTTCAAAGCTTGAATGAGATTGTACAATATACCAATTTTTCATTACAGATTAACCTTTAATACTAATTCTAAAAAAAATTGAAGAACTTGATCTAATAAAAGAAAAAATAAAGCTGCTACAATAGCCATAGCGACAACCATTAACGATCCTTGGATTACTTCTTTTCCAGTTGGCCAAGTGACCTTAAAGGCTTCTTGCTTTACATCTTGTATAAATTTTAGTGGGTTCTTCATAATTTTAATATGGCAGGAGCGGAGGGAATCGAACCCCCAACCTCCGGTTTTGGAGACCGGCGCTCTACCAATTGAGCTACACTCCTATGGAGTTTACTCTATAATCTTTGTTACTACTCCAGCTCCTACTGTTCTACCACCTTCTCTGATAGCGAAGTTTAACTTTTCAGCCATCGCAATTGGTGTAATTAATTTTACTGTAAATTTAGCATCATCTCCTGGCATAACCATCTCTGTACCAGCTGGTAATTCTACTTCACCTGTTACATCTGTTGTTCTGAAATAAAACTGAGGTCTATATTTTGTAAAAAAAGGAGTGTGTCTTCCACCCTCTTCTTTTTTCAATACATATGCTTGGGCTTCGAATTTAGTGTGTGGAGTTATTGAGCTAGGCTTACATAATACTTGACCCCTTTCAACATCAGTTCTTTCAACACCTCTTAAAAGCGCTCCAATGTTATCACCTGCTTCACCTGAATCTAATAGTTTTCTAAACATTTCTACACCAGTACAGACTGTTTTTTTTGTTTCCCTTATTCCAACAATTTCTATTTCATCACCAGTTTTAATTACTCCAGACTCTACTCTTCCTGTAACAACTGTACCTCTTCCTGAAATTGAGAAGACATCTTCAACCGGCATCAAGAAATCTTTATCTTTCGGTCTATCTGGTTGAGGGATAAATTCATCAACAGATTTCATAAGTTCCATGATAGAATTTTTTCCAATTTCATCATCTCTACCTTCCACAGCAGCTAATGCTGAACCTTTGATAATTGGAGTTTTATCACCTGGAAATTTATATGAAGTTAGCAAATCTTTTATTTCCTCTTCAACAAGCTCAATCATTTCTTTATCGTCAACTTGATCAACTTTATTTAAGTAAACAACTATAGCTGGAACACCAACTTGTCTTGCTAAAAGAATATGTTCTCTTGTTTGAGGCATTGGGCCATCTGCAGCATTTACAACTAAAATTGCGCCATCCATTTGTGCAGCACCTGTAATCATATTTTTTACATAATCTGCGTGTCCTGGACAATCTACGTGTGCATAGTGTCTTTTCTCTGTTTCATATTCTACGTGAGCAGTTGAAATTGTAATTCCTCTCTCTTTTTCTTCAGGAGCTTTATCGATTTGATCATAAGCAGTAAATTGCGCACCTCCTGTCTCAGCTAATACTTTTGTGATCGCAGCAGTTAATGTTGTTTTACCATGATCGACGTGACCTATGGTACCAATATTACAGTGCGGTTTATTTCTTACGAACTTTTCTTTTGACATTACTTATTTACCTCATTTATTATTTTCATATTTTAATTTTATGGAGCGGGTAAAGGGAATCGAACCCTTACATCCAGCTTGGAAGGCTAGCGTTCTACCATTGAACTACACCCGCAACACCCAAGTACACTCCAAGTCATAAAAAAAATTATTGAATGGTGGAGGGGGAAGGATTCGAACCTTCGAAGACCGAAGTCAACGGGTTTACAGCCCGCCCCATTTGACCGCTTTGGTACCCCTCCTTAATAAATTTTTAGGGGGAAGCACCCCATGTTCAATAAAGCTTTAAACAACATGCGTTTTATATATTTTTATTGTACAAATGCAATACGTGAAATAAAGGAAAATAGCTCAAAAAATAGTGTAAATTCAACAAATATTATGAACAAGTCGTCTTTTTTTATAGTTGGAAAACATGCGGTTATAGAAGCATTAAAAAATCCCAGAAGAAAAGTTTTGAAAATTTTTCTTACTGAAGAAAGTAAAAAAAACATTCACAGAGTAAGTTCAAGAATAAATCTTCTTAAAGATTTAAAAATTTATTACAAAACACGGAAAGAACTTGATAAATATTGTTCGAAAGATGGAATTACACATCAAGGATATGTCGCTGAAATAGAGCATTTTGAAAAAAAAAATTTAAAAGATTTTATTAAAATAAATAACTATTTAACCTTTGCTTGTTTAGACGAAGTAACAGATCCTAGAAATATAGGCTCTATAATTAGAAGTGCTGCATCATTTAATATTGATGGAATAATTATTAAAGAAAGACATTTTCCATCAGAAAGTAAACTGATGTATAAATCTGCAAGCGGATGTATGGAACACATAAATATATTCGAGGTATCAAATATAAATACAACTCTTAAATTCCTGAGGGAAAAAAATTTTTGGATTTATGGTTTTGAAGCAAGTTCTGAAAAAAACTTTAACGAAATGAAATGGAATGGAAATAATATTTTATTATTTGGTTCTGAAGGATTTGGTATGCGAGAACATACAAAAAAATATACAGATTTTTCTGTAAAGATAGATATAAACAAAAATATTGAGAGTTTGAATATATCTAATAGTGCTGCAATAGTTTTTCATCATATAAATCAATATAAAAATAAAACTTGATAATATTAAAAATCGTAATACAAAATCATCAATGCCCTTGTAGCTCAGCTGGTAGAGCAATTGATTTGTAATCAATAGGTCCGCGGTTCGAGTCCGTGCGGGGGCACCATTAATTTATTTCATTTCTCAACTGTTCAATTTTAATTTTTTTTTGAAGACTTCTGTTTTTATCAAAAATTAAATTAAATTTAATTTTTTTGTTAGTTTTAATTGATATTGATTTTGCATTTCTTACCTCAATATTGTCAGCAACAGCACTTATGGGTCTCTTTATATAATTTAAATTCTTAATTGTGATTTTAGATTTATCACTAACTATTTTTCCTTTCCATCTCCTAGGTCTGAAAGCACTAATAGGACTTATAGATAACTTATTTGAATCTATACTAAGAATAGGACCATGAACAGAAAGGTTATAAGCTGTGCTACCTGCAGGTGTTGATACCAAGACACCATCAGAAATTAAATGTTTTATAATTTGTTTTTTACCATTTGAAATCGTTAATGATGCAGTTTGTCTACTTTGTCTTAGAACTGAGATTTCGTTAATTGCAATACATTTTTTTATAATATTTGATTTATTTTTTACACTCATCTCTAATGGAGATATTGAGACTAATCTTCCTTTAATTAAATTTTTATAGTTTGTTTTTTCAGAAAATTTATTCATGAGGAAACCATAGTTTCCCGAATTTATTCCATAAAAAGGTTTTTTGTATTTATTATATTTTTTTAATGTTTCGAGCATAAAACCATCTCCACCTATCACAATTATTAAATTAGATTTTGACAAAGAATATGTCTTTATTCTTTTTAAGACTGCATTTTTAATTTTAGATGATCTAGAATTTTTGTCATAAACTAAAAAAGGATTAACCATTAGTGGTGCCCTCGGCCAGACTCGAACTGGCACTCCCAAAAGGGCAAGGATTTTAAGTCCTTTGTGTCTACCAATTTCACCACGAGGGCATGAGTTATTTTCATGAGTATTTATGCTAATATTTATAGTTGAACAAGATTAATAAGTAAATTTTTTTTATTCTATCTCCCTATGCTCTGGTTGTCTCATAATCTATAGGATAATATTTCAATTAAACTTTAGTTGATATTTTTTTTAAACTGCACCAAAATGCAGATGAATGATTTTAAAATAGGTTTAAAGACCAATTTGTCACTGCAATAACAATAACATAACGCGCCACTTTCCCTATAGCAACCAGGACTAAAAAATTTAAGAAACTAATTCGCATAGTACCCGCAATAAAAGTTAGCGGATCTCCAACTATAGGCAACCAAGCAAACAATAAAGACCATTTACCATACTTCAAAAACCATTTGGAAGATCGCTTCATTTGCTTTTGATTAAATGGAAACCATTTTTTGGACTCAAATTTTCTAGAATAAATTCCCAAAACCCAATTAAAAGATGAACCAAGTATGTTACCCAAGCTTGCCACAAGCAGTAATATGAAATTATTATTAGATTCAATGGCCGTAAGTCCTGCAAGCGTAATTTCTGATGATAAGGGTAAAATAGTAGCTGCTAAAAAAGAAATGACAAAAAGAGTTATATAACTCACTATATTAGATTGTATTGATATTCTCTAGCTTCAATTATTTCTTTTTGCAAATTAAGCTCAACATCATCTAAACTTATAAATTCATCTTTCTTGATGTCTTTTTTTAAAGTAGCATTATCAGTATAACCCATAGGTAAAATTCTTTCTTGTTTAGATTTTTTAGATGAAATCAACCTTCCCCTTGCACAATAACCCCCTTCCCCATCAAGTTTTTGTCCTGCCTTTAAATCTTTTTTTGCGACACTAGCTATCTCAGCATTAAAATTTTTTGTATGACCTGTGGCCTTATTATCAAGCATTATGGAATAGATTGATTGAGCTAATTCTAATCCAATATAATGATAAGGCCTCCAAATAGCTGAATAACTTCCGGAAGAGTCAGTTACCATTCCATAATCTTTAAAACAGTTTTTCACATACTCATTTTGAGCTTTAATAACAATATAAACTCCCCATCTAAGATCATTTGAAATATCTTTTTTATCTAAATCTATACTTGAAATAACTTCTACTTGACCAGAATAATCTAATAAACCTCCTTCAGATTTCGGGATTAGTTTTTTAGCAATGTCATAAACTCCGATTGGAGGATATGTTAATCCACTATTTGGGCATTTTAAGTCTGTAGCATTGCTAACAGCACACATTTCTATTGATGATTTATCTCCACATAAAAAACTATTAAACATTTTAGGGTTCATTCCAGATTCATTTTCAGCTCTTTCTTTAGTTAATCCGTAGTGACCCCAGACGGTTTCTGGTGTCGAATATTCAAAAGATGGATGATATTTTGTTCCTTTTCCTGCACATATAACTTCAAAACCATTTAATTTTGCCCATTCAATTTGTTCTAATATTAATGATGGCTGATCACCATAAGCCATTGAACAGATAACGTTGTTCTTTTTAGCTAAATCAGACAAATACTTTCCACATAAAACATCTGCCTCAACATTAACCATTATTACATGCTTTTTACTTTCTATGATTTTCTTTGCATGTAATGTGCCTGCTATAGGGTTGCCTGTAGCTTCAATAAATACATCAATTTCTCTGTTAAAAACTTTGTCTAAATTATCTGCGAAATTAATCTTTTGTATAGTTTCACTAGATAATCCACTATTTAAACAATTTTTTTTTGCTCTCTCAATATCAAGCTCTATGATTGAATCTAAAATGATTTTGTTTAATTGATTATATTGGGCGAGAAACATTGAAACAAATTTCCCACAGCCAACAAAAGCAACTCTAATTGGTTTTTTTAAATTTTGAAGTTTAGTATATAAATACACAAATCTATCTTAATAAGAAAAAAATAATAAACCAATAAGATAATAATCCTGAAACAATAGTGGCGATTACACTCCTTGAGTAAAATCCAACAACTAAAGCAACAATTGCACCATAAATTTTTGGATCTGTGATTTCTACAAACAAACCAAAATCATTAAAAAAAACACCAGGAAATATTATTGCTGGAAATACAGCTGCTGGAACATAATTAAGAACCTCTTTGACTTTTGTTCCAAGCATTTCTCTATCAATTAAAGCGACCATGGCCATCCTAGAGAAATAAGTTACTATTCCAGACACTATAATTGAAAACCAGGTCATTTTTTAAACCTCAACATTATAAATGCAGCAATTAGAGCGACTATAGGAGATAATATTATGTAAGATTTAAATGGAGCATTAAATAAAATTAATGATGCAAATCCAGATACCAACATCACAAAAACATGATCTAATTTTCTTATGTCATTTACAATAATCGCTAAAAAAGTGAGAGGGATCGCAAATTTTAAACCCAATTCTTCAGGAATAAATGAGCCCAATATAATTCCACTAATTGTGGATAACTGCCAACAAAACCAAAGTGTTATTCCTGTACCAAGAATATAATAATGTGGATTAGATAAATTTTTATTTTGTTTAATGTACTTGTTGGATTCTGCAAAGCCTTGGTCTACAATAAAATAAGAAATAAATAATTTTTTAATAAAGCTAAGTTTTTCTAAATACTCAGATAAAACTGCTCCATATAATAAATGTCTCGAGTTTATTACTCCAACTGATGTAATGGCTACTAATGATGAAGCTCCACCTGACAAAAGTTGCATAAATATTATCTGTGAAGCGCCACCAAAAATAATCAAGGAAGTTGCATAAACTAAAATTGGATCAAAACCTAATTCTATACCAATAGCTCCAGTTATAATTCCAAAAGGAATTACTGATAACATATGAGGTAAAACAGCAACTATACCTTTAAAAAATATTTTTGATTTTGAAAGCATTAATTAAAAATTCACTAAAGCTTTTTTGAGAAATTTTTTATCTAATTTACAATCTTTATAACCCTGCTTAACAACGTTTAGATATCTTTCTGTTGGATATCTAAAAATTGTTTTTTTAGGCATGATATAAGTCATCACAGTATTGTTATAATACTTAAAGTACATTTTTTTATATAGAATTGGATAATCTTCATAAATATCTAGTTTTTTTTCGTCACTTTTTGATATCTCGTACAGTCCGCCTGGCACAATAGAATTTTTTTTCTTTTCTATATCTGCTGCACGATACTTACTTCTGAAATTAAGTGTATATCCTTTTAAATTTATCTTTTTAATAAATTTGGAATCTTTACATCTTCTTTTCATTTGAAAATGATTTAGATTACTTCCGTAAGCAAAATAAAGCATAATTAGCGCTCAACTATTTCAATTTGTTTATCTTTTACAAATTTAAGTATTTCAGAATTACATTTATCAATTTTTGTTTTATCGACAGATCGGACAACAATAGATACACCTAGTTTACCAGCTTTAAAAAAAGGGTAACTTCCGATATCAACTTCAGAATTATTATTTTGAACCTCTGTTAAAGATTTTGCTATTTCACTCTCGACAGTTCTTAAATTAATTGTTTCACTCAATATTGGCTCTCCTCCAACTAAAAGGTTATTTAAACTTCCAAGCATTGCTTTCATAATTGATGGAACTCCTGGAAGACAATATACATTTTCAACATAAAATCCTGGTGCACCACTAGAAGGATTTAAAATTAAATTTGCACTAACAGGCATTTTAGCCATCTTTTGTCTGCCTTCATTAAATTCACCTGGTTTATAATAATTTTCTAGTATTGAAAAAGCCTCTTTATGGAAACCGTATTTAATATTAAATGCTTTAGAGACAGACTCTGCTGTAATATCGTCGTGAGTTGGCCCTATTCCTCCTGTTGTAAATATATATGAATATTTTTTTCTCAGTTCATTAACTGTATTTATAATTATACTTTCATCATCTGGAATAACTCTGACTTCTGCAACAGGTATACCTAATGAATTTAACCAAATTGCCAATGTGCTTGTATTAACATCTTGTGTTCTACCCGATAGAACTTCATTACCGATAATTAAAATACCAGCATTTATCTCTTTTTTATTTTGCATATGTAAATATAAGTAAATTTATATGAAATTTACAACTAGCCTTATTAAAGGAAAATTATTAAAAAGATATAAGAGATTTTTCGCCGATATAAAAGTAAATAACAAGATTATAACGGCACATTGTCCTAACACCGGATCTATGCAGGGCCTCTTGGATCAAGGTAATGAAGTTCTAGTTACAGAACACAATGATCCAAAGAGAAAACTGAAATTTACATTAGAAATTATTAAAGCAAATAAAAGATACGTTGGTGTAAATACTCATAGAGCTAACAAAATCGTTAATCATGGATTAGAAAATAAATTAATATCTGAGTTTAAAACTATCGAAAATATTAAACCAGAATTTAAATTTAGTGATGATACAAGATTTGATTTTTTATGTGACAGCTATTTAATAGAAGTAAAGAATGTAACATTATTTAGAGAAAATGATCTTGCGGAATTTCCTGATGCAGTAACATCAAGAGGAACAAAACATCTAAATATGCTAATTAAATCTATTAAAAAAGGATATAAGCCATATGTCTTATTTTTAACGCAAATTCAAAATATTAATAACTTTAGAGTTGCAAAAGATATTGATCAAATTTATTTTGAAAACTACAAAAAAGCAAAAAAAGCGGGAGTTAAATTTCTCGCTTATAGATGCAAACTTAGTTCTAAAGAGATTAAAATTGAAAAAAAAATTAATATTATAGATGAGTGATTATAAAGAAAAATTTGAAAAGATGAGAGTTGCTGGAAAGCTTGCATCTAAAACTTTAGACATGCTTACAGATTATATTAAACCAGGAGTATCAACAGATAAGATCGATAAATTAGGTTATGAATTTATAAAAGATAATGGTGGCTATTCAGCTCCATTATTTTATAGAGGTTTTGAAAAATCACTCTGCACATCATTAAACCATGTAGTTTGTCATGGAATACCATCTGAGAGAATTTTAGAGGATGGTGATGCAGTTAATGTTGATGTGACAGCGGTCATTGATAATCATTATGGAGATACAAGTAGAATGTATGAAGTTGGAAATGTTCCAGTTAAGGCAAAAAATTTAATCGAAGCAACCTATGATTCTTTGATGAAAGCAATATCTATTTTAGAACCAGGTAAAAAACTTGGTGATATAGGATTTGAAATTCAATCTTATGTTGAAAGCAAAGGTTATTCAGTTGTAAGAGATTTTTGTGGGCATGGAATAAGTAATGTATTTCATGAACCTCCTAATATACTTCATTATGGATCTAAAAATACTGGCAAAGAACTAATACCTGGTATGACTTTTACTATTGAACCAATGATAAATTACGGAAAATATGAAACAAAAGTTTTAAATGATGGGTGGACAGCTGTAACTAAAGATAAATCTTTATCAGCACAATTTGAGCACACTGTTGGTATAACAGAAGATTCATATGAAATTTTCACAGAATCTGTTAAAGGTTATACGAGGCCCCCATATAATTAATGATATCAAGATATTCTAGAAAAGAACTTGTCAGTATTTGGTCTGAAGAAAACAAATATAAAATTTGGCTAGATGTAGAAATTGCTGCAGCTGAGGCAATGGAAAAATATAAAATTATTCCTAAAGGAGTTGCTTCATTAGTTAAAAAAAAAGGCAAAATCAAAGTCAAAAGAATTCATGATATAGAGGCAAAAGTTAAGCATGATGTAATTGCTTTTTTGACATCAATTACAGAACAAGCGGGTCTTAAAGCAAGATACCTTCATCAAGGAATGACGTCATCTGATGTTTTAGATACAACTTTAAATATTCAATTGGTTCAATCGGGAAATATATTATTAAGAGATATTGATAAAATATTGTCTGTTCTAAAAAAACAGGCAAAAAAATATAAATTAACTCCATGTATTGGAAGAAGTCATGGTATTCATGCGGAACCAATTACATTTGGTCTAAAATTAGCATCATTTTATGAAGAATTTAAAAGAAATAAATTAAGATTAAAAGATGCAATAGAAAATGTATCAACATGTGCAATTTCAGGAGCAGTAGGAACATTTGCTAATATAAATCCTAAAATTGAAACTTATGTTGCAAAAAAATTAAAATTGAAAGCTGAGCCCATTTCAACTCAAATTATACCAAGAGATAGACATGCACATTATTTTGCAGTTCTTGGGATTATTGCTGGATCTGTTGAAAGAGTTGCAACAGAAATAAGGCATTTACAAAGATCTGAAGTTTATGAATTACAAGAATACTTTTCAAAAGATCAAAAGGGCTCATCTGCTATGCCTCATAAAAAAAATCCAATATTAAGTGAAAATCTTACAGGACTTGCAAGAATGGTGAGAAGCTATGTAATTCCAGCTTTAGAAAATATTTCTTTGTGGCATGAAAGAGACATTTCTCATTCTAGTGTTGAAAGAAATATTGGTCCAGACGCGAACATAACTTTAGATTTTGCTTTAGTTAGACTGTCAGGAATTTTAGAGAAAATGATTGTTTATCCAAAAACGATGATAAAAAATTTAAACTTAACAAGAGGTCTTGTTTTTTCTCAAGAGGTAATGTTAGAACTTACTAAATCAGGCTTTGCTAGAGAGAAAGCTTATAGATTGGTTCAGTCTCATGCAAAAGCTAGTTTTGCAAAGAATACAAACCTATTAACACTTTTAAAAAGTGATAAATCGATCACTAGTAAATTAAGTGAAAAAAGATTAGATAAAATCTTTACTTATGACAAACACTTAAAAAATGTAAATTATATATTTAAAAGAGTATTTAAATAATGAAAAAAGGAAAAAAATTATACGAAGGTAAAGCAAAAATAATTTTTGCTAGTAATGATAAAAAATATGTTATCCAACATTTTAAAGATGACGCAACTGCTTTTAATAATCAAAAAAAAGCAGTTATGGATGGTAAAGGAATTTTAAATAATAGAATTTCTGAACATATATTAACTCAGTTGAATAATGTTGGTATCAAAAATCATTTAGTAAAACGTTTAAATATGAGAGAGCAACTTGTTAAGCATGTTGAAATTATACCTATTGAATTTATTGTAAGAAATATTGCAACTGGATCATTAACTAAAAGATTGGGTATTGAAGATGGGACGGTCTTAGATAATCCATTAATAGAGTATTGCCTAAAAGATGATGATTTAGGAGATCCCTTAGTAAGCACTGAACACATCTTAGCTTTTAAGTGGATGGAAAAAGATGAGTTAAACTTAATTAACAGAGAATTAAATAGAATTAATGATTTTCTTCAAGGCATGTTTAGAGGTGTTGGAATTAAACTTGTAGATTTTAAAGTAGAATTTGGAAAATATGAGAAAAATGGAAAAAAAGAGATCATACTCGCAGATGAAATAAGTCCAGATACCTGCAGACTATGGGATGTTAATAGTGATAAAAAATTAGATAAAGATAGATTTAGAAAAGGTCTTGGTAATCTTATTGAGGCTTATCAAGAAGTTGCAAGAAGATTAAATATACTTCATGAACAATCAAATATAAGACCATTAAAATACACCAAGCCACAAGCAGTAAAGATTAAAAAAAAATAATGAAAATTAAAGTAATTATAACTCTTAAAAATGGAGTTTTAGATCCTCAAGGAAAGGCTATTCAACAAACACTTAATGGAATGAACTTTGGAAATGTAGAGGACGTAAGACAAGGTAAATATTTTGAAATTGAAGTTAAAGAGAAAGATGAAAAAAAAGCAAAGTCTTTAGTAGATGATATGTGTAAAAAACTATTGGCTAATCTAGTTATTGAGGATTACAAAATAGTTTAATAAATGAGATCATCAGTCATTATTTTTCCAGGATCAAATTGTGATAGAGACATGGGTGTAGCCCTAAAAAAATTTGGCTTTAAGAATCAAATGGTTTGGCACAACGATCAATCTATTCCAAAATCAGATTTGATAGTATTGCCTGGTGGCTTTTCTTACGGTGATTACTTAAGGTGTGGAAGCATTGCTTCTAAATCAAAGATTATAAAATCAGTAATTGATTTTGCTAATTCAGGAGGTTTAGTATTAGGCATTTGTAATGGATTTCAAATCTTAACTGAAACTGGTTTACTAAAAGGAATTTTGCAACAAAATAAGTTTCTTAATTTTATATGCAGCAATGTTTTTATTAAAGTTAAGGATAAACAAAATAAATATTTCAGAGATTTAAAAAAAGATATTTTAGAACTTCATATTGCCCATAATGAAGGAAATTATTTTTGTAGTGATGATGAATTAAAATCATTGGAAGATAATAATCAAATAGCTGTAACATATTGTGGAGAAGATGGTACAGAAAATGAAACAACTAATCCAAACGGAGCAATCAAAAATATAGCTGGAATTTTTAATAATAATAAAAATGTTCTTGGAATGATGCCACATCCTGAGAGAATGATAGACAAATATTTGTCAGGTGAAGATGGTTCATTATTTTTCAAAAATATTTTAGATAATTTTAAATAATGGAAGTCACAGAAGCAGTTGCGATAGACCACGGATTAAAAAAAGAAGAATTTTCTAAAATATGTAAACTTCTTAAGAGAACACCTAATTTAACTGAGCTTGCAATATTTTCTGCAATGTGGAACGAACATTGCTCCTATAAGTCTTCTAGAAAACATTTAAAAAAAATGCACACTAAAGGAAAACAAGTCATTCAAGGACCTGGAGAAAATGCTGGTGTCATTGATATTGGTGATGACGATGCAATTGTATTTAAAATTGAAAGCCACAATCACCCTTCGTTTATTGAACCTTATCAAGGTGCAGCGACTGGGGTTGGTGGGATCATGCGGGATGTATTTACAATGGGAGCAAGACCAATAGCAAATCTAAATTCAATTCATTTCGGTTCACCTCAACATAAAAAAACAAGAAACTTATTAAGAGGAGTTGTTAAAGGGATAGGTGGATATGGAAACTGTATTGGAGTTCCAACAATTGCTGGTCAAACTACTTTTGATGAGTCTTACAATGGAAATATATTAGTAAATGCCATGACACTTGGTTTAGTAAATAAAAATAAGATTTTTTACTCAAAAGCAGCTGGTTTAGATAAACCTGTAATATACGTGGGTTCGAAAACTGGAAGAGATGGAATTCATGGTGCCAGTATGGCTTCAGCAACCTTCGATGACAAAATTGAAGAAAAAAAACCAACAGTTCAAGTTGGAGATCCATTTACAGAAAAGCTATTACTTGAAGCATGCTTAGAATTAATGGCTGACAATTCAATTATTGCAATTCAAGATATGGGTGCAGCAGGATTAACTTCCTCTAGTGTGGAAATGGCATCAAAAGGAAATCTTGGTATTGAATTAAATCTTAGCGAGGTTCCTTGTAGGGAAGAAAAAATGACTCCATACGAAATAATGTTGTCTGAAAGTCAAGAAAGAATGCTCATTGTTCTTGAAAAAGGAAAAGAAGAACACGCAAAGAAAATATTTGATAAATGGAATTTAGATTTTGCAGTTATAGGCAAAACAACAAATTCAAAAAAAATAGAATTAATATTCGATAGTAAAAAAGTTGCTGAAATACCAATTGATCTCCTTGCTGAAAATGCCCCAATTTATGATCGTCCTTGGAAAAAAACTAAATTACCACAAAAAATAAAATTTGATAAAGATGAATTTAAATCATTAAAACTATCAGATTGTCTAAAGAAGATTTTAAGTAATTCAAATATTTCAGATAAAAAATGGATATGGGATCAATACGATCACACAGTAATGGGTGATACAATTCAAAAACCTGGAGGTGATGCTGGTGTTGTAAGAGTTCATGGTACTAATAAAGCGGTTGCCGCATCAGTAGACTCGTCTGCATTATATTGTTTCTCACATCCATTAACAGGTGGAAAACAAATAGTTTGTGAAAGTTATAGAAATCTTATATCTGTAGGTTCTAAACCTATCGCTATTACAAATTGTTTAAACTTCGGAAACCCAGAGAAAGAAAAGAATATGGGTGAATTTGTAGAATGTGTTGAAGGAATTACAGAAGCAAGCAAGTATCTAGATTTTCCAGTCGTATCTGGGAATGTATCATTTTATAACGAAACAAAAGATAAAGGTATAAAGCCTACGCCAACAATAGGAGGTGTTGGACTAATCTCTGACTATCAAAAAATGCTTACTATGGACTTTAAAACCGAAGGAAATTTAGTTTATGTAATTGGTAAAACTGATGGGCATTTAGATCAAAGTATTTTTGCAAGAGAGATTTTAAATGAAAAAAAAGGTCCGCCACCAACTGTTAATTTATTTAATGAAAAAAACATTGGTGAGACTGTATTAGATTTATCTAGAAAAAATCTTATTGTGAGTTGCCATGATGTATCATTAGGTGGAATTTTAACAGCATTATCAAAAATGTGTATTAAAGGAAAAAAGGGAATAAAAATTAATTCACTTAAAGGTTTAACAAATAAATATGAATATTTCTTTGGTGAAGATCAGGCTCGATATATTGTTGAAATACCTAAAGCTAGTTTGAAGAAAGTAAATGATATTTTAAACAAGTATTCTGTACATTTCGATGAATTAGGGACAGTTAATGGACAATCCATCGAATATAAAGATGATATCAATTTGCCTATTGAAGAATTGGCAGATACACATAAGTATTGGTTAAAGAAGTATATGGATAGCTAATGGCAATGGATTTAAAAGAAATTGAGAGTTTAATTAAGGACGGATTACCTGACGCAAAAGTTGAAATTCAAGATTTAGCTGGTGATGGAAATCACTATTCTGCTACAGTGACATCATCTGAATTTTCAGGTAAAAGTAAAATAGAACAACATAAAATGGTGTATAATTCTTTAAAAGGTAAAATGGGAAATGAGCTTCATGCTTTAGCAATTAAAACAAAGGAAATTTAAATGGAACAAGAAACAAATGATTTAATCAAAAGTGAAATTGAAAATAATGATGTATGTCTTTTTATGAAAGGCACACCTGATGCACCTCAGTGTGGATTTTCAATGGCAACTTCAAATATTTTAAAAGTTCTTGAAGTAAATTTTAAAGGTGTAAATGTTTTAGCAGATCAAAAGCTACGAGAAGGTATAAAAGTATTTAGTGATTGGCCAACCATTCCTCAATTATATGTTAAAAACGAGTTTATTGGTGGATGTGATATCGTAAAAGAAATGTACGAGAGTGGAGAACTCGCTAAACTTTTTGAGTCTAAAGGAATAAATTTTAAAGCTAAGAATTAATTATCTAGAGTAATATTCAATTACTAAGTTTGGCTCCATCACAACTGGGTATGGAACTTCTTCGAAAGATGGAACTCTTACAAATTTAACTTTTTTATTCTTTTCATCTAATTGTAGATATTCTGGAACTTCTCTCTCCTTGTTAGCAAGAGCAATATCAATTAAGGCAAGTTGTTTAGATTTATCTCTAATTTCAATCGTATCTTCTTCTTTGACCTGATAACTCGCAATATTTACTTTTTTTCCATTCACTTTAACATGACCATGATTAATAAGCTGTCTTGATGAAAATATAGTGTTTGATAACTTTGATCTATAAATTACAGCATCCAATCTTCTCTCTAATAATCCAATTAAATTTTCAGCTGTATCGCCTTTTTTCATGATTGCTTTTTTGTATACATTTCTAAACTGTCTCTCATTCATGTTTCCATAATAAGACTTTAATTTCTGTTTTGCTTGAAGTTGAATTCCGTAGTCTGAAGGTTTGCCAGCTTTTGTTTGTCCATGTTGTCCTGGAGGATAGGCTCTTGTATTAAAAGGACTTTTGGGTCTACCCCATAAATTTACTTTTAATCTTCTATCTACTTTATGTTTAGAGTTTAATCTTTTTGTCATTAGTATGAGGTCTTATAAGCCTAAGTTATGTTTTGTCAATCAACCTTTTCCTTACTTAAACCAGCAAATACACTCGATAAAATACGAGTTTCTTTTTCTGAAAGATTGAGTTTATAGAAAATACTTCTTAGATTTTCCATCATGATTGGTTTTTTTTCAGGTGGGTGAAAAAAATTCTTATTTTCTAAATTATTAATGCATAAATTTAACATTTTTTGAATATCAGTTTTATTTGCACTTTTAATTTTTTTTGATTTTTCAAAGGTAAACTTTTTATTTAAAATTAGACCACTTACTATTTGAGCTACTATAATAAGACTGTGAGACAAATTTAAAGATCTAAAATTTTTATTACTTGGAATTTGTAAAGTATAATCAGCATAACTTACTTCATTATTTGATAATCCAGATGCTTCGGAACCAAAAAGAAAACCAACCTTTTTTTTGTAATTAATTTTATTAAGATCGGTTATTGATATATGTTTAATATTTTTATTTCTAAATCTTGCAGATGTTGCAACCAATATATCCAAATTACTTAATGACGTTTCTATATTTTCATATACTTTTGCTTTTTTAATAACATCTTTTGCACCTACAGATGTTGCAATAATTTTGTCATTTGGAAATGATGGTTTTGGATTAACAATTGATAGATTGGTGAAATTAAAGTTTTTTAAAGCTCTAGCGCAGGCTCCTATATTTTCTGATAATTGAGGTTTGTGTAGAATGAAAGTTATATTTCTTAATGACATCAAGTGCTTGCAGGAGCATTATCCTTGAAAAGCTTATAATCCAAACTGTCAACTAAAGCTTTAAAAGATGCATCAATAATATTTGGAGAAACTCCTATAGTAAACCAATTACCATGTTTCGAGTCTGCACTTTCTATAGAAACTCTAGTAACAGCGCCAGTTCCTGTATTTAATATTCTAACTTTATAATCAACTAGCTTTAAATCTTTTAAATATTCTGAATATTTTTCAAGTTTGTTTACATTTTTTCTGATCGCATTATCCAAAGCATTAACTGGTCCGTTGCCTTCCCCTTCACATAATATTTGATGACCATCTACCTCAAGTTTTGCTTTTGCAAATGATATTACTTCCCCAGTAGAATCTTTCTTAACAGAAACATCATATTCATTAATTGAAATATATCTTGGTATTTCACCCATCAATCTTCTAGCTAAAAGTTCAAAAGATGCATCAGCACCATCGTAACTATATCCTATGAACTCTCTATCTTTTACTTCATGAAGAAGTTTTTTTATTTTTGGATCGTCTTTTTTAATATTAATGCCAATTGCATTTAATCTAGACATTATATTGGATTGTCCTGATTGATCAGAAACAACAATATTTCTAGCATTACCTACTTCATCAGGATTAATATGTTCGTAAGTTTTTGGATCTTTTTGTACAGCAGATACATGCATTCCACCTTTGTGTGAAAACGCAGAAGCACCCACATAAGGTAAATGTTTATTTGGCTTTCTATTCAATATTTCATCTAATAATCTTGAACATTGAGTTAAATTTTTAATATTTTCTGGTTTAATATTAATTTCATATTTGTCTGAAAAATCTTTTTTTAAAAAAAAAGTTGGGATCAAAGACATTAAATTTGCATTACCACATCTTTCACCAAGTCCATTTATTGTACCTTGAACCTGTCTAACGCCTGCTTGTACGGCTATTAAACTATTAGCAACTGCATTTTCTGTGTCATTGTGAGCGTGAATTCCAAGGTTTTTTCCAGGTATATGCTTTGTTACTTCTTCAACTATTTTAGAAATTTCGTGAGGTAATGTCCCACCATTAGTATCACATAAAACAATCCATCTTGCACCGTTGTCATATGCAACTTTTAAACATGATATTGCATATTCAGGATTTGATTTATAACCATCAAAAAAATGTTCAGCATCAAACATAAATTCTTTACCTGAATTAACTATATGCTTAGCGCTCTCACTTATATTTTCTAAATTTTGATCATTTGAAATACCCAAGGCAACATCAACATGAAAATCCCAACTTTTACCAAATAAACAAACGGATGAACTCTTTGAATTAATCAGAGATGACAACATAGGGTCGTTTTTTGCACTATGCTCTGATTTTTTAGTCATGCCAAAAGCAGTAAGATTAGCGTTTTTAAAGTTTAGATCCTTATTGAAAAATTCTGTATCTGTTGGATTTGCTCCTGGCCAGCCTCCTTCTATATAATCAACCCCTAGGTTATCTAAAGATTTAGCAATTTTTTCTTTTTCATTTAATGAAAAATCAACGCCTTGAGTTTGTGCCCCATCTCTAAGTGTTGTATCAAATATATAGATTTTTTCTTTACTCATTTAAATTTCCACGAGGTTGTACCATTTTTATCCTCAATTAAAATACCCTTATCTAAAAGATCTTTCCTAATTTTATCAGCTAATTGATAATTTTTTTCATCTCTTGCTTTATTTCTCTCAGCTATTTTTGAATTAATTTCATCCTCTGAAAGAGAAATTGTATTTTTTTTTGTTTGTAGCCATTCTTCTGAGGTATCAGTTAATAGACCTATAAAATTGCAAGCTTTTACAAAAGTTGCTTTATCCTCGTTCGTTCCAGCTGAAGCTTTACTATATAAAGAATGTAAATTAGCAATATAACCTGGAGTGTTTAAGTCGTCATACAAAGGATCTAATAATTCATCTGGTAATATTGTACTTTTTTGAACATCAGAATAGGCTGAATACCATTTACCTAAAGTCTTCTCACATTCTGATATTAGTTTTTCATTCCAATCTAATCCTTGTCTATAGTGAGCACTAATTAATGCTAATCTTAATACTTGGCCATTATATTTATTTTTAAAATCTTTTATTTTTAAAATATTTCCTTGAGATTTTGCCATTTTTTCATTTGAAAGAGTTATAAATCCATTATGAACCCAATAATTTGCAAACGAATTTGTTTCATTTGCGCATCTTGATTGAGCAATCTCATTTTCATGATGAGGAAAAATCAAGTCTCTACCACCACCATGAATATCAAATTCTTCCCCTAAATATCTTTTTGACATGACCGAACATTCTAAATGCCAACCTGGTCTACCTTTGCCCCAAGGAGAATCCCAAGAAGGCTCTTTATCTGTTGACGGTTTCCATAATACAAAATCTTCAGGATTTTTTTTTATTTCAGAAACCTCTACTCGTGAACCAGCTATTAATTCATCTAACTTTTTATTAGATAGTTTTCCATAATCACTAAATTTTTTAACTTCGAAATAAACATGTTTATCCTTTGAATATGCAAACCCTTTTTTTTCTAGTTCTGTGATCATTTCAATCATTTGTTTTATATTTTCTGTTGCCTTTGGTTCGCTGTTTGGTGTTTCACATTTTAAGTAATTACAATCCTTATGAAAATTCTCAGTAATTTTTGAAGTTAAGTCGTTTATAGAAATATTTTGATCATTAGATGCTTTGATTATTTTGTCATCTATGTCTGTTATATTTCTGATATATTTTACAGATGTTGATCCATATCTATTTTTTAAAATTTTATACAGAATATCAAAAACAACTAATGGTCTGGCATTACCAATATGTGGATCATCATAAACAGTAGGACCACAAACATACATGCCTATGGATTTTTCATTTTTGGGAGTAAATTTCTCTTTCTTACCACCTAGACTATTAGTTAAAAATATATCTTTAGCCATACAACTAGGAATATACTTAAATTGTAGATTTGTGAATCTATTTGATTAATTAGGAATTTTGCATACTGGAATTGGTTCCATTTTATGCAAATTTGCACTTCGAATTGAATTATATTTATCTCTATTTACAGAATTTTCATTATCCATTGCTTCTTCTAATTCTTTATATGACAAACCAAGCTGTCCCTCATCAGTACGACCATCATCCCATAAACCATCTGTGGGAGGAGCATCAATAATCTCTTTTAAAATTCCAAGTTCTTTACCAAGTTCCCATACCTCAGTTTTATTACAATCTGCTATTGGAGAAATATCTACTCCACCATCACCGTATTTTGTGTAAAAACCAACTCCAAAATCTTCTACTTTGTTTCCTGTTCCAACAACTATCCCATTGTTTGCGGCAGCTACTTGATAAAGCGTTGTCATTCTTAATCTTGCTCTAGAATTTGCCATCCCATGTTCACTACCAAAATTGTTCAGCGTTCCCTCAAATGTTTTGAATAAACCATCTAATTCTAATGTGTGCCCCTCTACATTACTAAAATTCTTCTTTAACCATTCTTGATGTGCCAAACTTAGATCATGTTGCGCAGATTTTTGTTTAATAGGCATAGATAAAACAATTGTGTTTAAACCTGTCATTGCACTTAATGTGCTTGAGACAGAAGAGTCTATTCCACCAGAAATACCAATCACTAAAGATTGAGCTTTTTTTGGCATAGAATTCACATAATCTGAAATCCAGTTTTTAATGTGATTCACTTTATCTTTGGGTGTCATGACTTAAATATAAGAAAAAAAATTTATTTTTAAACTGTTAAGATGCCGCTTTAATTGCGGATTTAGAATACAAACTATTCTTTTTTATCTCATCTGAAATTAAAAATGCTAATTCTATAGCTTGATCAGAGTTCAATCTTGGATCGCAGTGCGTATGATATCTGCTTGATAAATCTGCATCTGATATTTTTTTTGCTCCACCAGTACACTCTGTCACATCTTGTCCTGTCATTTCAACATGAAGACCTCCTGCATAGGAACCTTCGGCTTGATGAACTGCAAATACATTTTTAACTTCGCTTACAACATCATTAAACGGTCTCGTTTTAAAACCAGTAGTTGATTTAATTGTATTGCCATGCATTGGATCACATGACCAAACAACATTTAAACCTTCTTTTTTTATTCCTCTAATTAATTTTGGTAAGAATTTTTCAACATTCTGATGACCAAATCTTGAAATAAGAGTTATTTTTCCTTTTTCGTTTTTAGGATTTATAACCTCACATATTTTTGCAATCTCATCAGGTTTAGAAGTTGGACCACATTTGATACCAATTGGATTTTCTATTCCTTTACAAAACTCGACATGTCCTCCATCTAATTGTCTTGTTCTGTCCCCTATCCAAACAAAGTGAGCAGAAGTATCATGATATTCACCTGTTGTTGAGTCTACTCTAGTCATGCTTTCCTCAAAGGGCAAGTGTAAGGCTTCATGAGAAGTCCAAAAGTTAACTGTGTATAATCTATTATTAAAATCGGATGTAATTCCGCAAGCATCCATAAATGCTAATGCATCTGCTATCTTATCTTCTAATTCTTTAAATTTCTTAGCTTGGGGACTTTTCTTAATATAATCTAAATTCCATAAGTGAACCTTATTTAAGTCAGCAAAACCACCTTTTGAAAATGCTCTTAAAAGGTTTAAAGTTGATGCAGATTGAGAATAAGCCTTAAACATTCTTTTTGGATCAGGTCTTCGAGCTTTTTCATTAAAATCTATTGCATTTATATTGTCTCCCAAATAACTTGGTAACTCTTTATCTCCTTGCTTTTCAGTTGGAGCACTTCTTGGTTTTGAAAATTGTCCAGCAATTCTTCCGAGTTTTACGATAGGTAAAGAAGCTGAGTAAGTCATCACTAAAGCCATTTGAAGAATAACCTTAAAGGTATCTCTTATATTGTCAGGATGAAATTCTGCAAAACTTTCTGCACAATCACCACCTTGTAATAGAAAAGCTTTTCCATCATTTACCATTGCCAATTGGTCTTTCAAATGTCTTGTTTCACCTGCAAAAACTAGTGGAGGAAAGGTTTTCAATTTATTTAAAACCATCTCCAATTCCTTCACATCTTCATATTGAGGAATATGTTTGACAGGGTATTTTCTCCAGCTATTTATTTTCCAATTTTTCATTTCAACTCAGAATTGTTTTAACAGACTTTATTATTTATTCAACAGTGACAGATTTAGCTAAGTTTCTTGGTTTATCGATATCGTATCCTTTATCTAGTGCAGAGTAATAAGCTAACTTTTGTAAAGGAATAGAGGTCAAAAAAGGAATAAGTTCATCAGAAATGGCATCAACTTCTATTTGCTCCCAAATATTTTCTGAATAAATTTCATCAGTACTTTTATTTGTTATTAGTAAAACTTTTGCGCCTCTAGATATGACTTCTTGCATATTTGAAATAGTTTTTTTGTAATGCTCATCTCTTGGAGCAATTACTACTACTGGCATACCTTCCTCTATAAGTGCAAGAGGTCCATGTTTCATTTCCCCTGCTGGATAACCTTCAGCATGAACATAAGCAAGCTCTTTTAGTTTTAAAGCGCCTTCTAGTGCAATTGGATATGAATAGCCTCTACCTAGAAACATTGATCCTTTAGAATTAGCAAAATCTTTTCCAAGGGTTTGAATTTTATCTTCAATATTCAATGTATTTTTTGCAGATTTAGATAAAGACAATAAATCTTTTATCTTTTTTTGGTAATCCTTTTTATTAATTGATTTTTGTTCATAAGAAAGCTTAGTACATAATAAATAAAGAACTAACATTTGTCCTAAGAAAGCCTTTGTTGATGCAACACCGACTTCCGGACCACAATGGATAGGCAAAACTAGATCTGCGTCTCTTGCAATTGAACTTTCAACAACATTTACTACTGCACAAGTTTTAACATTATTCTTTTTGCACAAATCTAATGCTGCAAATGTATCTGCAGTCTCTCCAGATTGAGAAACAAAAACATATAGACAATCTTTTTTAAATTTAATTTTTCGATATCTAAACTCAGAAGCTATATCAACACTAACATCTAAACTGGTATTTTGCTCAAACCAATATTTCGCCACAAGGCATGAGTGATATGCTGTTCCGCATCCAATCAAAACTACAGATGAAATTTCGCTTATTTTCCAAGGAAAATTATAAATATTTATCTCTTTATTATGTTTGTCGATGTACTCATTTACACAATTTTTTAATGTGGTTGGCTGCTCATCAATTTCTTTAGCCATAAAATATTTGTAATCTCCTTTTTCATAATTCTGATCATCTTTAGAAAGATTTAAAATTTTTTTGTTTACTTTGGTTCCATCAGTATCAAAAAATTCCACTTGATCCTTTTTTAGAATACAAAATTCTCCATCATTTAAATATGAAATTTTATTAGTCATTGACTTTAATGCATAAGAGTCTGAGCCAAGATAGTGTTCATTTGGACCATAACCAACTGCAAGTGGAGAGCCTCTTCTTGCTCCAACTATTAAGTCTGGTTGGTCTTTGAATATTATTCCTAGCGCAAAACTACCATGCAATTTTTTTAAAACTTTTATAATTGTATTTTTAAGATTATTTTTTTTTAAATAATCAGTTACTAAATGAACTATTACCTCTGTATCTGTTTGTGATTTAAACTTATAACCTTTGTTCTCTAATAATTTTTTGAGAATAGTTGAATTTTCAATTATACCATTATGAACTACAGATACATCTTCTGATGAATGAGGATGTGCATTTATTGAACTAGGTTTTCCATGAGTTGCCCACCTAACATGTCCTATACCAATAGAGCCAGATATTTTAGTTTGTATAATGTTTTTCTCTAAAGCATCTACTCTACCCTCACATTTTACCTCATTTATATTTCCATTTGAAAGAGTTGCTAAACCTGCAGAGTCATAGCCTCTATACTCAAGTTTTTTTAATGAACTTATAATTCTAGGAGTGACCTCTTTAGAGCTTGTAATTCCAACTATTCCACACATTATCTCTTATCCCCTTTTATAATTTTTTTTTTCTTGTTGTTTTGGTCTTGTTAGTGCTAGTGACCCTTTAGCTACATTTTTTGTGATTACTGAACCCGCGCCTATAACACTTTTTTCATTTAAAGTAATTGGTGCTACTAAAGATGTATTTGAACCTACGAATACTTTATCTTTAATATTTGTTTTACTTTTTTTTCTCCCGTCATAATTGCAAGTTATTGTTCCAGCTCCAATATTAACATTTCTTCCTACTCGAGCATCACCAATATATGATAAATGATTAACTTTAGAATTTTTGTTTATTGTAGTTTTTTTTATTTCAACAAAATTTCCAATTTTCGATCCGGATTTAATTTTTGTTCCAGGTCTCAAACGTGCGTATGGACCTACACTTACATCATTATCTATTTTAACACCCTCAAGATGAGAGAAAGATAAAATTTTGACATTGTTCCCTATTTGAACTTTATCAGCAAAGACAACATAAGGTTCTATCTCTACATTTTTTCCAATTTTAGTATCTTTAGAAAAAAAAACTGTCTCAGGTCCCTTCATTTTGACACCTTTTTTTAAAAATTTATCTCTAAGTTTATTTTGTAAATTTTGACTATTCATTAGATAGTTGTATATAACTGGGTATTGATTTAATTAATTCACAATTTATTTCTTATTAATACTTTTGAAATGACACAAAAATTCACAGTTGTTTTTGATTTAGATGGAACATTAGTAGATACAGCGCCTGATCTAATGCTTGCTCATAACCATGTTATGAAGAAATTTGGGTACCCCACAAAATCTCTTGATGAACTTAAAAATACTGTTGGTCAAGGAGCTGGGGCAATGATTGGTAGATCTATATGGAGCCAGGCCAAAAAAGAATTAACTTCGATTAATGAGAAAATCAAAAATGAAATGACAGATGAATTTATTTCTTATTATGGAAATAATATTTTAAATGAAAGTACTCTGATGCCTGGTGTAAAAGATTTTTTGAATTGGTGTAAAAAAGAAAAAATATCAATGGCTGTATGTACGAATAAAACAGAACATCTTGCAATAGATCTTCTAAAAAAAATTGGAATATATGATTACTTCGAGTATGTTGCTGGTTATAATACTTTTGATTATTGTAAACCTGATCCGAGACACATAACAACAATCATAGAAATATTAGATGGTAGTAAAAATAAATCAATTATGATTGGTGATAGTGAGACGGATGCAAATGCAGCTAAAGCGGCAGAAATTCCAATGATTTTATTAGAGGATGGATATACTGAAAAAAATATTGATGAAATTTATCATAATCACTTAATAAAAGACTTTGTAGGTATTGAAAAAATTGTTTCTAAATATCTTTAATATTGATTAATTTATTTTAACTATTAAAACAAATTCACAAATTAGGAGTTATTTTGTTATTACATACAATTAAAGTATACCCATCAAAAATTAATCTTCCAAAGAAGAAACAGCTTGCATGGAAAATAGCAGAGATAGCAAGTGATAATGCTAAATTAAACAAAAATTCGATAGAAATGGTTATTAATAGAATTATTGATAACGCTTCTGTTGCAATAGCCTCTTTAAATAGAAGACCAGTAATTTCAGCGAGAGAAATGGCAAAAAAACATGTTAGAAAAAATGGAGCTAATCTTTTTGGCATAAATTCAAAACTTAAATTTGATTGTGAATGGGTTGCTTGGGCAAATGGGACCGCTGTTAGAGAATTAGATTTTCATGATACATTTCTAGCAGCTGATTATAGCCATCCTGGTGATAATATTCCTGCCCTATTAGCAGTAGCACAACAATTAAAAAAAAATGGAAATGATTTATTAAGAGGAATTATAACTGCTTATGAAGTGCAAGTTAATCTTGTAAAAGCTATTTGTCTTCATAAACATAAAGTCGATCATATAGCTCACTTGGGACCAAGTGTTGCTGCTGGCATTGGATCAATGTTAAAATTAAATACAGAAACAATTTATCAAGCTGTTCAACAAGCATTACATGTGAGTATTTCAACAAGACAATCAAGAAAAGGTGAGATTTCAAGTTGGAAAGCGTATGCTCCAGCTCACGCAGGAAAATTAGCAATTGAAGCTGTTGATAGAACGATGCGAGGTGAAGGAGCTCCAAGTCCTATTTACGAAGGTGAAGACAGTGTAATAGCAAGAATATTAGATGGAAAAAATGCTAAATATCTTGTTCCTTTGCCAAAAAAGAACGAAGAAAAAAAAGCCATTCTCGAAACATATACAAAAGAATATTCTGCAGAATATCAAGCTCAAGCAATAATTGATATTGCAAAATCACTTAATAAAAAAATTGATAATTTAAATACAATAAAAAAAATAGATATATATACAAGCCATCATACTCATTATGTAATAGGAACCGGAGCTAATGATCCACAAAAAATGGATCCTAATGCTAGTAGAGAAACTTTAGATCACTCAATAATGTATATTTTTGCAGTAGCTTTAGAAGATGCAGATTGGCATCATGTAAAGTCTTATACTAAAAAGAGAGCTAACAAAAAAAGCACAATTAAAATATGGAGATCAATTAAAACACATGAGGACAAAAAATGGACGAAGAAATATCATGATCCTGATCCAAAAAAGAAATCTTTTGGTGCAAAGGTTATAGTAACATTAAATAATGGGAAAAAAATTATTGAGGAATTAGAAAGAGCAGATGCTCATCCTTATGGCAAAAGACCTTTTAAAAGAAAAGATTATATAAATAAATTTAAAATTTTAACAGAAAGTATTATTTCTAAAAAAGAAAGTGATAGATTTTTAAAAGATGTTCAAAATTTGAAAAAATTAAAAAATAATCAGCTTACAAAACTAAATATTGAAGTAAGTAGAAGATACTTAAAATCGAATAATAAAAAAGGAATATTCTAGTGCACTTTGTTGAAAAAAAACCTGAAGAGAAAAGAATTGATTTAGATAATAAACTAAAATCAAATAAAATTTTAAGAATACCAGGTGCATATAATCCATTAACAGCAAAAGTTATTGAAGAAATTGGATATGATGGAGTTTATGTATCTGGAGGTGTTATGTCTAATGATTTGGGTTATCCAGATATAGGATTAACAACTCTTAATGATGTCAGTAACAGATCAAAACAAATTGCACGTGTTACAAATCTTCCGACCATTGTTGATGTCGATACAGGTTTTAAATCTTGTAAAGAAACTGTTCAAACATTTGAAAATTTTGGTATTTCAGCAATTCATTTGGAAGATCAGATTGAACAGAAAAGGTGTGGCCACCTAGACAATAAAGAATTGATATCAAAAGAGGATATGACAAAAAAAATTAAAGAATGTGTAGATGCAAGATCAGACAAACAATTTAAAATCATTGCACGTTCAGATGCTAAAAGCGTAGAAGGAATTGATAAAATGATTGATCGTTGCAAATCTTATATTGATGCTGGAGCAGAAATTATTTTTCCAGAAGCATTAAAAGATGAGTCTGAGTTTGAAAAAGTTAGAAAATCACTAGATTGTTATCTTTTAGCTAATATGACTGAGTTTGGAAAATCTAAGTTGCTAGATTTTAAACAACTAGAAAAACTTGGTTATAATATTGTTATTTATCCAGTTACGACACAAAGATTAGCGATGAAAAGTGTTGAGGATGGTCTACGTGCCATTTTTGCGGATGGACATCAAAATAATATTATAGATAAGATGCAAACCAGAAAAAGATTATATGATTTAGTTGAGTATGAAAAATATAACTCTTTAGACGAAAAGATATATAATTTTAGTACAGAGGGACATGAATAATGAGTGAAGAAGTAAAAAAGGGTTTATTAGGAATTGTTGTTGATGAAACAGAAGTTTCTAAAGTTATGCCTGAGATCAACTCATTAACTTATAGGGGATATGCTGTTCAAGATCTGTGTGAATTTTGTAGATTTGAAGAAGCTGCATATCTTATTTTAAAAGGTGATTTACCAAATAGTATTCAGCTAAGACAATTTGAAAAAATTGAACGAGGACATAGGGATTTATCGAAAAATCTTTACGAAATAATTAAACACATGCCAAAGAAATCTCATCCTATGGATGTTGCTCGAACAGCGGTTAGTGTAATGGGATTAGAAGATAAGGAAACTACAGATAATTCACAGGAAGCAAATACAAGAAAAGCTTTGAGAATTTTAGCTAAAACTCCAACTGCTTTAGCAGCGTTTTATAGAATTCGAAAAGGTAAGAAGATTATTAAACCTAAAAAAGAATTAACTTTTGCAGAAAACTTCTTCTATATGTGTTTTGGAAAGGTTCCTCAAAAAGAAATTGTAAAAGCGTTTGATGTATCTTTAATTTTATACGCAGAACACAGTTTCAATGTTTCAACTTTTACTGCTAGAACAATAACAAGTAGTTTATCTGATATTCATGGCGCAATAACAGGTGCCATTGCAAGTTTAAAAGGACCTTTGCATGGAGGAGCTAATGAAGAGGTCATGCATATGATGAATAAAATCAAAAAACCTGAGAATGCCTTAAAATGGATCAATAATGCCTTAAAGAAAAAAGAGGTTGTGATGGGTTTTGGGCACAGAGTTTATAAAAGTGGTGACTCTAGAGTTCCAACCATGAAAGAGTATTTCAAAAAAGTTGCTAAAATTAAAAAAGATAAAAAGTTTTTAAAGATTTACGATATTGTTGAAAAAGTAATGATCAGTAAAAAGAATATTCATCCAAATGTAGATTACCCAACAGGACCTACTTATCATCTAATGGGTTTTGATACTGATTTCTTTACACCAATATTTGTAATTTCAAGGATTACTGGTTGGTCAGCCCATATAATGGAACAACATTCATCAAATAAATTAATTAGACCATTAGCTAAATACAAAGGAAGTAAATACAGAAAAGTAATGCTTCTAAATCAAAGGTAATATTATTTAATTTGCTTTTCTTTATATAAAGAGACACCTTTTTCAATTTTGTTTTTGTAAGACATTTTAAAGCTCTCTAATTGCCAACCTGAAAGTCTGTTTTCTATTTCTTTTAGATTTTCATTTTTCCAATCATCAGTTGTTTCAGGATCTTTCCAGATTTTCTTTTCTTCATCAGATCTACCACATCCATAGCATAGACCTGATACTGGATCAGTCTTACAAATACTTATACAGGGACTTACTATCACTCAATCCTAGGAGAAAGCGTCTATCCAGTTACCTTGTGTAGATGCTTTTGAATATTCAGTGGCTCTACCTTCAAAGAAGTTCATATGCTCTACAGCGTTTAACATTGTGTCTAACCATGTTAATGGGTTCTTCTGAACATCATATATTGGCTCAAGACCTAACTGAGTTAATCTTCTATTACCAATGAACCTTATATAATCTTTAACTTCTTGAGCAGTTAAACCTTGCATTGGACCCATTTCAAAAGCCAGATCAATAAATGCATCTTCATGTTCAATTATAGTTCTGCAAGCTTCATAAAGTTCTTTTTTAAGTTTCGGAGTCCAAATCTCAGGGTTTTCTTTAATGAACTCTTTAAAAATTCTAATCATAGAATTACAATGAAGAGTTTCATCTCTTACTGACCAAGTAACTATCTGACCCATTCCTTTGAGTTTGTTGTGTCTTGGGAAGTTTAATAAAATTGCAAAACTTGCAAATAACTGAAGGCCTTCTGTGAAGGCACTAAATACTGCAACAGTTTTTGCGATATCTTCTTTTGAGTTTACATTAAAGTTTTGCATGTAATCGTATTTATCTTTCATTTCTTTGTACTTCATGAAAGCAGAGTATTCAGACTCTGGCATTCCAATAGTATCTAATAAATGTGAATAAGCTGCTACATGGACTGTCTCCATAGAAGCAAATGCTGTCATCATCATTAAAACTTCTGTAGGTTTAAATACAGTTGTGTAATGTCTTAAATAACAGTTATTAACTTCAACATCTGCTTGAGTAAAAAATCTAAAAATTTGAGTTAGTAGATTTTTTTCAGACTCTGAGAGATTTTTTTGCCAATCTCTGACATCATCACCAAGTGGAACTTCCTCTGGTAACCAATGAATTCTTTGTTGAGTTAACCAAGCATCATAACACCATGGGTATCTGAATGGTTTGTAAACTGGGTTTTCAACTAATAGACCCATTTTTTTTGGTTCTATAATTTTTTGTTTAGTATCTTTTAGACTTTCTACTGACATGATAAACACTCCTCATATTCTGGTTGTTGATTTTCTTGTTTCTTAGATTTGTAGACGTTTGCAGTTACATCTGTAGAATTTGCATCGTTTACGTTTTCTGCTCTTTGTATTGATTTAGATCTGCAGTAATAAAGACTCTTCAACCCCTTTTTCCAAGCTTGGAAATGAATTTGATGTAAGTCCCTTTTATGAATATCTGCAGGTATAAATATGTTTATTGATTGTGCTTGTGAAATATGAGGAGTTCTATCTGCACCTAGCTCCACGATCCATTTCTGGTCTAGTTCAAAAGCTGTTTTAAATACGTCTTTTTCTTGTTGTGTTAAAAAATCAAGATGAGAAACTGAGCCTTGATTAGTTGTTATACTTGACCAAGTTTCATCATCATTTTTACCGTGCTTCTCTAATAATTTACTAAGATATTTATTTCTAACATTAAATGATCCAGACAAAGTTTTATGTGTATAACTATTTGCTGCAATTGGCTCAACTCCTGGAGAAGTTCCACCACAAATAATTGAAATTGAAGCAGTTGGAGCTATTGCGGTTTTATTTGAAAATCTTTCATTAATACCATAATCCGCAGCATCTGGACATGCACCTCTTTCATCAGCCAAATCTTTTGAAGCTTGATCAACTTGTTTTTGGATGCTTTCAAATATTTTTTTATTCCAAACTTTACTCATTACTGACTCAAAAGGAATCATTTTTTGTTGGAAGAATGAATGAAGTCCCATAACACCTAGACCAACACTTCTCTCTTTTAATGCTGAATAAACTGCATCACTAAATGACTCGGGGGCTTTTTCAGTAAAATCAGTTAATACATTATCTAAAAATCTCATTACATCTGGAACAAAATTTTCATCGTCTTTCCATTCATCATAAGTTTCTAAATTTAAAGATGATAAACAACATACTGCCGTTCTATCTCTGCCCTCTTTATCAATTCCTGTTGGTAAAGTTATTTCACTGCACAAGTTAGATGTCTTAACAGTTAAACCGGCCAGTTTATGATGTTGAGGTATCATTCTATTAACTGTATCAATGAAAACAATATAAGGTTCTCCAGTTTCAATTCTTGCAGTTAATAATCTAATCCATAAATTTCTTGCAGAAACAGTAGCTTGTACTGATTGATCTTTTGGACTTTTTAGTGCCCATTGTTCGTCTAACTCAACAGCTCTCATAAATGCATCTGAAACTAAAACACCGTGGTGTAAATTTAATGATCTTCTATTTGGATCACCACCTGTTGGTCTTCTCATTTCAATAAATTCTTCTATCTCCGGATGATCAATTGGAAGATAACAAGCTGCTGATCCTCTTCTTAAAGAACCTTGACTGATCGCCATTGTCAAAGAGTCCATAACTTTGATGAAAGGAATAATTCCTGAAGTTTTTCCAACTCTTCCAATTTTTTCTCCAATGGATCTTAAGTTACCCCAATAACTTCCAATACCTCCACCTTTAGCAGCCAACCAAACATTTTCACTCCATAGATCTAATATTCCAGTTAAACTATCCCCTGCTTCATTTAAGAAACAGGAAATTGGTAAACCTCTTTTTGTCCCACCATTTGACAAAACTGGTGTTGCTGGCATGAACCATAAGTTACTTATGTAGTTATAAAGTCTTTGCGCGTGTAAGTTGTCATCTGCGTAATGACTCGCAACTCTTGCAAATAAATCTTGGAAAGACTCGTTTTCTCCAAGGTATCTGTCGCTTAGTGTTGCTCTTCCAAAATCTGTTAAATTATTATCTCTAGATCTATCTATTTTAATAGTTATACCTTTAGAATTTTGAAACAACTCTGTGTTGTTATTTAGTGAAAATAAGTCTGGTCTTTTGTCATTATTGCTGATTTTTTCCGCTGGTTTATAATCAGAGACAGCTTTCCTGATCGCCTGAGACAATATTTTGTTCATTAAACTCCCTTTTTATCTTTATACTAAAAAATCTAGTAAATAACTAGATATAGTGTGTAGATTTACCTGATATACTATATAAATTGTAAATCAATAGAACATTTATAGAACTTATTAAATAATTATCAATAAAAATTTTAAAAAAATGTACATATATCCACATGAATAATTCGGGAAAAATTGATCCCTACGGTTTTCGGGAATATGACGCACGATGGGTATACGAAAAAGACATAGATGATAATGGAATCGTTCAACTCGGTAAAGGTCTTGGAACTCAAATAATTAATCATACAAAAAAAAACAATCCTAGAATTATAGTTGGTCAAGACTACAGGTCTTACAGCGAACATATCAAAGAAAAATTAAAAGAGGGTTTGGTTTCAACTGGGTGCAAAATCGAGGATATAGGATTATCCTTATCTCCTATGGTTTATTTCGCACAATTTAATTTAGACTCAGATGCAATTGCAATGGTTACAGCAAGTCATAATGAAAATGGTTGGACAGGTGTAAAAATGGGCATCAAAAAAGGATTAACTCATGCACCTGAAGAAATGAAAGAACTAAAAAATATTACTCTCAATCAAAATTTTATTAATGGTGAAGGAAATATGAAAAAAATTGATGGTTTCCAAGCTATTTATAAAAATGATTTGATAACAAAAAACTCATTAAATAAAAAAATTAAAGCAGTCGTTGCGTGTGGTAACGGAACAGCTGGAATATTCGCACCTGAAATTTTAAGAGGTATTGGGTGTGAGGTTATTGAACTTGATTGCAACCTTGATTGGACTTTTCCAAAATATAATCCAAATCCTGAAGATTTAGAAATGTTACATGCAATTTCATCAGCTGTTAAAGAAAATAATGCTGATATTGGATTTGGTTTTGATGGAGATGGAGATAGAGTTGGGGTTATTGATGATAAAGGTAATGAAATCTTTTCAGATAAAATAGGGCTGTTAATAGCTAGAAATCTTTCAAAAGATCATAAAAATAGTAAATTTGTTGTTGATGTAAAATCGACAGGACTTTATTCAAATGACAGAATATTAAATGAGAATAAATGTGAAACAATTTATTGGAAAACTGGCCATTCTCATATCAAAAGAAAAGTAAATACCGACAACGCTTTAGCAGGATTTGAAAAAAGTGGTCATTTCTTTTTTAATAAACCTTTGGGATATGGCTATGATGATGGAATTAATTCAGCAATACAAGTCTGTAAGTTACTCGATAAAAATAACAAAAAAATGAGTGAAATACTTGGTGAATTACCAACAACTTATCAAAGCCCGACAATGGCTCCTTATTGTAAAGATAGTGAAAAATATGATTTAGTTGAGAATTTAGTTAAAGAAATAACAAATATTAAAGAAAATAAAACTAAAGTAGATGACCAAGAAATTAGAGAAATATTAACTGTTAATGGAGTAAGATTTTCTTTTGATGATGGATCTTGGGGATTAATAAGAGCATCTTCTAATAAACCCTCTTTAGTTGTAGTTACTGAAAGTCCAACCTCTGAAGATAGAAAAAAGAAGATTTTTGACTTTATTGATAATCTGCTTCAACAAACTGGTAAGGTTGGGGATTACGATCAAAAAATTTAAAATTCAACTATAAAGAGTTAAGAAAAAGTTAGAGAATCGAATAATATGTATTTGGGGTGGCGGAGGGAGACTGAAACCACCTCGTCTCCTAAGTCACTAAAAATCTATATAGAAATAAAGTACCGATAACATATAAAAAAACACCAAATAATCTCTGTGTTTTAACTCTATCTAGATCTTGAACAGTTTTTGCTCCAATCCTTGCCATGAATGTTGTTATAGGAACAAATATTATAAATGCAGGTATATTAATAAACCCTATGCTTAATGGGATATCTGCTTTTAACATCATGCCAGATGTAAAAAATCCGATTGATCCAAATAAGGCTATTATAAATCCAATCGCTGCAGAACTTCCTATAGCTAAGTTAATTGGATAGCCAAAATATCTTAGTATAGGAACATTCATCATAGCTCCTGTTATGCCCATAGGAGCGGATATTAATCCTGACAAAAATCCAAATATTATTCTAGGAAAAATATTAAATTTTTTTTTAATTTTTTTTTTCTTTTCACTTTGTAACAACAAGTAAGCTCCAAAAAAGAAAACAACGGCAGAAAAAAAAAATAATAAAGTTTTAGTATTCATCAATGCTGCCATCAATGTTCCAGAGAAAACGCCTATTATTACAAATGTTCCATAATTTTTTATAATATTAAAATCAACAGCATTATACTTTCTATGAGTTAATACTGAAGCTGTAGCTGTTAAAATTGTTATTGAAAAAGCTGTCCCTACAGATAAATGCATTAAATAATCTTTATCTACATTAAATGCTTCAAACACAAAAAATAAAAATGGTACAGATATCAAACCTCCACCAATTCCAAAAAATCCCGCAAAGAAACCGACTGGAACAGCGGCTGCCATCATTAAAAAAATAAAATAAATATTATTAATCTCTAAAAGAGTATTATTCAATTTGACCTACCGATATACTTTGTGGATTAAATTTTACTTTATCCATTATGTGATCAATTTTTTTAACATCGGCATCTCTTACACACATATTTTCACTTAAATATCTTTTCCAAAAACTAGAACCTGTTTGTCCATGAAATAAACCAAGAGTATGTCTCATGATTTGATTTAATCTTGTACCCTTTTTAATTTCTTCTTTTACATACTCAATTAGTTTCTCAACAACTTCTTGTCTTGTCAAAACTTCACTATTATTAAAAATTTGGTTCTCAATATCTGCTAACATATAAGGTGAATGATAAATTGACCTTCCAATCATAACACCATCTACATTATCTAAATGTTCTTTGATTTGGTCAGTAGACGTTATGCCTCCATTAATTATTATTTCTAAATCTTGAAAATCTTTTTTTAATCTATTTACGTATTCATATTTTAAAGGTGGAATGTTTAAATTTTGTTTAGGCGTAAATTTTCCCAACATTGCTTTTCTGGCATGGATTATAAAAGTATTAACACCTGTTTCTTTTAAAATATTCACAAAATTATATAAATTTTCGTATTGATCAACATTGTCATATCCGATTCTAGTTTTAACTGTTACAGGAAGTGATGTTTTTGAAATCATTTCACTTAGACAATCAGCAACAAGATTAGGTTCTTGAATTAAACAAGCCCCAAATCTATTTTTCTGAACTTTTTTACTTGGACAACCTAAATTTAAATTTATTTCATCGTAGCCAAATTCTTCGCCTAAATATGCGGCATTTCCTAATAATTTTGGAGAAGAACCTCCTAACTGCAAAGCAACAGGTTTTTCCCTCATATCAAACTCTAATAGTTTCTTTTTATCTCCTCTATCAATAGCTTCTGAAACAATCATTTCAGTATAAAGAAGAACATTTTTACTAATCAGCCTTAAGAAAAATCTTTCATGTTTGTCTGTGCAGTCCATCATTGGAGCAACAGAAACGGTTCTATTTAATCTAGACATATTTTTTGAGCTTGCTTGATATATTAATTTTTTTTTCGTTTACATACTCTTGATGATTTTGCTCAATTTTCCCAAGTTCATATTTGTAATTAACCATGATTCCAAATGACCTTTTAAATCCTACATCAGAAACGTTAGCATTAACGACAATATCATCAATTTCAGCTCCATTTTTTAAATGAAACCTACACACATCGTTTTTAGGAAAACCTAGATCATTTTTTTGTACAGCCAAGTAATTTAAAGCAAGTTTTGTAAGTAAATCTTTATTATCAATAAATTTTCTATCTCCAATTTTAAGATCTAAAGATTTTAAAAACTCAACTTTTACAAAATTATCTTTTTGAACTATCTCACTTATTTTCTCATTTTCCAATGATTTAACCCAATCAGCAAAACCTTGCATTGGTGACAAGGTTCCAAAATTTTTTACATCGGGTAACTCTTCTTGTAACTCGTATACTACTCTCTTTATTAGGAAGTTACCCAATGTAACTCTTGAAAGCCCTTCTTGACAGTTACTAATTGAATAAAAGGTAGCTGTATCATAATCTTCTTTTTTTCCATCATTAGGTCTTGTCAATTCTTGTATCGATTTAGCTAGTCCTTTAGTTAATGCAATCTCAACAAAAATTATTGGCTCATCTTCTAATGCTGGATGAAAATATGCAAAAAATCTTCTATTTTCACCTAATCTAATTTTCAATTCATTCATATCTTTCATCGAATGAACTTTTTCATATTTTAATAATTTTTCTAATATTGCAGCTTTTGTGTCCCAGGTTATTTTTCTTAATTTTAAAAATCCAGGATTGAACCAATTTTTAAAAATATCAATCAAATCATAATCTAATTCTTTTAATTCAGGATTTTTTAATAAAAACATTTGTAGATCTTCTCTTAAAGAAACAATCTCAGCTGTTCCGTTAGGTGCCATGTTTAATCTAATAAACAATTCTTTTCTAATTCCTGATGTAATTCTTGATAAATTTAAAATTGATCTACTATTTTTATTTTCTGTATAATCTTTAATGGCATTGTCAATATTTGCTGTATCAGGTTTATATTTTTCATTTACTTGAAGTAAGAATTTTAATTTATCTTCATGTGATAAGTTATGATATCTAAAAAGAATATCTCTTGCTAATGTAATTCCAAATGCCGCTCCTTTAGATGATAACAGATCATCACATAGTTCAATTAAATCTCTTTTTTTAGAGAATTTTTTTAATGATTTTTTCTCTAAAATTTTTTGACCAGCATCAGCAATTGTCTCAAATATTCTTTTTATATTTAACATGGTGTTTTTTATATATTAAAAACCTAAACTTTTACCCATTATTTTGTCAGGTAGCCAAGTTACAATCTCAGGAAAAATGCATAAAATAAGTATAGCTAAAGCCATAATTATCATAAATGGTATAGATCCTTTTAAAATTTCTGAAAGACTAACATCTGGTGTTATGCCTTTGATTATATATAGGTTTAATCCAACGGGTGGAGTAATGAGACCAATTTCCATATTAATTGTAAATACAATTGCAAACCAGTACGGATCAAATCCCAGTTGAGTTATAACTGGCAATAATATTGCTGAAGTCATAACAATCACGGCAACTGGAGGTAAAAAGAAACCAGCAATCAACAGAAATATATTTATTAAAATAAATACCACCCATTTATTAGAGCTCATCTCTACCATGCTTTGGGCTAATGATTGAGTTACGTAAAGTTGTGATAATGTAAATGCAAAAAGATAAGAAGCTGCGATGATAAACATTATCATCACACTTTCTTTCATGGAAACTTTAACAATATTCCATATTTTTTTTGGTTGGTAAATTTTGTACACAACTGCAATCAAAACAAAAACTAAAAATGCTCCAACACCTGAAGCTTCTGATGGGGTGGCAACACCACCATATAAAACATATAAAACACCAGCAATGATTGCTAAGAAAGGAAGTATCCTTGGTAGAACTTCAATTTTTTCTTTGAAAGTTGGAGGCGTTCTATTCTTTAGAGCTTTAGCTGAATCTTTGTCAATAAAGTAACTATGTATCAGTGCCCAGATAGCGAACATACCTGCAAGCATAAATCCAGGTATCAACCCGCTTAAAAATAATCTTCCAATAGACGTACCAGTTGCAATTCCATAAACAATTAAAACAATACTTGGAGGAATTAATACTCCTAAAGTTCCTCCAGCTGCTATGGTTCCTGTTGCAATTTGATCTGAGTATCCTCTTTTTCTCATTTCAGGAATTCCCATGGTACCAATTGCAGCACAGGTTGCAGGACTTGATCCACTAAGTGCAGCAAAAATTGAACAAGCTCCTATATTAGAGATAACCAAACCTCCCGGTACTCTCCATAACCATCTGTCCAATCCTGTATATAAATCTTTTCCTGCTGGAGAATTAGCAACTGCCATTCCCATTAAAATAAACATTGGTATTGAAAGCAGTACAAACGAATTTAATCCTGCATAAAAAGTTTCAGCAAAGACATCTAACATTTGGAAACCTTCGAAAGCAACTAAAAGAGCTATTGATACAAAGCTTAAACCAAAAGCAATTGGTATTCCCGAAAACAAAACTATTAAAGTAAAAACAGCTACTATTATTGCAATTATTAATGGATCCATTAGTTAGTATCCTGTTCGTCTGTTAGCTTAATAATCTCTGCTATATATTGTAAAATCATTAACGCAGCACCTATCATCATTGAAGAATATGGTACCCACAAAGGAGGATCCCAAACAGTTCCCGTTGAATAATTTTTAGTAAAAGCTTCCTCAACCATCAGAAAACCAAAATAGAATAAAATTAAGAAGAATAATAAACTGACTAATGAGGTAAAGATTTTAAGTCTTAAAATATTTTTCTTTGATAAAAAATCGTAAATCCACTCCATGCTGACATGAGCTTTTTCACTTAAAACATAGGCACTTCCTATAAATGTTGAAGCAACAAGAAGCATTGTAACAAGCTCTGTTTGCCACGTTATTGCTCTTTGAAAAAAGTATCTTTCAAAAACTAATTCAACAATAACAAGAATTGATAAGAGTAAAGCTAAAACAGCAAAAGCTCCGCAAGCTCTTGCAACATAATCACAGAATTTTAAGTATTTTTCTTTCATAAAAAAACCCCTACTTATAGAGAATAAATAGGGGTTCTTTATATATTATTTTATTTAACTGCTAAAGCCATTTCCATTAGCTTATCGCCACCTGGAACTTTTTCAGCAAAAGCTTTGTGAGATGATTTTATTGCAATATCAACCCATGCAGCGTGATCCTTAGCATCCATATACACTAATTTAACACCTGCAGCTTTGTATGCTTCCTCAAACTTTTTATCTAAGTTCTCTACTTGAGCTGTCATATATTTTTCAGCAACTTTTCCTGCTTTCATCAAAGCCACTTGTTGGCTAGAATTTAAAGCATTGTAGCTTTTCTTAGACATTAAAATTGGCTCATACATAAACCACAAACCAAATTTGCCTGGAGGAGTTGCACATTTTACTTGTTCGTAAATTTTGTAACTTACAAAACTTCCTGAACTAGTATTTGCACCTGTTAATACACCAGTTTGTAATCCAGTATAAATTTCAGATGATGGCATACTTTGGATACCTGCGCCAGCTGCCTCTAACATTTGGTTGAAAGCTTTTCCTGCAGCTCTCATCACTTGTCCTTTAGCATCACTTGGATTCTTGATACATTTAGTTTTTGATGCGAAACCACCACCTAACCATGCATCAGATAATACTACAACACCAGCATCACTTATTATTTTTTTAATCTCTGTCATCATTGGACCTTTATTAAATCTCAATGCGTGCTCATGATTTTTTACAGTTCCTGGCATTAATGTAGCATCAAACTCTGGATGGAATTTTGATGCATAAGCTAATGGGAAAGCAGAAATATCTAATTGACCTGTAGTCATAGGTTTCCACTGTTCTTTTGGCTTATAAAGTGACTTAGCTGGATAAATTCTTATTTCTAAATCAACGTTTGCTTTTTTTACTTCATCAGCAATAATTTGCACCATTTCATGACGTGGGTCAAAAGAGCCATCAGCTCTTGGTGTACCTGGCCATTGGTGACTTGCTTTTAATGTAACTGCATATGCAGACCCTACTATTGAAAAAGCTATAATTATTGAAGACAAATATAATGTTATTTTTCTTAACATAGTTTTCCCCTTTTTATTTATAATGATGATATTAAATTGAACTTGAGCATAAGAGTCAATATAAGGAAATGACGTACTTATTATGGATGGTCCTTTAAAAAATTTATTAGTTGTTGATCTTACTAGGGTTTTAGTAGGTCCATATTGTACAATGATCTTATCTGATCTCGGTGCACGTGTAATTAAAGTAGAAGCGCCAGAAATTGGTGATGATTCAAGAAAATTCGGACCTTTTGTGAAAGACTATTCAGCATATTTTATGTCACTTAACAGAGGAAAGGAAAGTATTGCTCTTAATTTAAAAAATGAAGATGACAAAAAAATCTTTGATAAAATTTTAGCAAAAGCAGATATTTTAGTTGAAAATTTTAAACCAGGCACTTTAGAAAAATGGGGATATGGTTGGAAAGATGTAAGCAAAAAATATCCAAAATTAATATATGCGTCTGCATCTGGTTTCGGTCAAACCGGACCTTTAAAAGAATTGCCCGCTTATGACATGGTCGTTCAGGGAATGGGTGGACTGATGAGCGTTACAGGTCATCCAAATAGCGAACCAACAAGAGTTGGAACATCAATTGGTGATATTACAGCGGGCCTTTTTACTGCAATCGGAATTAATGCAGCTTTGTATGATAGACAAAAAACAGGCAAGGGAATGTTTATAGATGTTTCAATGTTAGACTGCCAAATTGCGATTTTAGAAAATGCAATTGCAAGATATTTATCTAAAAATGAAATTCCTAAACCGATGGGATCAAGACATCCTTCAATCGCTCCGTTTGAGGCATTTAAAACAAAAGATAGTTATATAATCATTGCTGCTGGTAACGATAAATTATATGAAAAACTTTGTGAAGTATTGGGAATACCTGAAATGGTCAGTGATAAAAGATTTAATACCAATTCACTCAGATGTGAAAATATGAATGAACTAAAATCAATTTTTGAAGATAAACTTTCTTCAAAAAATACCTCTGAATGGGTAAGTGAAATGGAAAAATTAAAGATACCTTGTGGACCGATATTTAATATTAAAGAAGCGGTAGAAAATCCTCAAGTCGAAGCAAGAAACATGATTGTTAAAGCCTATCATAAAGTAGTTGGTGATTTTAGATTAGCAGGCAATCCTATAAAAATGTCTTCATACGAAGATAAAAGTACTAGAGGGGACATTCCTGATCTTGATGAACACAGGGAACAAATATTAAAAGAGTTTTCTTAATTAAGAATTATTTTCTTCGTCGCTTACGTTATCTGAAACTTGTTCTTCTGCTTCTGAAACTTGATCTAGTGAAACGTCATCATTCTCTTCAGCCTCACTTGAAGCTTCTACATTAACATCAGATTGAGCTGAAGGCGATAATTCAGCAAGATCCTCTTTTGAAACTTGAATTTTTTCGGGAATTTTTCTAGCTCTTTTAGAAGGAAGAATAGGTACGCCACTCTTTGAAATTTCACCTTTATATTGATTCTCAAAATCATCACCAATATCTTCATCTTCTTCAGCAGTATCATCAATTTGTTCTACATGTTTTCTTAGTTTGTAAACTGCAGCCTCTGTTAAATCTGGAACTTTAATTGTTTCTTCAGCTATTTCTCTTAAAGCAATAACTGTGTGTTTGTCGTTATCTCTATCTAATGTAGGTTCAATTCCTGAATTAAGTTGAGTAGCTCTTTCTTTAGCAACCAAAACTAATTCATAAGGGCTATCTACTTTGTCTATACAGTCTTCAACGGTAACTCTTGCCATGGGCGATTAAATATACTCCAAGATCAACAAAATCAAGTGTTTTATAATAAAATTGGATTTAATTTTTTTCTAACTAAAAAAAGAAGAATAAAAGAAATAAGTATATAAAGTGCAGATATTATAGCAATTTTCTCAATTGAAAATCCGATATCAATTAAAATACCAAAAAGAGCAGTTCCGAAAGCTGTTGAAAAAACCATAAGTGCAGTGGTCAAAGCTTTAATAGATCCAATATGCTTTACCCCATAAACCTCAGCCCAAGTAGAAGACCCCAAAACGTTTGCCAAACCATTTGATATTCCAATTAAACCTAAAAATATAAATGCAGTATATTGTGCATCAAAATAAATAATTACAAAAGTAGATAGAAATAAAGGAATATTCATAAAAATTAAAAGTTTTCGACTTGTAAATTTATCAATTAAAAAACCAGATATTAAAAGTGTAATTACTGAAAATACTGAATAAGACATAAAAGACTGAGCAATTACAAATGGTCCCCAGTTTTTAGATTCAGTAATAAATGATTGATAAACAAATACGCCAGTTGCAATCCAAGGCATGGCCAGCATATTCATGCTTACTATATAAAATTTGTAATCTTTTATTACTTCAATTCTTTTCCATTGCTTAATATTTTCCTCTTTAAATTCTTCACCTTGAGTACTTTCTCTCGTATCTAGTTTAACAGTTCGAACTAAGAAGAATGATGCAATAGGTAAAAATATTAAAATTAATATTGCAATTACAGTCCAAATATTTTGCCAAGTCGTTAATGACAACAAAAATACCATTAAAACAGGTAAAATAAATTCAGCACTAGATAAACCAAACCAACAAATACTTAATGCTCTACCCCGTGATTTTGTAAAATATCTTGAAACTGTTGTTGTTGCAGTATGAGACATCATTCCCTGTCCTGAAAATCTCATTAAAAAAATTGCAATGAATAAAAAAACTATCGATGAAATTTTTGAAAAGAAAAAACAGGAAAAAGATAAAAGTAATGTTACATAGATTGCAAATCGGAAAATATTTATATCGTCAATTTTCTTTCCAACCCATATAAGCAGTAAACTACTGCACAATGTTGCAGATGCATATATTGAGCCAAATTGTCCATGAGTTATCGAGAGCGTCTCTCTTATACTTGTATTGAATATTCCAAGAAAAAAACTCTGTCCAAAGCTTGAAAAAAATGTAAATATAAATCCAAATACAATTACTTTTAAACTTAAATTTTTAAACATAAAAAAATATGACTTCTAAAGTTGCTTTCATAGGTCTTGGTGTAATGGGTTATCCAATGGCAGGATATATATCAAAAGCAGGACATAATGTAACTGTTTTTAACAGAACAAAATCAAAAGCAGAAAAGTGGATTGGTGAATACAAAGGTAATATGGCTGATACACCATCTGAAGCTGCTAAAGATGCTGATTTTATTTTTACGTGTGTTGGAAATGATGATGACTTAAGACAAGTCTCTTTAGGTGATAATGGGTTATTTCATAATGCTAAAGAGGGATGCGTATATATAGATAATTCAACAGTCTCTGCTGAAATTTCTAGAGAACTTTATAAAGCTGCAAAAGATAAAGGATTTGGTTTTTTAGATGCTCCTATATCAGGAGGACAATCAGGTGCTGAAGGTGGAATTTTAACTGTCATGGTTGGTGGAGATGGTAGTGATTTTAAAAAAGCAGAGCCAATAATTGATTGTTATAGTAAAAAAGTAACTTTGATTGGACCATCAGGTAGTGGACAATTAACAAAAATGGTTAATCAAATGTGTATAGGAGGTTTGGTTCAAGGATTATCAGAAGCAGTAAATTTTGGAATAAATGCAGGTTTAGATATGGATAAAGTTATGGAAACTATTTCAAAAGGTGCAGCTCAATCTTGGCAAATGGAAAATAGATATAAAACTATGGTGGCTGATAAATTTGATTATGGTTTTGCTGTAGATTGGATGAGAAAAGATTTAAAAATTTGTATTGAAGAAGCAAAAAGAAATGGTTCGCCTGTACCAGTAACTGAAATTGTTGATGGTTATTATGCTGAAGTTCAAAAAATGGGTGGAAACCGTTGGGATAGCTCAAGTTTAATAGCTAGATTAAAAAAGAAAAAATAATTGTGTCTACCACTGTTCCCTACTACGAGGATTTTTCCGAAATAAAAAAGAAAATTTGGTTAATGTTAACTGATGCAGTAACTAATAGATCGTCTCCCTTTAGAATACCTGTATTTTCATGTGGAAGTGAAGACAATATTGAAAGTAGGATTGTTGTTCTTAGAAAATCAGATGAACTGAATAATTTAGTGCAATTCCACAGTGACATTAGATCTGATAAAATTAAAATCTTAGAAAAAAACCCAAATTCATCGATGTTATTTTATGATAAAGATGAAAAAATTCAGGTTAGATTAAAAGTTGAAGCAATTATCAATCACAATAATGATATAACAAAACAATCTTGGGAAAAAACTAAACATATAAGTCGTAAATGTTACTTAGTAGATAATGGACCAGGTACAGAGTCTGATATTCCAACATCTGGTTTAAAACCTGAATTAGATAATTTTGATTATACAAAAGAACAAAGCGAAGAAGGATATAAAAACTTTACTGTTATACAGTGTAAAATTAAATCCATTGAGTGGTTATATTTAGCTGCAAAAGGTCATAGAAGAGCTAGATTTGATATTGATAATAGTAAAGATACTTGGTTGGTACCGTAATGAAAAAATATGAAGCTATGGTTTTGTCGTGTATTGATCCGAGGTTTCAGCCAAAAGTTTTTAATTATTTAAAAAAAAAGAAATTAACTGGAAAATATAGCTCATTTACAATTGCTGGAGCGGCCATCGGTGTAACTTCTAAAAAATTTAAAAAATGGCAATCAACCTTTTTGGATAATTTATCAACTTCTATTAAGTTGCATAATATTAATAAATTAATAGTAATTAATCATGAAGATTGTGGTGCAGCTAAAATAGTAAATGGAAAGAAAGATTTTAATTCAGTTATAGAAAAGAAAATACATAAAGCTTCATTTGAAAAAATTAAGATAATTATAAATAAAAGATTTCCTAAATTAAAACTATCATTTAATATATTAACATTAAAAGATTAGCTAAAATATTCAAATAAAATTAACATTAAAAAATATTTATTTTATTTAGTTTTAAAATAATTTATCCATCCTGAAATTTCATGATTAAAATTAAATATATCAGGATGAATAACTTCAGCAAATATTTCAAGAGAGTCTATAATTCTTGGTCCAGGTCTATTAAAAAATTGATTTCCATCAACAATAAATATTTTTTTATTTTTATAAGCTTTGAGATTTTTCCATTTAGCATCTTTATCAAACAATAGTTTAACCTCTGTACTTGTTTTCTTAATATCATATCCACATGGTAGAAATATTATTATTTCTGGATCTTTTTTTTCAATTTCATCAAATTTTATCCAATGAGAATCTTTACCTTTTTTTCCAAAAATATCTTCACCACCAGACATTTTTACCATTTCTGGTATCCAATTTCCTGCAGCCATTAAGGGATCAATCCATTCAATGCATGCAACTGTATATCTATTTTGTTTTGAACTCAAAATTTCAATATTTTCTATTTTTTCTTTTAAGGGTTTAATTAAACTATCTGTTCTTGCTTTTTTTAAATTCAAACCATGTGAAACTCTATAAATATCATCAAATATTTCATTTAGAGTATTTGGCTGAAGAGATATAATTTTGGTTTTTTCATTTAGATGATTTGTGACTATTTGTTCTACCTCAGAAAGACTCACTGCACACACTTCACATTGTGCTTGAGTTATAACAACATCTGGTTCTAATTTTTTTAATTCTTTAATATCTACTTTATATACAGATAAAGAATTTTCTAATATTTTATTAATCTGCTTATGAATTTCCTCACTTGATCCATCAACATTTATTTTTGGTGAAGTTAACTTAATTATTTTTTTTAAATCTTTTGGATAATCACATTCATGAGATCTTCCAACAATAGACTCCTTCATTCCAAGAAATGCGACTATTTCTGTTGCACTTGGTATTAAAGTAACAATTTTTTTCATAATCCTCTAATTATTATATTTGTACCTTCAGAATTATCGAGTCTAATCTGTTTTATAGGTTTATATTCTTCCGAATTATACCACTCAAGAGCTCTCTCATAGCTTGGAAATTTTAGAACTATTATTCTTGGAAATTTAGTTTCACCATCAAATATTTGATACTCACCATTTCTTACCAAAAACTCTCCATCAAATTTTTTTACAATTGGATTAACTTTTTCAATGTACTCTTTATAATTTTCTGGATTAGTTACTCTTAATTGTGCAATTACATACCCTGCTGGCATATTAAAAAACAGTTTTTACGTATCTTTTCCAATTATCTTGGTAATGTTTTGCGTTCTCAGTAATTTTACCTATCTCTTCGTCTGTAAGTTTTCTTACTACTCTACCAGGTGCTCCAACTACTAATGAGTTATCTGGAATTTCTTTGTTTTCAGTTATTAATGCTTTTGCACCAATGATGCAGTTTTTACCTATTTTTGCATTATTTAAAATTACAGCTCCAATACCTATTAAACTATTGTCTCCAATTGTACATCCATGAAGCATAACGATATGACCTATAGTTACGTCTTTACCAATTTTTAAAGGACAGCCTGGGTCAGTATGTAAAACACTCCCATCTTGAACATTTGAACCTTCTCCAACATGAATGTTTTCATTATCCCCTCTAATTACAGCATTAAACCAAACGCTGGAGTTTTTTTCTAATGTGACATCACCAATTATAGTTGCATTTGGTGCTACCCAATTTTCGCCAGAGTTTTTTGGTTTTTTATCTTTTAAATCGTAAAACATAACTTATATATTATTACATTATGCCTATTAAAACACCAGTATGTGATTTTGGAAAAAAAGCAGAAAACTTTGAATTAAAATCTACAGAAAACAAATTAATATCATTAAATGATATCAAAGGTGAAAATGGAACATTGGTAATGTTTATTTGTAATCATTGTCCATATGTAAAAGCAATTATTAGAGATGTAGTGGAGGACTGTACTAAGCTTGGTGATTTAGGAATAAATTCAGTTGCAATATGCTCTAATGATCCAATTAATTATCCAGAAGACTCTTTTGAAAAAATGATAGAGTTTGCAATTAAACACAAGTTTAATTTTCCTTACCTGATTGATGAAACACAAGACATTGCAAAAAAATATGATGCTGTATGTACTCCAGATTTTTTTGGATATGATAAAGATTTTGGTCTTCAATATAGAGGAAGAATAAGAGAATTAAGAGAACTAAAACCTGTTAGATCAGGAGACAGTGATTTATTTATTGCTATGAAACAAGTTTCAGAAACAGGCAAAGGTCCTGAAGAACAATTCCCAAGTATGGGTTGTGGTATTAAGTGGTCATCTAATTAATGTATTTAATAATAACTAGAACTTTTCCACCCGATGTTGGTGGTATGCAAAATTTAATGTGGGGATTAGCAAGATCTTTATCAAATTTAGATATGGTTAAAGTTTTTGCAGATTACCACGAAGATCATAAAAAGTTTGATGATAAAGTTTCTTTTACAATTGAAAGAGTTAGTGGAATTAAATTATTAAGAAAATATAGAAAATCTCTACTAATAAATGAATATTTAAATGAAAATAAAAATGTAAATTGTATCATTGCAGATCACTGGAAAAGTTTAGAACTTATAAAATCCCCAAAAAAGAAAATATGTTTAATTCATTCTAAAGAAATTAATCATCCTAAAGGATCTAGATTAAACAAAAAAGTTTTAGAAGTTTTAAATAATGTTGACCATGTAGTAGCAAACTCAAACTTTACGAAAAATTTAGCAGTTAGTCTCGGAGTTGAAGAAAAAAGATTAATAGTCATAAATCCAGGTGTAGATCCTGTTGAAGAAATTTCAAAAGATGACCTTAAACAAGCAGAAGAAATGCTAAGAGGAAAAAAACAAAGGCTAATTACTGTTTCTAGATTTGACAAAAGAAAAAATCATGAAAAAGTTATAATGGCTATTCGGAATTTAAAAGAGAAATATCCTGATATTACTTACACTTGCATAGGATATGGAGATGAAGAGGAAAATTTGAAAAAATTAGTTATAGAACTAAAACTTGATAAATATGTAGTTTTTTTAAGTGATATCTCTAATGAATTAAAAAATGCACTAATAGCAAAATCCAATATTTTTATAATGCCCTCAATAATTCACAAATCTTCAGTTGAGGGCTTTGGAATTTCTTTTATTGAGGCCGCACAATATGGGATTCCATCTATAGGTGGTAAAGATGGTGGTGCTTCTGATGCAATTGTTCATAATAAAACGGGATTAATTTGTGATGGTAATAGTCTAGATGAAATTTATTTAAGTATAGATAGTTTATTTGAAGGTAATAAATATATTGAGTTTGGAAAAGAGTGCAAAAGTCATTCCGAAAATTTTCTTTGGGATAAGATAATTGAAAACTACAAAGGAATCTTATAAAATCAAAACATGTTAGATAAATTTAATGGAGTAATTTATTTAAGTATTTTTATCTTCCATTTTATCGTTTACGCTGTTTATGCTTTTAGAACAGTGGTAGCAACAAAATCATTTTTAGATCAATACAATATAGATCATTCTGCAGCTGTGATGGTTAGATTTTTTGGAGCACCGTTTATTGCATCAGTTTTAGTAGCACTATACATAATGTTAATTAAAGCAGATGGTTTGGCAGGAACATGGGGTTTCTTTACATTAATTTTTGCTCAAAACGTTTTATATTTGTTAATTGGGATATATACAATTTATATCAATAAGCTTGGACATAACGAAAAAACAAATAGTGAAGGTGTCATCGCATCAGGAATTTTAACAGTGCTAAGTGGAATTCTTTGCTACGGTCTAGCTGATAAAATTTATATTTAACTTTTTTTTCTAAAAGTTGAAAAAATTTGCCAACCAACAATTGTGATTGTGATCAATAATATTATGAGTGTTATTGGCCTATCCCATAAAAAATTAGGCGAACCATCACTTATTAAAAGTGACCTTCTCAATGTTTCCTCCATTAATCCACCTAGTACAAAAGCTAATATTAAAGGTGGCATGGGAAAATCATAGAGTCTTAAAAAAGTTGCAACCAGCGCAATACCTATCATTAAAAAAATATCGAAATTATTAAACGACATTAGATATATTCCTGTTACTGAAAAAAATAAAATTAAAGGAATTAAATAATTTCTAGGTACTGCTAAAATTCTAGCGATATAAGGTATTAAAGGTAAATTTAAAATTAAAAGCACGACCATGCCAATGTACATTGACATTATAACTGACCAGAATATTTCAGGGTTAGTTTGATAAAGTCTTGGTCCTGGCTGAATACCAAATCCTAAAAGGGCTCCAAGCATAACTGCAGTTGTACCGCTTCCTGGAATTCCTAATGTTAGCAATGGAACAAATGAACCAGAGCAAGCCGCATTATTTGCTGTCTCTGGTGCTGATAAACCATGAACGCTTCCTTTTCCAAACTTTTGTTTTTCTTCCTCATTTACATAATTTCTTTCCATTCCATATGCTAAGAAGGATGCAATTGTTGCGCCTGCACCAGGTAAAACGCCAATTAAGAAACCAAGTATTGAGGACCTAGGTATTGTTTTAGCCATTTTGATGGTTTCTTCTTTATTTACTTTGATTGAGCCTAGTTCTGTTAATGAGATTTGTTTTGCTGCTCTGTTTGGATCTTTCCCTCTAAAAATAATCGTCAGAGCTTCACTCATTGCAAATGTAGCCATGACAATTAATACAAAGCTTATTCCATCAGTTAAATTCATATTGTTAAAAGTAAATCTTGTTATATCTGACAAAGAGTCTTGTCCTACAGTTGCTAACATTAATCCTAAAACTACCATCATCATTGCTTTTAAAAACTGTCCTTTAGATGAGAATGCAGAAATGGCGGTTAAACCTAAAATCATTAGTGCAAAATAGTCAGGTGACCTAAAAGCTAAACTTACTTTTGACAAACTAGGAGCCGCAACTAATAAAAATATTGCAGAAATTGTTCCTCCAGCAAATGAACTATAGGCTGCTATCGCTAAAGCTTTACCAGCTTTTCCTTGTTGTGCCATTGGATAACCATCAAATGCAGTAGCAACAGTTCCTGGTATTCCAGGAGCATTTAATAAAATAGAAGATGTAGATCCTCCAAATACTGCTCCATAATAAACACCTGCCATTAAAATTAAACCTGTTGAAGGATCAAAGCCGTAAGTAATTGGTATCATTAATGCTATTGCAGTCATTGGACCAAGTCCTGGTAACATTCCAATTATTGTTCCTGCAAAACATCCAACCATCACCATTAAAATATTCGTTAATGATAGCGCAGTTGATAACCCAATTAGTATTCCTTCGATCATCCCATAACTCCAATATATTTTAAAAACGGATCACGTAGGTAAATGTTTAATAAACCATGTAACAAATACATAAATGCAGCAACAAATGGGAAAGATAAAATAAA